>CBFHUP010000024.1:0-34553 GCA_965659115.1 uncultured Flavobacteriales bacterium | reverse complement strand
GACCACACCTGGCTCCATCCCAAATCACCGCCATCCGGTGCAAGGAATTCCACCACCAAACTGTCGTTGTCATCAGGGGCATTGCCTCGGCCACCTCCTTGGTAGAAGAACGTGAGGTAAATGTTGTCGTTGGGGGTATTTCCCGCGAGGTTGATGGCCACAGAAGTCAGGGTGTCTGCCCATCCCGTAGACTCTTCATTGAAAGCATAGGGAAACCCGTCTGCCCGCAATCCGTCTAAAGTGGCCTGACCCACCGTGGGCGCATTCAACGCAAATGTGGCCGTCCGCCGGGCGGAAGCATCCGTCCAACGCACCAGTTCAGCAGGGCCATCCTCCACGGAAAATGTGGGCGATGCAAAATCGTCGAAGAAGGGCAAGGAGAAATTGCCTCCACCCCTGCGGGCATCAGGAGACGACAGCGCCGACCATTCCGCCGGAACGCATTGCAAATCGCGCTCCACTTCCTGGCTGCACACCACACTGGAGATCGCCGTCAATACAGCCAGTGAGGCACCTTGAATACTAAAAGAGAAATGCGGGTTCATTCAATTGGAGGTTGTTCCACCTGTGGGACATCTGATGCGGCAACCGGCTGCTCAAAAGTCAGGTCAATGGCCGTTCCAGCATTGACTTGTCTTCCGGGCGTATACGCCGGCAATTGTGATGAAATTAAGGCTTCGCTAGAGTCTTGTCCGGAGATGGGATCAAAGCCCCACCTTGAGAAACCCGCTGATAGTCCGGCCTTTTTCAATGCCACCATGCCTTGCTTTCGGGTCAGGCCTACCAATTCTGGCAGGGACACCTGTTCGGACGAGGCCTGTCCAATGACGAGGACCAAAGGAGCGCCTTTGCGCAACCTGTCGTCGGGCATTTTGCTTTTTCCTTTGCTGTCCTCGATGCGCATGACCAATCCCGACAATTCAGTCGAGGGCTCATAGCGCTCCCTAAACGGAAATCCCTTGACGTCCAACAGGATGCGGGCGACACCAGCATCCATGCCCTCCTCGACCTCCAAACGCTCACTCGGTGGTGTTGTGCGGTACACCGTCAAATACACATTGCGTGTGCCCTTGACCTCTACTCCGGCTGCTGGATCTTGCTCTACCACACTCCCAGCAGCGCCTTTGGCGGAATACAAGCTGTCCATCACCACAGGCTTCAGGCCTGCTGCTTCAAGGGCCATTTCGGCCTCGTTCATGTGGATTCCCACCACCGATGGCACGGCAATCCGCTCGCTGTGGCGGGTAAAGGCCCTTAGAAACACATTGAGCGCTACAAACCCCACCACAGCCAACACCACAACCACGCCCAATTGGACCCAGAATGTGCGGCTGATGAGAAAGCGGAGCAGGCGCATGCGGTTGGAACGTCTATTGGGTGTATTTATTGGGCCATCGCTTCGGGAATGGCCGTCTCCATGGCTTGATGGTACTCGCCTATGAAGCCATAGTGTTGACCGTCCACGACACATTTGCCCTTGGTGGTGTGTCCCAAGAGCGTCACTGGAATGCCCACCTCGCCGAGAACATCGAGGAAGTCTTCCTGGTCGGATTCGGTGGTGGTCACCACGATTCGGCCCTGAGCCTCTCCAAACAAGAAGGCATCCAAGCGCACTTCGCTGTCGCTCTCCACATCAAAACCGAAACCGCGGGGAGATCCCATTTCTATCAAAGCGGTAAACAAACCTCCATCGCTGACATCGTGCGCACAAGCCACCAGACGGCGGTCAATCAACGTCCGAACCGCAGCGTGCAGTTTCACTTCGAAGTCCAGATCAAAATGCGGAGCAGGGCTGTAACGCACTCCGTGCATGGCCACGAGGTATTCGGAACATCCGAGGTCGTTGTGCGACTCTCCCAACAAAAAGATGAGCTCGCCTTTCTCCTTGAAGTCCAAGGTCATCTGACGCTGGGCATCCTCCAAAAGCCCCAACATGCCAATGGTGGGCGTGGGGTACACCGGTTTGGCCGTTCCATCGGCATCAACTGTTTGGTTGTAAAAGCTCACATTGCCTCCGGTGACCGGCGCATTGAATGCTCGGCAGGCGTCTCCCATGCCCTCAATGGCTCCGACAAACTGCCAATACACCTCAGGATTGTAGGGGTTACCGAAGTTGAGGCAGTTGGTGATCGCGCTGGGGGTACCTCCCACGCAGGCGATGTTGCGGGCGGCTTCAGCCACAGCGATGGCGCATCCTTTGCGGGGATCGGCTTCGACATACCGGCCATTGCAATCCACACTCAAGGCGAGGCCTTTTGTAGACCCCTTGACCTGCACCACAGCAGCGTCGCCAGGACGGTTTGTGGAACGGTTCACCGTCCCCACCATGCTGTCATACTGCTCATAGACCCAGCGCTTGGAGGCGAGGTTGGGGCGTGAAACCAAAGCCTTGGCCGTGGCAACATAGTCCTTGGGTTCTGGAATGGCATCAAGGTCGAATTTCTCGACTTCTTTGATGTAAGCAGGCTCGCTGTATTCGCGCTCGTAGACCGGGGCGCCTCCGCCCAAAATCAAACTGTCGGCAGGGACTTCACCGATGAGCTCCTCTCCATCAAAATAACGCAGGGTGTTGCCCTCCGTCACCACGCCGATGTTCACGGCATGGAGGTCCCACTTCTCAAAAATGGCCTCGATCTCGGCCTCTTGGCCTTTGTTGACGACCACCAACATGCGCTCTTGGCTCTCGCTGAGCAAAATCTCAAACGGCTCCATGTCGGCCTGTCGCTTGGGCACGAGGTCCAATCGGATGTCCATACCGACGCCACCGCCGCCGCTCATTTCTGAGGTGGAACAGGTGATGCCCGCGGCACCCATGTCCTGCATACCGACCACAGCATCGCTGCCGGCCAGCTCCAGCGAAGCCTCGAGCAACAGTTTCTCTTGGAAGGGGTCGCCCACCTGCACCGCCGGCAGGTCTTCAGCACTGTCCGCTGTAATGTCCTTGGAGGCAAACGAAGCCCCTTGAATGCCGTCCTTTCCTGTAGCAGAGCCGACGATGTACACCGGGTTGCCAGGACCACCCGCCTTGGCGCTGATGATCTTGTCGCTGTCGAGCAGGCCCACGCTCATCGCGTTCACCAGCGGATTGACCTGGTACACGGGATCGAAATACACTTCGCCTCCGACGATGGGCACACCGAAACTGTTGCCGTAATCGCCAATGCCACGGACCACGCCGTCGAGCAACCACTTGGTCTTAGGGTGGTCGAGGTCTCCAAAACGCAGTGAGTTCAACTGGGCAATGGGGCGCGCGCCCATGGTAAAGATGTCGCGGTTGATGCCACCAACACCGGTCGCCGCTCCCTGGTAAGGCTCGAGGGCACTCGGGTGGTTGTGACTCTCAATCTTGAACGCACAACCGATGCCATCACCGATGTCCACGATGCCGGCGTTTTCCTCGCCCGCCTTGACAAGCAAATGCGGGCCATCCTTGGGCAAAGTCTTGAGCCATTTGATGGACTTCTTGTAGCTGTAGTGCTCGGACCACATCACCGAGTAAATGCACATCTCGGTGAAGTTGGGCGTGCGGCCGAGGATCTCGGCGATTTGATCAAATTCCTCCGGACGCAGACCCATATCTTGGGCTTGCTGAAGGGTGGCAGGGGCGGTGGATGCGCGTTGGGCCATGTTGCGAACGTAAGAAGGTGCGAAAGCGTGCAACGAAGGTAGGAACGGACTCGTCCGTAAAGCCTATGTTCACGTCACAAGGATGCAAGACGTTGTACACGTTTGCCCTGATTTTTTCTGACATGTCCCAGGAGGAACCCCCAGCAACCGAAACGACCGGCCACAACGGCAAGGAAGACAATACAGGCTCGAGCACGCCTCCCCCTTCGATTTTGCACCGCATCATGGCCCTGCTGCGGCCGCTGGCCATTGAGCGCTTCCGCATCATTGATTTGGCCGACGCCGAACAGACCGTCCTCGGCATCAAAAAAGACATTGAATTCCGCGGGTTCAACCTTTGGATTTTGGTGTTCAGCATCATCATCTGCTCCATTGGCCTCAATGTCAACTCGACAGCTGTGGTCATTGGCGCCATGTTGGTCAGTCCGCTCATGGGGCCCATCATGGGCATTGGACTGGGCCTCGGAACCAACGATGCTTCGACCTTCAAGACCTCAATGGCCAACCTGGGCATTGCGGTGGGCATTTCCATCCTGACCAGCGCCCTCTACTTTGCCTTCTCCCCCATCAACGAGGCATCGAGCGAGCTGCTGTCAAGAACACAGCCCACACTGCTCGACGTGGTGGTGGCCCTGTTTGGCGGATTGGCAGGCATTCTGGCAGGCTCGCGAAAAGAGAAGTCCAATGTGATTCCAGGGGTGGCCATCGCCACTGCATTGATGCCGCCATTGTGCACAGCAGGCTATGGTTTGGCCAATGGAGAATGGAACTTCCTCGCCGGCGGTTTTTATCTGTTCTTGATCAACACCGCCCTGATCGCCCTGTCCACCTGGCTGGTTGTCCGCTACTTGCGGTTCCCAATACTCCACTATGTAGAGCCCGCCTTGGAACGCAGGTACAAGCGGCTGTCCGCCCTCCTTTTCCTCGCACTATTGGGTCCTTCAGGCTACATCTTTTACAACATCGTACAGGAGAGCCGAGAGAATGCCGCCTTGCAGCTTTTCGTGCAGGCCAACATGGAGATTCCAGGCAACACGGTGGATCTGGAGATCAACCGAGACGTCGAACCGCCCGAACTAGAGGTCTCCATTTACGGGTCCATGGTCACCGCGGAACAGGAAGAGCAATGGAAGCAAAAGCTCGCCGCAGCCCACCCCAAATTCAACCTGAACCTCATCAACAACGGGATCAACGAGGCCGACATTGAAGAAATCAGGGAGCAGATGGCGTTTATGATGAGCAGTTTCTCGGACCTCACCGCCAAGGACCGACAAATCCAACAGCTCAACGCCGAGTTGACATTGACCAGCGGCCGTCTTCGACAACTGGAATCCAAACTGCTTCCCGCAGGTATTGGCAATGAACTCTACACCATTTGCCCCAATGCCACACGGATACGGTGGGGACGGATCAACGAACAGCGGCGCAGTTCCAAGGTGCCCGAGACCTTCATGGCCCAATTGGAAATCACGTTGGACGCCCCATTCCCTCGGCCTCAAATGGAAGATTCCCTCCGGAATGTGCTCAACAATTGGATGCAAGCCCGTCTGGCTTCGAACCACCGAATGGAGGTTTCCATCCAATACGAGACCGCATCGCCTTGAGGCGTTCTATCAGGCTCGGCCTGCAAGGTCTTCGGTGGCCGCTCGGGGCAGTGACGCTGTTTGGGCTTCCCGCAGCCCTGCAGGTCATTTGGATGGAAATTCAACCTCTGCTGCGCACCGATCAATGGCCTTTTTGGGCAGGTTTTACGGGCACACTGGTCCTTTGGACCGCCTGGTGGCGTCACACGCGGTGGGCACGTTTCATCACAACCATTGAGCACGAATCGCTTCACGCCATCGTGGGCATGCTGACCCTCATCCCTGTGAGGGAACTCAAAGTGAGGGAAGATGGCAGTGGTCATGTGCTCTTCGAACCGCCCGGCCACTGGCTCCTGTACCTCTCTCCCTACTTCATCCCTCTGCTCCTGCTGATGGAGATTGGACTGACGGGGTTGATGGGGTTGCCCATGTGGGCAGAACGCCTGTTGCTCGGAGCCTTGCTCGGAATGTCCATCGTGGGACATTTGCGACAAATACACCCCCGACAAACCGACTTCCGCCATGCCGGAAGGGTCTTTACAGTGGCTTTTTTGCCTACTGCATTCTTGCTGGCTTACGGAGCGGCATTCACCATGCTTCAAGCCGGCCAGCTGAGCGCCATTCCCGGCTTCTTAGGTGCTTGGGGAGAAGGGGTTTTTTCCGACGCGCAATGGGTGTGGCTTCGACTGAGCCAGTGGTGGGCGGGGTGAGCGAGGGTCACTCCCAACGGGACACAAAATCCGCCATATCTGACTGATGGCGCCTGTTCCAACGGATCACTTTGATGACCTGGGTGGAGTATATCAAACCCGCCAATCCAGCAGCACCCCATTTTCCAATTTTGAAGGACTCTGCGGCCTCTTTGGCCGACGCCTCACTTCCAAAAGGCTGCGCCAATTCGTCTTCATATGCCTTGGACTCACGGTGGGAAAACCAGGCCGCAGCGCCACCAAAAATGGCGATGCTCCAAAAATTCCCGTTGCCCTTTTTGGATTTCCGGTCGTTGTATTCCACCGTCCAGTTCTGGCATTCACCAAAAGTGACATAGGGAATTCCTGATCCTGGAAGCACAGAACTGAACAGCATGCCCAGCACAGCTGGACGGTGACGGGCACCGATCAATTCCGCCCGTGAACTCACACCAGAGCCACTCAATTCGTGGTGCATCTCAAAGTCATAATTGCCCGATGGGGCCTTCATCTCAATGCCATTCCAGCCAGGCACTTGACGCAACCGGTAAGAGGCCAAATCCTTGTCCTCACCAAAATCATCGGCTATGGGAGCGGGAACATTGAACCAATCGTCCCGGAACTTCATCGAAAAGCCATAGTGCTGGCTGGTCTTCACCTTGAACCTGAAGCGATCGCCCCACAGTTCCTCAACTTCTTCGGCAAAATTCCAGACAATTTTCCTTTTTCCCGGGACGACCCCCGGTCCCACATCCCCAGAGACCGACTTCAGTGGCCCCCTCCAAGTGTAACCGTCGTCTTCGCTGAAATAGAGCTGTACGGTCAGCGGACGGTCCGCCTTGAGCTGGTAACTGACTTCCAGTTCTTCCGCAAAATCTTTGACATTCAGCTTATGGACGCTTTGGGCACCTCCCACACAGGGCGCCAAACACCACAACATCAAGAACACCACAACGGAAATACAACGGGTAGAATTCATACTGTCCATGGTTTCAATCAATCGTCAAGTCCCCAAGACCGCCATTCATCGATGATGGTCGGCGCAACACGGACGGAGGGCTCTTGGTCACGGCCGTCCCGGTTGGACTGCAACTTGACCTGTTTACGGACATCATCAAACATCTCCCCATAACTCAATTTCCCTTTGGATTCCTGCATATGCTTGAGCATGAAATAGGTGAAATAGCCGTGCTCTTGTTTTTCGAATACTCCGCTCGACTGGTTCCCTGAGCTGGATGCAAAAACAACCGCATTGCCCCCCGCCTCTACTTCTTCTGGCACACGGGCAAGCCCCTTCATACCGGCGATCAAACTTTCATTGCGGGCGCCCCCTGAAAAGCAAGCATCTAAAATGACGGTGGTTCTCACCGTCGGGGTTTCTCCCAGTTCAGCATACACCTGTTGGAGTGAAAGCCCCAGCTCAGGAGCATCGCCGTCCACGTCAATCGGAATCAAAAACGGCTCTTTGGTGGCTTCGGATGGCAGACCATGTCCACTGTAATAAAAAATCAATTCAGCCTCACCTTCCATCGCCGCAGCGAAGTTGGACAGCTGCGCCAATGAACGCTCCATGGTCACCTTCGTGGCGTTCGTTTCCAGAATGATGTTCTCCTCTGGAATGCCCCACAGCTTCAGAAGGTATTGCTGCATGATGTAGGCATCGGCCTCTGCAAACGGCACATCTTGGGTGGGGTTCAAGCCCGGATTAGATGAAGCGTATTTTTCATTTCCAATGACCAACGCAAAGCGCTGGTCATGGGTCTTTTTCGAGGTGGGGATGTTGCGGTCAACGTCAGACCCAAAGAACACCGAACTGGCAGAACCGGTTCCGTCCGAGGTTGGCACCTGCCACATGTCCTGGTCCAACATCGCCTCCAACGGCAAGGCGCCGATGAACGTGTCTGCGTAACGGCCCAATGATTCGTCCAAAACGACCTTGAACTGAACCTCCTGGTGCGGATAATCAGGCGGTACAATCACCGAAACCCACAACTCTTTCACTTGACCCGGCTCCAACTGATTGAACTTAAAACTCTGCGTAGACAACGGTTGCACCCCTTCGTCGAGAAGCTCCAATTCACAGCGCACATCATAAGCGAAGCCCGCGCCCTTGTTGCGCACCAGAAACTGATAGGTAAAAGCCTGCCCGCGCGTGATCTCTCCTTCCTTGACCCTGTGGTCTACCACCAACAATTCAGGCGATCTGAATTCCAAGGTATTGATGCTCACTGAAGTCTCAGGTGGGCCAAAACCCAGCGGTTCTTGAATTTTCAAGAAAACCTGGAGCTCGCCATCCTTGGTTTTCATGGACGACTGAATCGGGACAGCAAATTCCATGGTGGAGCCGCGGGGCAAATCAGCCAACCGAATCTGCTCCGAAACGGTCACACCTGACGATGCCCCTTCCAACCGGACTTCGCACACCATGCCTTGGGCGTCGCCCAAAGCAGTAGGAGCATTGTTCAGCTTGTAGGTCAATGTCGCCTGCTCATTGGCATCCAAATACCCATTGCCATTGGCGTCCTCGAAACGAACGCTGCCTTCCACAATTGACAACTGTGGCGGCGCGATGACGGGACGGCGTTGAATGGTCATAGACCGTTTGGTCACCGCCTCTACCTGGGCGGAAAGTGACACCGCACTTGCCGCCAACATCCCGCACAAGCAAACTGCAATTGACATGAATCTCTTCATCAGTATCGTTGTTTGGGTCTAATGCGAATGGGCACCCGCTGGATCTGAAAATGGTCAGAACGCCCTGAATTCTGTTTGACCCACCGGTCGAATTCCTCCTGGCCCACCGTCCACATCTGCTCCTCCTCTTGCCAGTTCATGACAGGCGGCGAAAAACCGTGTGTCGCAAATGCTCCAATCAACATCGCCTGTGCATCCATCATGTCTTCATTGGTGACCTGAAAGCCCCAAGCGTATCGGGCCAGGCGTTTTAAGCCTTGCTCGGCCGCTCCCATTTCCAAACACTCCGATTCATTGCTAAACAGTGAGTACACCGCTTGACCCTCCACTTCCTCCGCAAACTCAGCGTTGTTGTTGGACAGGGCGTAGACCAGGTTTTTTTCGAGATAGAAAAACATCACGTGTCCGTTTACAGGAGATTGAAAACGGGCGCGGACCCGGTCCCCTGCTTCCAAAAAAGTGACCTGCTTGAGTCCGAGAACATCCGAACACAATTCCAGCTGCAGATCCACCTTGCTCTCCTTGATGGGCTGCGCCTTGCCTTGGACGCGCACAGACCACCAGATTTCACCATCCCGCACTTCGGGTTTTGGGCCCTCAATCAACGTGGTCTCCAGCCACTCCCCCTTTACTTGTAGGACATTGAGCTCGGTAAAAGACCCATCGACCTGACCGTTGAAATCCGATGAAACCTGCACCGTCTCGCTGTTGACCCGCGTGCCAAATGACGCAGCCAACGCCCTGATTTTAGCCTGTTCAATCACCCATTGCTTGGCCTCCTCTGTGGTCCTCCCTTGAGGATTGGCGAAGTACTCCCAGCCGGAATCCACTTTCTTTTGTCCCGACATGACGGCACTGGCCCCCCAAAAACCGAGCAGCATAAAAATCCTGAAAGCCTGTAGCAAGGGAAAAGGGGAACGGATCATGACAAGTGAGGCTGCAATTTACCTCAGCAGAGGAAGATGAGGAGCATGGAGTCCCCCTCACCTTGTCAATGACGAAACACCCGGCTCCGGAATCGAGCGCCATGCCTAATTTGGCATCATGAGGGCTGTCGTCCAAAGGGTCAG
Source organism: uncultured Flavobacteriales bacterium (assembly GCA_965659115.1). Classification (GTDB taxonomy): domain Bacteria; phylum Bacteroidota; class Bacteroidia; order Flavobacteriales_D; family Sanyastnellaceae; genus UBA8752. Next base: position 24,890 of record CBFHUP010000024.1, on the reverse strand, counting down.
CCGCGCGGAAGTGCGGGTAGAAGGAGAATCCATCGGATCCTGTGGCCACGGCCTCATGGTCTTGCTCGGTGTGCATGCCGAAGACACGGAAGCCGATGCCGTTTGGCTCGCAGCAAAAGTGGCCGCACTCCGCATCTTTTCGGACGGCGAGGGCAAAATGAACCTTTCCGTGGTGGACGTAAAAGGAGGCGCCTTGGTGGTCAGTCAATTTACCCTTCATGCCAAATACAAGAAGGGCACACGTCCCAGCTTCATTCATGCAGCCCGCCCAGAAACGGCCGTCCCCCTCTATGAACACTTCCTGAAAAATCTGGAGGAACACCTCAAGAGACCCGTGGCGACCGGTAAGTTTGGCGCCATGATGGAAGTGGACCTGATCAACGACGGCCCCGTCACCATCACCATGGATACCCAACACAAGGAATGACCCCTGATTCGCCCAGCCTCGCAACAGTCCAATCCACAGTAGATGAGTGGATCACCACCATTGGGGTTCGGTACTTCAGCGAGTTGACCAACATGGCCATCCTCACCGAAGAAGTGGGCGAACTGGCCCGCATCATGGCCCGGCGCTACGGCGACCAAAGTGAAAAACCTTCCGATGCTGGCCGCGATCTGGGAGATGAAATGGCTGACGTCCTGTGGGTTTTGGCTGCCTTGGCCAACCAAACAGGAGTTGACCTGAGTGCTGCGTTCCAACGCAACCTCGAAAAGAAAACCACCCGTGACGCCGACCGGCATCGCAACAACCCCAAGCTCCGATGAGCCGCGCATTTCTTCATACCTGTTGCCTCTTCCCCAGTCTCCTGTTGGCCTTGACCGCTGCAGGACAACGCGGACGAAAAAGCGACTTGATCGCCCCTACCTCGGCCGAGGCCCGTCTGAATGTCACCGCATCCCACGCTTCATTGGATGCCGCCAGCTGGACAGCAGGTTTAGAGCTCCGGAGTGTGGGCCCAACTGTGATGAGCGGCCGTGTGGTTGACCTTGCCGTCAACCCGGAAAATCCTACGGAATTCGTGGTGGCATATGCCACCGGAGGACTGTGGCACACCACCGACCAAGGAACTTCGTTTAAACCCCTGTTCGACCAAGGGCCCGTTATGTTTGTTGGTGCCATTGCCGTGAATTGGGAAGCCCGCCACATTTGGGTGGGAACTGGAGAAGTGAATGCCTCCCGTTCGAGCTATGCTGGTGTCGGGGTTTACCTCAGCCAAGACTGGGGCGGATCATGGACCCATGCCGGTCTTTCCGGAAGCCACCACATCGGCAGGATCATCTTAGATGAAGATGATGGCATCTATGTCGCCGCCTTAGGGCCACTTTACACCGAAGGAGGGGCAGATGCCCAACGGGGCGTCTACCACAGTACCGACCGAGGCGCAACGTGGCAGTTGTTGCTCGATGGCACCCAAGTCGGAAGACCACAGGCAGGAGCCGTCGACCTCATCATGGACCCCAATCGGTCTGACCACCTCTATGCTGCGCTGTGGGACCGAACCCGCCGCGCATGGGACTTCACGGAAGGCGGTCCTGGCAGCGGCGTTTTCGAAAGCATGGATGGCGGGGCCACTTGGGTGCATTTGTCATCAGAAGACTACGGGTTTCCGAATGGGGATCACATCGGCCGTATGGGACTGGCATACCATGCTCGAGCAGACCGTTTGTATGTGATTGTAGACAATCAAAACGCCAAGCCGGAGGAACCTTCCGAGGACAAACAGCCCCTTGAAGCCAAAGCATTTAGGGGCATGTCCAAATCGGAGTTCGCCGCATTGGATACCACTGCACTCTCGGAATTTCTCGAAGACAACAACTTTCCAGAAGATGCCGATGCCCCCTCCGTTTTTCGACGCATCGCCGACGGCACCCTGAGTACCGAAGCCCTTGCTGATTTCTTGGGGGACGCCAACAGCGAGATGTTCGACCCCGTCATCATTGGCGCCGAAGTCTACCAATGGAAGGGACGGGCCATCGACAGTCGTGAATCTGTGCCACAGGGCATCGGTGGTGCCGATGCCCAATGGGTCCGGACCCATGAAGAAGGCTTGGACGAAGTGTGCTACAGTTACTGTTACTATTTCGGGCTGATTGCAGTAGATCCAAGCGATGAAAACCGTTTGATCATTGGTGGTGTCCCATTGTTGGAGAGCACCGATGGAGGATCCAACTGGTCGTCCATTGCACAAGACAATGTCCACGTTGACCACCACCACATTTGGATCAACCCCAACAACCCCGAGCACATCATCAACGGCAACGACGGTGGCATCAATGTCACCCTCGACGGAGGCGAACACTGGACCTCCTGCAATTCGCCTGCCGTAGGCCAGTTTTATGCCATCGCGGTGGACGATGCCGATCCTTACCGCATCTATGGCGGCCTGCAAGACAACGGCACTTGGCGCGGTCCGAGCGGATACGATGCCAGCCCGCGTTGGCACCAAACCGGAGACTACCCCTATGACAGGCTCAATGGTGGCGACGGGATGCGCATTGAAGTGGATACCCGCGACAACGAAACCGTCTATACCGGTTACCAATTTGGTTGGTACAGCCGGTCCAACCGAACCTCTGGAGACCGGGCGCGTCTGCACCCTGAACACACCCTGGGCGAAACCCCGCTGCGTTGGAATTGGCAAACCCCGATTCACCTGTCTCGCCACCATCAGGATGTGCTCTACATGGCATCGAACCGGTTTCACCGTTCCTTGGATCGCGGAGACAGTTTCGAGACCCTGTCCGATGACCTGACACGGGGTACGCTCAAAGGCAACGTGCCCTATGGCACCCTCACTTCCTTGCACGAAAGTCCGCTGCGATTCGGCAGGCTGGCAGTGGGGTCAGATGATGGACTTGTTCACCTCAGCCCCGATGGAGGTTATACTTGGGAAAACCGGACACCCCCCGCGCCCCAAGCGGCGCCCAACCGCATGCTGTGGGTGAGCGAAGTGCTGTGGTCCCACCATGCGCCCGACCGCCTCTTCGCCGCATTGAATGGATACCGACACGACCATTTCAGTCCCTACCTCTACGCCTCTGACGACAATGGACGGTCCTGGACACGGCTCGGCGACGATGGCACCGTGCGCAACGGACTTCCGATGGAGCCCATCAATGCCCTGACTGAGTCCGAAGACATCGAAGGGTTGCTGTTTTGTGGCACAGACGGTGGCCTGTACGTTTCCATCGACGGTGGATTCACCTGGGCCAACGCACACCCGGACCTGCCGCGGGTTCCCGTGCACGACCTCGCGATTCAAGAACGCGAAAACGAACTCGTCATCGGTACGCACGGCCGCAGCATTTGGGTCCTCGACTTGAATCCCCTCATCGATGGGCTGACCGGAGCAGGGCCGACTTCACCACAAGATTTGGTGCTTTCAATGGAGACGCCAGAAGACCTGACGTGGCGCGAAGGGTGGGGAGAACGCGGATACGGTTGGGGAGACCCTTGGACGCCTGAGGTAGAGGTTTCCGCTTTTTTGCCCAGCGATGGAGACTATACCATTCAGTTGCTGGACAGCGTCGAAAACGTCTTGGGACAAACCGACTTCAGAGACCTGCGCAGGGGCTGGCAAAACCTGACGTTCACACCTCAGGAAATCAAGAGCGGAGACTTCCTCAATCCCGGGACCTACACACTCGGTTTGATGTCCTCCGACGGCAAGACAGGCCGCCTAGAAGTCAGCTGGTCCATAGTTGAAGAAGAGGACTGACCTGGGCCCCTCAACGCCCTAGATGTATCACTGCTGTTCCAAACCAAACAGGCCCGCAGGCATAACGCACACCGGAATGGGATCCATCTTGTGCCGATTGGCGCGGTGGTGCTTGGCATAAATCTGCATCACTTCCGATTCCCGTGAGCCCGCATCATACCCCGCTGCATCGCGGCCCAAAGACACTTGCTCCATGGCCCATTCGAGCTCGTCATAACGCGCTCCAAGTTGGTCCTCGTCGGTGCGATCATCGCCCCAAAGCCCATCGGTAGGTGCAGCTTTCAAAATGGCCTCTCCAATCCCGAGCACACGGCCAACGGCATACACTTCGCTTTTGAGAATGTCCGCAATGGGGCTGAGATCGACCCCTCCATCTCCGTATTTGGTGTAGAATCCCACTCCAAAATCCTCCACCTTGTTGCCCGTGCCCGCCACCAAGGCGCGCCGTTCGGCAGCCACAGCATAGAGGGTTGTCATGCGCAAACGCGCGCGGGCATTGGCCAACGAAAGACCGCCGAAAGGACCACCGGCCGAAGCCGACAGCGCCGATGACAAGCCATCAAAAGAGGACGTGAGGTCCACAACGCAGGACGAAACATGGCCGTGGGCAGCCTCCAATTGTGCGATGTGGTCAGCACCCCTCTGGTCCTGGTCCACCGCCTGGTGAATGGGCATGCGCAACAAGGTGGTCGGCTTTCCTGTCAATGCCGCCAATGTGGATGTCACGGCAGAGTCAATGCCGCCACTCACACCAACGACCCATCCATCGAGGCCCGACTGGTCCAAGTAGTCGACCATCCACCCCACAATGTGTCGGACAGCCCCTTCGGCATTCAGAGAACGGGAGGTATGCAACTTCATGTCAGAACAACAATCCCAAGCTAAAAAGGATGGCGTTGTCGACCATTTTTATGTCATACCCTGCAGCAGCAGGGTCAAGCGATCCGTCGGCAGCCGTCTGAATGTGCTCTTGGGTACGTTCCGGGCCATAATTTTTGTTGCTCGCGACATTGAATATGCCATTGTTCAAGGTGGCCCCAACGAGTAGGGCGGTCTTCCCGCTCAGGTTGTACTCAATGCCCAGGCCGACGATCATCGCTGCGCGCAACAAGGCCACATCGTCTTCCACGGGCACATCATCGAAAGTCACGATCCCTGCGTTGTCGGCGGCAATGACCGTTTCCTCGGTCCACTCCACCCCCTCTTCACCATCCTGACCCCGGTAGCGGTAATCCAAAGCATCCTTTGCGGTGCTCCTCAGGTTAAGGCCGAGGCCGAGGCCAAACTGCCCCCAATAAGTGATGTGTCCTATTTGTCGGGTCCGAAATTTGAAACTGATGGGCACTTCCACCCAATGCTGCGTCAACGTACGTTCTCTGCGCACCAAAAATGCCGTGGTGTCGTTGGCCGCATCCTCAGGGTCGCCGACAACCCGGTCAAAATGAGAAAGCTTGCCTCCGTTGCGGAACACATTGAGGCCCGTGCCAACGGCGTAATTGTCGGCAAACATGATGTCCGCAGTAAATCCAAAACCGAAGCGCACGATGCTGCCGTCAGCAGAACTGTGGGTGTCTCGCACATCCACCCAAGCCACAGAGGGCAGCAAGTGAAGTCCCATTCTGAATTTGGGTTCACTGTAACGGGAGCGGCCATTGTTGGCCGGTGACTGGGCCGACGCAGTCAGCGCAACGAACCCCAGCACGGCGGCGAGAGAACGGAATATTGTTGTGGATACCATGTCTTAGATGTCAAACGTTCCTCAGAGAGCAAATTGCGTACCAAAGGCTAAAAATGGACCATCAACCGCTGCACTTTTGCACCATGCGTGTTCAGAGCGAAAATCCCTCCTCCTCCATCCGTGGGACCCTCTCATTGGTCAGTGCTGCATTGCTCCTCATCGGGTGCCAAAACCCAGACCCGTATGCCCCATTTGAACGGTCACCTGAAGGCGAAGGCACCACGCCTTCGATGAGCTGGCTTCAGGTCCGCGACCGCACCGAATCCCCGGCGGACGGGCCCTCTGGGGACTGGCAAGAAGCACTCATTCGCGACATTCTTCAACTCGGCCCTTGGCCTCCAGCATCAGAGGGACAGCAAATGGTCCTCGATTCCGCATGGCGACAATTCACAGCTTTTGAAGGCACGCGCACGGCCATCAACGGCATCGACAGTGTCCTTGAACGCACGGACAAACTGTCGGCAGCGGCTCAAGACATCACCGCAGCGTTCAGCCGCTTTCATCAGCATTTTCCTTCCGCACCCGTCCCCGCTGTAGACCTGGCCTACACTGGGTACAACTACAGCGTGTACCCCACCAACGCACTGCTGCTGGTCGGCTGTGAATTTTTCATTGGCTCTCATCACCCCGCCGTTCGCAACCTTCCTCCCCACATCTATCCCGGCTACATGCAAGAGCGGATGGTGCCCGAACATTTGGTGGCTGACGCCCTCAGAGGTTGGCTGCTCGTTCAATTCCAAAAGGAGCATTATCCCTCCCAAGGCCAGCTTTCTCAAGAGCTTCTGTACTGGGGTAAAGTCTTGTTTATCACCAAATGCATCGCCCCGGGACTGGCACCCCACGACCTCATGGATTGGTCACCCGCCGAATGGCAATGGGCCCAAGACCACGAGATGCAAACGTGGATGGAACTCCGCAAGAAAGAGTTCCTCTACACCACCAAACGGATGGACATACAGCGTTGGGTTGCCGACGCGCCTTTCACCAAGGCAGGCGCTGTCCCTCAGGAAAGTCCGGACAGGCTGGGCTGGTACATGGGACTGCGATGGGTGGAAGACTACATGGTCCGCCATCCCGACATGACGCTGTCCCAATTGATGAATCAGGACGATGTACTGCCCTTTTTGCAGTCATACAGGCCCAAGGGCTGACCGCGAACACCGAACTTGCAACCCATGGCCAACGACCGCACCTCCGAGATCCACCTGACCGTCACCACGGACGACAACAAAGTGCCCACCGCCATTCGTTGGTCTGCATCCGACGCCGGCATTGCCAACGCCGAGGCCAAGGCTTTTGCCCTCAGCGTGTGGAACGGACGCGAAGCATTGAGCATCGACCTGTGGGACAAGGACATGACCGTTGAGGAAATGAAGGTGTTTGTATGCCAATCCATGATGACGCTCGCGGATGCACTCGAACGCTCTACGCAAGACGAAAGGGCTGCAGGCGCCATCCGTGGGTTCACCTCCGAACTCGCAGAGCGAATCGGCGTAGGGCCAGGCCACGAAAACTGAAGCCGGGCCTCACTCCATTGGAGGAGGCTTCCTGTAAATGGGGTTGGTCTGGGCGATAAAACCGAGCACATCCTGCCGGCCGTCTCCCTTGGCCGCCGAAGTCACAAAATGAGGCGGCATGGCCGACCATTGCTTTAACATGTGCGCCGTGTAACGCGGCAAAAACGCCTCGCGATCCGCAATGGTAAGCTTGTCAACCTTGGTGAAGACCATCGCAAAAGACAGGCCATTTTTTGCCATCCACACCATGAAATCCATGTCGATTTTCTGAGGGGGGACCCGGGAATCGATGAGCATCATGATGCACATCAGATTCTCCCTTTTGGTCAAATATTCCCTCGAAGTGCGCTCCCATGAAGCACGGTCCTTCTTAGACACTTTGGCATATCCGATGCCCGGCAAGTCCACGAGGTACCAGGGCTTGCCCGCCGTGGTCATCTCGAAGTGGTTGATCAATTGGGTCTTTCCAGGCGTAGAGCTCGTCTTCGCCAAGGCCTTGCGGCCCGTCAACATGTTGATCAAGGAACTTTTGCCCACGTTGGACCTCCCGATAAAGGTGTATTCGGGACGGTCTGCTTCGGGACACTCCTGGAGTTTGGCGCTCGATTTTACGAACGCAGGGTCGTCAACTGAGTATTCCTCGACGCTCATACCAATCGCTCAAGATGCTGTTGAATTCCTCGGGGTGCTCCATCATGGGAGCATGGCCACATTGGTCGATCCAATGGAGGTCGGCATCCGGCAACAAAGCCTTGAACTCGTCGGCCACTTCAGGCGGCGTAATGGTGTCGTTTCGGCCCCAAATCAAGCACGACGGCTGCTTCATATTGGGCAAGTCTGTCGCCATGTTGTGTCGAATGGCGCTCTTGGCAATCGCCAGGATACGCAAGACGCGGGCGCGGTCGTTGACAATGGCAAAGCACTCGTCCACCAAATCGTCTGTAGCGTGCGCGGGGTCGTAAAAGGTCTCCCCCACTTTGTCGCGTATAAACTGCTTGTCTTCACGCCTTGGGAAGGAACTGCCAAAAGCATTCTCATAAAGACCGCTGCTGGCCGTCAAGGACAAGGACAGCACCCGATCCGGGTTGCGTTTGGTGTAAATGAGCCCCACATGCCCACCGAGTGAATTTCCCAGCAAGTGGACTTTTTCTAAACCAAGGTGGTCGATGAACCCTTCCACATGCTTGCACAAGGTTTTGGCACTGGTCGTCGCCAAAGGCAAGTCATACAGGGGCAACATGGGTATGATGACCCGCATTTTCCCCGCAAAGTGATTGAACAGGTGTTCGAAGTTGCTCAAGGCACCAAACAGCCCATGCAGCAAAATCAAAGGCGTGCCTTCTGTGGCGCTTTGCACATAGCGGTACCGTCCGTCAGTGATGAGATTCTGCTCCATGGAATGACATATTCCTAAGCCTACAAAGTAAGGCCCCCTTTGGTTCCTGATGTGAACATGATTTCACCCAGAATAAAAGCGTGTGTGTGAACAAGCCTCCACCCTATTCTGCGCAGGCCTCCATCAACACCTCATCAACACCCCACAATTCCCCACCTTCCATTCATCCGGCAAAACACCCTCATGAATCATTGTCAATCAGAGGGTTAGGGTCATTGTTGAAAAAGTTGCCCATTCACAACGGTCAGTAAATTTTCCACATTGTGTCAGATTGTGGGGGCTAGTGGGGAATCGTGGGATAAACCGGCTACTTTTGGATGGGCAAGACGCCCACAACACCATGCTCAACCTCCTCGGGGAATACCACTGCCGGATCGACGCCAAAGGGCGCGTCAGCTTCCCGGCCAAGCTGCGCAAGCAGCTGGACCGCGTGCTGCACGACGGTTTGGTGGTGAACCGCGACATCTTCGAAGGTTGTCTGGTGCTCTATCCCAAGCCCGAATGGGACAAGGTCAATGCCGAGATGGGGCAACTCAGCCGGTACGACCGCCAGCACCAACTCTTCCAACGGAAATTCATGAAAGGGGCCACCCTCGTTGAGCTGGACGGTTCTGGCCGCATGCTGCTGCCCAGCGCATTGTTGGGTCACGCCGGACTAGAAGCCGGAAAAGCGGGAGACTGCGTGGTCACCGGACTCGGAGAGAAAATCGAAGTGTGGGCCAAGGACCGCTTCGAAAACCAAGTGCTTGGAGACGACGAAGACTTTGACTTCGGCGACTTGGCAGAGCGCGTGCGTCGGGACATCGAGCCTGGCACCAACCCCAACGATTCCAGCCGCAACTGATGTCCACGAATTATCACGTTCCCGTGCTGTTTGACGCCGCCCTCCAAGGGTTGGACCTGCAGCCCGCCGGAACTTATGTGGACTGCACTTTTGGCGGAGGCGGGCACAGCCGCGGCATCCTCGATGCGCTTGGCCCAAATGGCCGGTTGTTTGGGTTTGATTGCGATCCGGACGCAGAGCCCAATGTCCCCGATGACAGCAGGTTCACATTGATTCCAGAAAACTTCAGGTTTGCCGCCAATTTCTTGCGCCTCCACGGAGTGAAGCAGGTGGATGGCATCCTCGCCGACCTCGGGGTCAGTTCTCACCAATTCGATGCCGCCGAACGCGGTTTCAGCATTCGGGGAGATGGCGCTTTAGACATGCGCATGGACCCCCGTCTGCCCGAAGGCGCCGACGGCCTGATTCAGCGCATGGGCGAGCAAGAGCTAACCCACCTGCTCCGTCAATACGGAGAACTGTCCCAAGCCCACCGTGCGGCGCGGGCCCTGCGCAAGGCCATCGAAGAAGATGGCGCAGAAGGCATCGCATCAACGGGCCGGTTGCAAAGCATCCTCGCCCCGCTCGCACCACCCCAGAAGCGCAACCAATACCTGGCCCAAGCTTTCCAAGCGCTGCGCATTGCAGTGAACGACGAGCTCGGCGCCCTGTCAGACCTGCTCAAATCCAGCCTCCAACTGCTCAAGCCCAGCGGACGGTTGGTGGTCATCAGCTACCACAGCCTTGAAGACCGCATGGTCAAGCGCTTCATGAGGGCCGGGAACATGGAAGGGGAGATCAACAAGGATTTCCACGGCCGGTCCTTGGCTCCATTCGACAAGGTCACAGGCAAAGCCATCGTGGCCGATGCTGACGAGATGGAACGGAACCCTCGGTCCCGCAGCGCACGCATGCGCATTGCAGCCCGCAACACCCTCGCCGCATGACCCGCCGCTCCTCCCGATCCTCGTCCAACAAACGGAAGGGCAACCGCCCCCTCTCAGCAGGGGAGCGGCTCGCACGCAACATCGCCCAGGAAAACCGCACAGAGCAGCCAAAAACAACACGACGCAAAGCGGGTCACGCCAAGCCATTGGAGCCGGCAGGATCCCGGCCAGCGCAACGGGCCAAAAAACCCTCGCGCATTCGCCAGCGGATTGCACAGGCCATTGCTCCCGTTCGCCAGTCCTTGGTCGGAGAGTGGCTCGGTGGTCCAGAGGTCACCCGCCACCTGCCCTTTTTCGCATTCATCGTGGCGCTCATCCTGAGCTACACCTACCTCGAGTACCAATACGAATACGACGAGCGCGCCATCAAAGAAGGCCGCAAAGAACTGCGCGATCTGCGGCACCACGAACAAAGTCTACGTGGCCGCTTTGAGTCCCAGCTCCAACGGAGTCGGCTCGACGAAGACATGGCCAACGTAGGATTGACTGCGCCCTCAGCGCCTCCTACCACACTTCCCGCAAATTCCACCTCACCATGAAGAGCGCACAACACATTGCGACTCGGGCGTGGGTGCTCTTTGGTTTTTTCGCCTTGTGTGGCGTCACCATTTTCTTGCGCATTGTCCTCATCCAACTGGACCCCAGCCACGAAGATGTGAGCGCCATGCTCCCCCAAGTGCGCACCATCGAGCCAGAGCGGGGCCGCATCCTTTCGGCAGACGGCCACTTGCTCGCAGCCTCCGTCCCGCGGTTCGACCTCCACTGGGACCCTTCTGTCATCGATACCGAAGAGGAAGTTAAAGCGTTCCTCACCGCACTGCCCGCATTGGCAGAAGCCTTGGCCCAGGAGTTTGACGGCAAGAGCGCCCAGAGCTGGCGCAACTACCTCGTGGACGCCCACCGTTCGGGCAAAAGCCGCTATGTCGCCATTGCACGAAACATCGCGTGGGACAGGCGTCAGTCGGTGCAGTCTTTTCCCTGGATCGGCGACAGGTCACGCAACCGCTCGGGGTTCATGTTTTCCGAAAGGCCCCGCCGCGACAAGCCATTCTCACCATTGGCCAACCGCACCATAGGACTTCACCGTCCAAACGGCGGCAGCGTCGGCATTGAAGCGGCCTTCAACGAAGCCCTGTCTGGCAAATCCGGACAGCGTTTGATGCGCAGGATCCATGGCAACTATTGGATCCCTGCGACCGATGACTTTATCCAGGTTCCAGAAATGGGGCGCGATGTGCGCACCACCATAGACCTGCGCACCCAAGACGTTGCCACTGACGCCTTGCGCGCTCAGATGGACCACCACGTTGCAGAATGGGGCTGTGCCGTGGTCATGGAGGTTCAAACAGGCAACGTTGTGGCCATCGCCAACCTCGTGCGCAATCCTGAAACAGGGCGGTGCTCGGAGTCCTACAACCACGCCATTGGTACGGCCGTGGAGCCGGGATCCACTTTTAAGCTGGCCAGTGTGATGGCACTCTTAGAGTCTGGCAAAATCTCGGCCACAGACACCCTGTTCACAGGCGAAGGCTATTTCTATCCCGCAAAAGGATGCACCAAGATGACCGACACCAGTGAACCAGACGGCGGCTATGGCCCTCTGCGACTGGAAGAAGTTTTTGAGCGGAGTTCCAATGTCGGCACAGCAAAGGCGGTGCAACAGGTATTTGGCAATGACCCGCAAGCGTGGCTGGATGCCCTTGCAGAAATTGGCTTGGGACAACCTCTGGGCATCACCTTGGCGGGAGAAGGCCAGCCTCAAATCCACTCCGCCATTACCGAAAAGTCATGGAGTGCCTGCTCCCTCACCTCGATGTCCATCGGGTATGAAGTCGCCATGACGCCACTTCAAACGGCGGCCTTTTACAACACCATCGCTGCAGATGGACGGCTGATTCGCCCCCGCTTCGCCGACGCCTTGCTCGACGGAGATCAGGTCGCGACAACCTTTCCCAAAGAGGTGATTTCTGAACGGGTCGCCAGCCGCACGACCATCGCAGCACTCCAATCCATGATGGAGCGGGTGTGTGCGCCGGGAGGCCACGGCACCGCTGAAGACGTTTTTAATGACCGGCCTTACCGCGTGGCGGGCAAGACAGGAACAGCGCGGGCAACGGCATCTGGAGGAGGATATCAAGGCCACCGCGCCTCCTTTGCCGGCTATTTTCCAGCAGAGAAACCGGCCTTTACGATTGCAGTGGTCGTGCAGCGGCCCACTGAACACGGCTACTATGGGGGTGTCGTAGCCGCACCCGTATTCCGTGCCATCGCCGATCACCTGCACGGCACGCGTCCCGACTTGGTCGAAATGGAATCCGGTTTGCTGGCCGAGACTCCACGCCTTCCTGTTTCCATGAATGGATCGGCCAACACCCTCACTTCCTTGTATGAAACACTCGGACTGCCCTTTGTGATGGACACCACCGCAAATGGAGAGTTCCCCTCCTACGTCGCGGCGTCCACCGGAGATGGCTTGGTCACACTGACCGCCCGCTCCGTCGCCGAAGAGAGCATCCCCGACGTTCGCGGCATGTCGCTGAGGGACGCCGTTCGCCTGCTCGAAACAAGGGGCATGCGGGTCGACATCAACGGCCGGGGGACCGTCCGCCGCCAAAGCATTGCCCCGGGAACAGCTCCGCGTCAAGGCCAAACCATTCTGCTCGAACTGTCATGAAGCTGTTGAAAGACATCTTGTATGGATCGCGCATCACTGAAGTGGTGGGCTCCACCCATGTTGCCATTGAGTCTGTGGTGGCAGACAGCCGCCAAGTCAAGCCATTTGGCTGCTTTGTAGCCATTCCAGGGACGGCCGTTGATGGCCACGACCACATCCCAGGTGCTGCCCGAGCCGGCGCTGCGGCCATAGTTTGCGAGCGCCTCCCTGCTGAAGCAGACCGCAAGGACCATGTCGTGTATGTACAGGTCGAGGACACGCGCGCAGCGCTGGGACACCTCGCCGCAAATTTCCATGACAACCCCGGCGAGCGGCTCAAGGTCATTGCCATTACTGGCACCAACGGCAAAACCACGGTGGCCACCCTCCTGCACCGCCTCGCTCGGATGTTTGACCGCAAAGCCGGACTGGTCAGCACCGTAGAAAACCGCATCGTCGACAAGGTGGTTCCCGCCACCCACACCACCCCTGATCCCGTGGGGCTGCAGCGGCTTTTTGCCGACATGCTCGATGCCGGATGCACCCATTGTTTCATGGAAGCCAGCTCCCACGCTCTTGACCAGCACCGCTTGGCAGGAACGCCGCTGGAGGGAGGAGTCTTCACGAACATCACGCACGACCACCTCGATTACCACGGTGATTTCAATGGCTATATCGCCGCCAAAAAATCCCTGTTCGATGGACTGACCGCAACGGCCTTTGCCCTGACCAATGCCGATGCGCGCCACCATGAAACCATGGTTGCAGGCACCAAAGCCCGCGTGGTGACCTACGGCACCCAGCAGGTGGCGGACCACAAGTCGCGCATCATCGAAAATGGACTCGGTGGACTCCAATTGCACATCGATGGTCAAGACTTGTACACCCGCTTGATTGGCGATTTCAATGCCTCCAATCTGACCGCCGTGTATGCCGTGGCGCGCGAGTTGGGTTGGGACTCGATGGAGACCTTGACCCACCTCTCCTTGCTCAACGCACCCGATGGCCGGATGCAACAGGTACAATCCAAAGACGGCAGTGTACATGCCATCGTCGATTATGCCCACACACCGGACGCCTTGCGCAAAGTCCTAGAGACCCTCAACACCGTCCGCCAAAGCGGAACGGCCGCCGGAGCCACTGGCCAAGAATCCCGCATCCTTTGTGTTGTGGGGTGCGGAGGAGACCGCGACCGGACCAAGCGGCCCATCATGGCACAGGTCGCAGCCGACCTCGCCGACCTGGTCATTCTGACGTCAGACAACCCCCGAAGCGAAGACCCCGCATCCATCATCGCCGAAATGCGCAACGGACTGGATCCCATCCAAGCGCGCAAAGTGACCGCCAACCAAGACCGAGAAGAAGCCATCCGCTCAGCGTGCATCCAGGCGCGTCCCGGTGATGTGGTTCTCGTGGCAGGAAAAGGACACGAGAAGTACCAAGAAATCCAAGGTGAAAAGCAGCCCTTCGACGATGTGGCCGTGCTCACCGCATCCCTCTTGACCCACTAAACCCGAGACGATGCTGTATCACCTGTTCGACCAACTCCATCAGATTTCCGACATCCCAGGCGCCGGGCTGTTTCAATACATCTCTTTTAGGGCTGCAGCCGCAGCGCTTATCTCTTTGCTGGTGTCCATTGGAATTGGCCGTCGGATCATCGAGTGGTTGCAGCTCAAACAGGTGGGCGAAATCGTACGCGATCTCGGTTTGGAAGGGCAAATGCAAAAGCAGGGCACACCCACCATGGGGGGCATCATCATTCTGAGCGCCATCCTGATCCCCACCCTGCTCTTGGCTGACTTGACCAACGTGTACATCCAGTGCATGCTCTTGGTCACCATCCTCCTCGGGGGCATCGGTTTCATCGATGACTACATCAAGGTTTTCAAGAAAAACAAAGAGGGCCTCGCAGGTAAATTCAAGGTCATTGGTCAAGTGGCCGCCAGCCTGCTCGTGGCTTCCATGCTCTTCTGGAACCCCCAAGTGCGGGTCAAAGAACTGGCGCCCGCCAACAGCACTGAGGCCATCGCCCAGCAATTGGAAGACACCGATGGTGACGGTTGGGTGCGCGTGGAACACCGCTCCCAAAAGACCACCATTCCGTTTGTCAAGGACAACGAATTCGACTACGCCAAACTCACTGAATGGGCCACCAACAGCCCGTGGGCGCAGTTTGCAGTATTTGCCCTCATCGTGACGTTCATCGTCACCGCCGTATCCAATGGTGCCAACCTCACCGATGGCATGGATGGGCTCGCCACTGGGACCAGCGCCATCATCGGCATGACCCTGGCGATTCTGGCCTACGTATCGGGCAATGCGGTGTTCTCTGATTACCTCAACGTGCTCTTCATTCCAGATTCCGGTGAGCTCGTGGTGTTCATCTCTGCGTTTGTGGGGGCGTGCATCGGCTTCTTGTGGTACAACGCTTATCCCGCACAGGTCTTCATGGGAGATACCGGCAGCCTGGCGCTGGGCGGCATCATCGCCACGTTTGCCATTGCCATCCGAAAAGAACTGCTGATCCCTGTTTTGTGCGGGATTTTCCTGATTGAGAACCTGAGCGTGGTCATGCAAGTCGCTTGGTTCCGTCACACCAAGAAGAAGTACGGCGAAGGCCGGCGCATTTTCAGAATGTCGCCGCTGCACCACCACTATCAGAAAGCGGGTATGCCTGAGAGCAAGATCACCGCGCGCTTCTGGATCGTCGGCATACTGCTGGCGGTCATCACCATCGTCACCCTCAAGGTCCGTTGATGCGCGACACGGTCACCATACTCGGTGCCGGCGAAAGCGGTGAAGGAGCAGCCAAGTTGTGCCTCAGCCTTGGCATGCCTTGTCGGGTCAGCGATGCCGGTCAGGTATCCACCGAGCGCAAAGCGGTCCTGGCCTCCATGGGGGTCGACCTCGAAGAAGGCGGACACGACCGCAGCCTCATAGAAGAAGCTGCCCTCGTGGTCAAATCACCCGGCATTCCGGCAACAGCCGCACCCGTGCAATGGGCCCGCGGAGCTGGAGTCGAAGTCATAGGCGAACTGGAGTTTGCAAGCCGACACACCGACGCCCGCATCGCCGCAGTGACCGGAACAAATGGCAAAACCACCACCACCGCATTGCTTCACCACTTGCTGCGCACTGGCGGCATCGATGCAGGCTGCGCCGGCAACATCGGAACCAGTTTCGCAGGTGCGGTGGCCCAGGCACAGCAAAGGCCAGAAGGCGACCACGACATCTGGGTCGTAGAGGCTTCGAGCTTCCAATTGGAAGACACCACGGACTTCAGCCCACACGTCGCCATTCTCCTCAACATCACGCCAGACCACCTCGACCGCCACGGCGACGTCGAGGCCTATGGCGATGCCAAGTGGAACGTCACCGCGCGTCAAACAGAAGCGGACCACCTCATTGTCTGCGGAGACGATCCCGGGCTCAGCGCCCTGAGGTCGCGGCGAAACACCAAAGCCCAGCAGCACACCGTGCAGCTGGCACCCCCAACTGAACACTCGCCAGCATTGGCAGCACATAGCATTGATCAACAACGATTCACATTCCTCAACCCCCCTTTCAACATGAGCATGCAGGAACTCGCCCTTCAAGGCAAACACAACCTCTACAATTCAATGGCCGCCGGTGTTGCCGCGCGCATCCTCGAAATCAACGACGCTGATCTTCGCGCCGGTTTCACGCACTTCCGCAACATGGAACACCGCTTGGAGCACGTCTGCGACGTCAACAACATCAGCTTCATCAACGACAGCAAAGCCACCAACGTCAATGCCGCTTGGTACGCACTCGACAGCATGACCAGCCCCACGGTTTGGATCGCAGGTGGCGTCGACAAAGGCAACGACTACACTTCACTGATCCCGCTCGTCGGCGATAAGGTGCACACCCTGATTTGCCTGGGTAAGGACAACACCAAACTCAAGCAAACCTTTGCCACGGCGGTCACACGCATCCTCGAAGTTGAAAGCGCGGAAGAAGCCGCATTGCTCGGTTACAACGTGGCCCAGCCTGGAGACACCATCCTGCTGTCTCCAGCATGTGCCAGCTTCGACCTGTTTTCAAGCTACGAGGAACGCGGCCACCGCTTCAAGGCCGGCGCCCGTTCAATCTAAGGCCATGCCCAACAGGTTCGCCGACTTCCTCAACACGCACCTTCGCGGTGACCGCGCTACTTGGGTGGTGGCCATTCTATTGGTGCTCACCTCCCTCGTGAGTGTGTACTCTGCGAGTGCCACACTCGCATGGAAACAAGGGGGGAACTCTGTCGGAATCCTGTTTCGCCACGGCACCTTTTTGGCGGTAGGATTGTGCTGCATGTGGGCCGTTCACCGGCTCAGGTTTGCCTGGTTCTCAAGGCTGAGCCAACTGGGCATACACATCGCCCTCGTCCTGTTGCTCTTGACCGTGTTGGTCGGTTCAGAAATCAACGACGCCCGGAGGTGGATGGACATCGGTGGCTTCCGGTTCCAACCATCGGACATCGCGAAAGTGGCACTGGTGGCCTTTGTGGCGCGCATGCTCGACCGCAACAGACTGGTGCTGCACGACTTTCACAAGGGGGTCAAACCCATCGTCGGGTACATCGCGCTGACCTGTGCATTGATTTTGCCGGCGGACTTTTCGACCGCAGCCATGCTCGCCTTGGTCTGCTTTCTCATGATGATCATTGCAGGGGTGACGTGGAAACCCCTCGCCATCACTGCGGGATTGGGCGCAGGAGCTGGAATAGCCGTGATCGGGATGGCGACAGCCATGCCGGCATTGTTTCCGCGTATGGGAACTTGGATCGCACGTGCGACTGGATTTTTTGGAGGCCAAGGGGGCTCTGATTCCAGTCAAATTGATTTTGCACTTCAAGCGATTCACCAAGGCGGATTGCTGCCGCACGGACCGGGATCGAGCATGAGCCGAAACGCCATGCCCGTAGCGTATGCCGATATGATTTACGCCTTCATCATTGAGGAATGGGGGGCCATACTCGGCGGATTCGGACTCATTCTGCTCTATCTGATTCTGTTCTCGCGCGCCATCCGCATTGGAACACGGTGTCCCAAGCATTTTGGGGGGCTTTTGGCCATTGGGCTCGGCTTGATGCTTTCACTCCAAGCCCTTGTAAACATGGGTGTTGCCGTACGCTTATTGCCCATGACGGGACAGCCGCTTCCCTTGGTGTCCATGGGAGGCACCTCCATCATATTTACCTGCATCGCCATCGGCATGATCTTGTCGGTGAGCAGGAGTTTGACCGATCCAGATGCCGCAGCCCCGGTTGAACCTTCGGGAAGCAGACACACACGTCCATTGGAACCTAGCGCGCCTTAACCCCATGGAAAAGGCACCGTTGCGCATTTTGATTTCGGGTGGTGGCACAGGTGGTCACATCCACCCTGCCATCGCCATCGCAGAGGGAATTCAAGCCCAACTCCCCGACGCCCAAATCGAATTTGTAGGCGCACTGGGGCGCATGGAAATGGACCGCATTCCTGCAGCCGGCTATACCATTACCGGCCTTCCCATTACCGGCATTGACCGCAAATTAAGCCGCAGAAACCTCGGGTTTCCTTGGAGGCTGATCCGATCGCTCATCATGGCCCGTCGGATCATCCGCCGTTTTAAACCCGACGTGGCTGTGGGGGTAGGCGGTTTCGCCAGCGGACCCCTCCTCTGGATGGCCTCCAAAGCGGGGATTCCCACTTTGATTCAAGAACAAAACGGCTTTCCAGGCATCACCAATCGACTGCTGTCCGGCCGGGTCCAAAAAGTCTGTGCGGGTTTCCCCGGCCTCGAAAAGTGGTTTCCTGCCGACAAGATTTCCGAAACTGGCAATCCACTGCGGCGCAGCATTGTAGACCGGTTGGAGTCCGCTACAGACGATCCATCCCACAACGTCACTTCCGCAAGGGCACATTTTGGCTTGCGTGAAGACAAGCCCGTATTGCTGGTCTTGGGCGGCAGCTTGGGTGCCGCATCCATGAATGCTGCTGTCCGCCAATTGCTCTCATCGGGACCCTTGGCCAAGAAAGGATTTCAAGTGTTGTGGCAATGTGGCGGCCGCTACGAAAAGGAGCATACCGCCTGGGCCAAAACACACGGAGACCCCTTTTTGGTGGTGCGCGGATTCATTGACCGCATGGACTTGGCTTATGACGCCGCCTCCATCATTGCGAGCAGGGCAGGCGCCATGTCGATTGCCGAACTCGCCTTGGTGGGCAAGCCCACATTGCTCGTCCCTTCTCCGCACGTGGCCGAAGACCACCAAACCAAAAACGCCCGGTCGGTCGTCGACCGTCAAGGAGCCATCATGCTTTCAGACGACAGGGTCGTGCGCGATTTGGGCCAAGAAGTCCGCCAATTGCTCAATGACGTCCAAGGCTGTGCCAACATGTCCAAGGCCCTGCGCGCTACAGCCCGGCCTGAGGCGGCCACAACCGTAGCACAAGCTGTGATAGAATTGGCGAAGACATGAGGCAACGCCTTTATTTCTTGGGGATAGGAGGCATTGGAATGAGTGCATTGGCCCGTTGGTTTCATGCCCAAGGCGCCCAAGTAGCCGGTTATGACCGCACCGCAACAACCCTGACCCAGGCCCTCCAACAAGAAGGCATCGCGGTGGACCACAGCGGCGCAAAAGGTGCCCTTCCTGAAAGCCTTCGGGAGGACATGGCCCAAGGAGTAACCGACCGCTGGACCATCGTATGGACGCCTGCGATTCCGAATGAGTTCCCCCTCCTTCAGGAACTGCAGCACTCCGGCTTCCCTTTGTACAAGCGGTCAGAAATACTGGGCAAAATCAGCCAAGACCGGCCGTTATTGGCCGTAGCAGGGACGCATGGAAAAACCACCACAAGCACCCTTTTGGCCCATATCCTGCACCATGGCGGGGCCCCTGTTGAAGCCTTTCTGGGGGGCATTGCCCTCGGACAAGATTCAAACTTACTCCTGGCCAGCCTCGGCGATCCGCATCCTTGGATGGTGGCAGAAGCCGACGAATATGACCGCAGTTTCCTGACGCTGTATCCCACCAGCGCTGCCATCACCTCCATTGAGCCGGACCACCTGGACATTTACGGCACCCATGACCAAATGCTCAAGGCGTTTGGTCAATTCTCGGGTCAAGTCAAAGAAGGTGGATTGCTGTGGCATGCCGATGTGATCAAGCCCCTGCACACTGTCGTGCCTGAAACACAGAGCCTCAACCCCGAAATCTATGGAGAGCTCCCGCCCAACGCCAACTTGGCAGAACGGGGGTGGGCTGCTGGCTATGCCCAAGTGGGAGCGGCAACATCAGGACGCACCGGTGAAGCCCAATTCATGCTCCATCTTCGCGGGCACGCTCCCATGCAGGTGGTGTGGCGCATGCCGGGAACACACAACGCCGCCAATGCCACGGCAGCAGCTTACCTCGCCTGTCGCGCAGGACTGGACCCCGCCACTATACCTGACGCCCTCGCCGCTTTCCCTGGGGTCGCTCGGCGCTTTGAGATCAAGCACAAGGGCGACAACAAAGCCATCATCGACGACTACGCCCATCACCCCACGGAGGTCAAAGGCGCCATCGCCGCAGCCCGACAATCCTTTCCAGGACGCCGCCTCACAGGCGTCTTCCAACCCCACCTCTACAGCAGGACCCAAGACTTCATGGAAGGCTTTGCAAAAGCCTTGTCTGCGCTGGACAATTGCATCCTTCTTCCCATCTATGCCGCACGCGAAAACCCCATACCAGGCGTGGATACACAGGGCATTGGGGAAAAGATGGTGGGGTGTCCAGTAGAATGTCCCTCAGAAATCCGGTTTTTGGATGCTTTAGAGCAAATGGACCCAGAGGTACTCCTCTTCATGGGCGCAGGGGACCTCAATCGTTGGATTGACCCTGCCTGGGACCGGATGAACAAGAACACAACCACGTCCTGAATCAACGTCCATTGAACCGCAAAAACCCATCCAAACAGCCTGAATCCCAGGCGACTTCACGGCCCACAGGCCGATGGAAGGTGTGGTGGACCTTGCTGCTCCTGTTGCCTGCCGCATTGGCATTTACTGCAGCCGACCGCGCCGTGGATGAAGTTCCTTGTTTGGCCCTCGACATCGAGGTCGACCAGATGGAAGGAATGTTTTTTGTGGATGCCCCTACCCTGCATGCCTTGATCACAGAGCAATTCAACCTGCTCAATCGGCCCATGGCCACCCTGCCACTTGCAGCTTTGCACCGGACCATCTCAGAGCAAAATGGAGTGGCCACCTGCAGCTTGGAACCCACCCTTGGTGGCGCATTGAAAGTACAAGTCACCCAGCAACGCCCTTTGGCGCGCGTTTGGCTGCCCGATACGGTGCTGTACATGGACGAAATGGGCAGCTCAATGGCACTGTCACAACGCTACACCGCCGATGTTCCAGTCCTACATGCTCCCAACATGGAAACGGCACAATCGACCCTTCCCCTGCTGAGAAAGATGGACACCGCTCAATTCTGGGACCAACTCATCGATCAAATTGAAATCTCTGAGAATGGCGCCATCAGCCTTCGTCCACGCATTGGTGATGTGCTGGTGGAACTGGGGCCCGCCTCTGAGTTGGACCATGAGTTGAATGGCCGCCTGGAGCGACTCTTGACTTTTTACACTGCTTTGATTCAAAGGGGCGACCTCCGGCAATACCGGAAAATCAGCCTGCAATACGACGGCCAATTGGTGGCCTCGAAATGAACCCCCACTCCCGCACAACTCCACAAATGGAACAATTCCAACCCCATCAGGACATCGTCGTCGGACTCGACATCGGCACCACCAAAATTGCGTGCATCGTTGGACAGAAGAACACCCACGGCAAACTGGAAATCATAGGCTACGGCAAGAGTGAGTCCATAGGGGTAACCCGTGGTGTTGTCGCCAACATTGAGCACACCGTACAATCGATTCGCACCGCCGTTGAAGCTGCAGAGAAATCTGCCAACGTGAAAATCGAAGTGGTCAACGTCGGCATTGCAGGCCAGCACATCAAGAGCCTTCAACATCGAGGACAGCTGATCCGCACCGAAACCGACGATGAGATTACCCGCAGTGATGTGCAGCAACTTGTGGACGACATGCGCAAGCTGAAGGTCTTGCCGGGAGAAGAAATCCTGCACGTGCTGCCCCAAGAGTTCACCGTGGACGGCGAGCCAGGTATCAAAGAGCCTGTTGGTCACACCGGAGTCCGCTTAGAAGCGAATTTCCACATCATCACAGGACAGACTTCTGCTGCGAAGAACATCTATCGCTGCATCAAGCGGGCAGGCTTGCAAGTCGACCAGTTGATTCTGGAACCCATTGCATCGAGCTCCGCGGTCCTGAGCGAAGAGGAAAAGGAAGCCGGCATCGCCCTGGTTGACATTGGTGGTGGAACCACTGACATCGCCATTTTCCAAGAAGGCATCATCCGACACACGGCCGTTATCCCATTCGGTGGCAATGCCATCACAGACGACATCAAGCAAGGTTGCGGCGTTCTCAAGAAGCACGCCGAAGCCCTCAAAAACAAGTTCGGCTCGGCCCTTGAGCGCGAAATGGCAGAGGACCAAATCGTGGTTATCCCAGGCTTGCCCGGACGCCCACCGAAAGAGGTGTCCCGGCGCAACATTGCCGGCATCATCCAAGCCCGGATGTCCGAGATCATCGAGCACGTTCACTACGAGATCAAGAACAGCGGCCTCGAGCGTGAGCTCATTGGCGGCATTGTGGTCACCGGAGGTGGAAGCCAGTTGAGCCACGTTCGCCAACTGTTCGAATATGTCACCACCATGGATTGCCGCATCGGGTTTCCCAACACCCACTTGGCCCAGGCACCAGACCGCAGTTTGACCGCGCCTACCTATGCCACCGGTATCGGATTGGTTCTGCTTGGATTCGACAACGACGGAAACCCAGAAATGGAGGATTCAAGGCACCAAGAAGCCAAGGAAACCATGGCAGGTCCAAAGCGTTTCCTCCAGAAAATCAAGGACTTCTTCGAAGACGAGATGCCGGAATAAGGCTCAGGCGAACAGCATCCAAATCCTCTTTTCCACGACAAGACCGTGAACGGAAAGCCAACACCCCCATCAAACCAAGGCATTCTTCGTTTTTCTTGTCGTGTTCCTGCAAAAGGCTGAAAAGCCGGTAAACACGCAGCAGTAATCCACTCCAATAGGAAACCTCAGATGGAATTTGCACTCCCCATTACCTCTGGATCGCCCATCAAAGTCATTGGTGTAGGTGGCGGCGGCTCGAACGCTGTCAATTACATGCACGAGCAAGGCATCAAAGGCGTTGACTTCATTGTATGCAACACCGACAATCAAGCACTGGAAGCCTCCAACGTGCCGGTGAGGATTCAATTGGGCACCACCCTGACTGCTGGACAAGGTGCAGGTAGCCGTCCAGAGATTGGAAAAAATGCCGCCATTGAGAACCTCGATGACGTGCTCAACAAACTGGAGGACAACACCACGATGGTTTTTGTGACCGCAGGTATGGGAGGTGGCACAGGAACAGGCGCTGCTCCGGTCATTGCCCAAGCGTGCAAAGACCTCGGCATCTTAACCGTGGGCATCGTCACGGTGCCCTTCAACTTTGAGGGAAAGCGCAGGGCCACTCAAGCAGGAGAGGGGTTGGAAGCCATGCGCGCTGCCGTTGACACATTGCTGGTCATCCGCAACGACAAACTCCGCGAACTGTTCGGCAACCTTGCACTCAAGCAGGCTTTCTCTAACGCAGACGAAGTGCTGTGCACTGCCGCCAAAGGGATTGCAGAAGTGATCACCCTGACCGGGGACATCAACGTCGACATGAACGACGTCAAGACCGTCATGAGCGAATCTGGTGCCGCCATCATGGGCGCAGGCAGCGCCAGTGGCGAAGGCCGGGCTATGACAGCCGTCACAGAAGCACTGGAGAGTCCGTTGCTCAACGACAGCGACATCACTGGTGCCAATTTCGTACTCCTCAACATCACCTACGGCACAGATGAAATCTTGATGGACGAGATTTCGGACATCACCGATTACATCCAAGACCAAGCTGGCGCCACTGCTGAAGTGATCTGGGGATATGGCCACGATGCTGAACTTGGAGAGAAAATCTGTGTCACCGTCATTGCCACTGGCTTTGAAGCATCTGCTGAATTGCCAGAAGGGCCTACGGTTTCCAAACTCAACCTTCAAGATGAGGCCCGTGAAATCACATCGCCTCTGAGCGGTCCATTGGGAGGCTTGCCCTCGGACAACCCCATGGACACGGTGGGCTTGCCCCACCCTGACACCACCGATGTCACTCCACATTTGAAAGGAAGCACTCCGGCCATAGGCAATGCCCTTGATCCCCGCGAGACCCTCCTGGAAAACAGCTGGCATGCCGCCGACATTACAGGCGAAGAAAACAATGCTGCTCCCGATCTCTTCGGCAAAGTCACCGATGCCCAAGAAGTCACGTTGGCCCACAAAGAATTGGACCAACCTGCTGAAGCGTTGAACATTGAGCCCAGCGCCGAAATTCAAGAGCCCGCTCAGCCCATTGAACCGGTCACTCCCATCACGGCAGAACCGACCCGCATTGGCGAGTTCAACGTCCTCGACCTCGACGAAGCAGGCGATGACAACTTGATTCCAGAGGAACTCAATGGTGTGGCTTTCACCAACGAGCAAGTCAACACCGAAGAGCCTGTGACCCCAGTCTCTGAGGCCCTCCCCAGTGCACAGGCTCAGCCCATTCCCGGACCACAACCTGTACCTGAGAAAAAAACCGCTGCCCCTGTCACTCCCAAGCCGCAGATCCAAGAAACCTCAGACTTGTCTGAAAGGATCGCCAAGAGACAGAACAGCATCGAGGCTTACACGAAGCGTTTGCGCACCCCAAGCGGCCTCACCGAGCTCGAAGATGAACCTGCATACAAGCGTCGCAACATCCAGCTCACCCCCACTCCTGCGAGCAATGAATCTCAAGCCACACGCCTGAGCATTGACGAGGAGACCGGCAGCTTGAAGACCGACAATCCTTACCTGCACGACAACGTCGACTAACCCCATCAACGTGACTCTACAAGACCGCATCAGCGCAGACATGAAAGAGGCCATGAA
>CBFHUP010000023.1:0-34649 GCA_965659115.1 uncultured Flavobacteriales bacterium | reverse complement strand
GTGGTTTGATCGCAACCCTTACGGGGGGTCATGGTGGCGGCGAAGTGGCCAGCGCAGACCTGTCTGAGTTGGAAATGAAAACAGCTGGACTGAGCCAATACATCGATGTCTTCTCTACCCTCGGATTCGTCTTGGTTGGATTTGCGGTTCTCATTGCCGTCTTGAACAAGCCCTTGAACAAATTGATGCACGGCGTGCGTTGACGACTTGGAGAGTTTTTCACCTCTTTTACCGCCCCAATGTGCTTCAGGCCATTGGGGCGGTTGCTTTGTTGTGCGATATTTACGCCATGATGCGTCCCTTCGTTTTAAGTGTACTCCTGCTTGCGTCCAGTGCTTCACTGTTCTCGCAAGGCGCTGCCATCCAATGGATTTCGGTCAACGACTTAGAGGCTGCACAGGCCAAAGAGCCGCGAAAAGTCATGATTGATGTCTACACCAAATGGTGTGGTCCCTGCAAAATGATGATGCGGAACACGTTCACCAATGCTGATGTGATTTCATACATCAACGAGAACTTCTACGCCGTCAAATTTGATGCTGAGGGCCCTGACCCTGTGGAGTTCAAGGGGAAGACCTTTAGCAACCCGTCGCATGTCCCCAACAAGCCGGGGCGCAATGGTGTGCACGAATTGAGCCGGGCATTCCAGGTGCGGGCCTACCCCACCATTGTTTACTTGGACGAAGAGTTGGAAATGATCGCCCCGATCAGTGGATACAAAAGCCCTCAGCAACTTGAATTGTACCTCCGCTTCTTTGATGAAGCATGGGCGGCGGGGACTTCTCAGGAAGAATGGGACGCCTTCCAGCAGGCCTTCACCCCGACATTTCAGTGAGCTTTGACCGGTAAATCCGGTAAAAACCGCAAAGACTTCCGGCCCGCCCTCGCAAGAAGGCGGGCCGGCGTGTATTTTCGCGCCACGCAATGAACGTTGATACGATGACCGATACGGCCCGCCTGACATTTGAAGACAAGGAAGTTGAACTGCCCGTTGTCCGTGGCTCGGAAGGAGAAGTGGGCCTGGACATTTCCAAGCTTCGTGGACAGACCGGTTTGGTGACCTTGGACAAAGGCTTCAAGAACACGGGCTCTACCACCAGTGGAATTACTTTTTTGAACGGTGAAGAGGGCATCTTGCGCTACCGCGGATACTCCATTGAGGACCTGGCCGAGAACACCACGTTCATGGAGGTGGCTTACCTGTTGGTGTACGGCGATCTTCCAGATGCGCAGCGGTTGGAGTGGTTCAACAAGAGCATTAGCCAGCACACGCTCGTTCACGAGAACATGCGGAGGTTCTTTGATGCGTTTCCTTTGGGCGCGCACCCCATGGGCATGCTGAGCTCCATGGCATCCTCCCTGTCGACCTTCTACCCCGATAGCCAAAACCCGAACCGTTCAGTGGAGGACATCGACATGACGATCCACCGGTTGATCGCCAAGTTGCCCACATTGGCGGCCCAGTGCTACAAGCACAATATGGGGCACCCAACGTGCTATCCTGCCAACGACCTCTCCTATACCGAGAACTTCCTCTATATGATGTTCGGCTTGCCGACAGAGGATTACGAGATCGATCCGGTCATTGATGATGCGATCAACAAGTTGCTCATCCTGCACGCTGACCATGAGCAGAACTGCAGCACTTCTACAGTGCGCATTGTAGGCAGCTCGCAGGCGAACCTCTACTCTTCTATCTCAGCAGGCATATCCGCCTTGTGGGGCCCGCTTCACGGCGGTGCGAACCAAGCTGTGATCGAAATGCTCGAGCAAATCAAGTCCGACGGTGGGGACTTGCAAAAGTGGATTGACAAGGCCAAGGACAAAACGGACAGCTTCCGACTGATGGGCTTCGGGCACCGGGTCTACAAGAATTTTGACCCCCGTGCGCGCATCATCAAGAAGTCGGCTGACGAAGTGCTCGCCAAGTTGGGCATCAACGACCCTGTCCTCGATATCGCCAAACAGCTCGAGGCCGTGGCCTTAGAGGATGAGTATTTCGTGAAGCGCGGACTCTACCCCAACGTGGATTTCTACAGCGGGATCATCTACCGGGCATTGGGCATTCCTACAGAGATGTTCACGGTGATGTTTGCTTTGGGCCGCCTGCCGGGTTGGATCGCACAGTGGAAGGAAATGACGGAGAATGGTGAGCCCATTGGCCGCCCCCGTCAGATTTACACGGGCCATACTGACCGCCCTGTCCAGCCCCTCGACCAGCGCTGATGTTGGATGCCGGATTGACCGAAGGGGTCTCCCTGACGGTGGACGACCGCGGTGTGGCCTACCTGACTTTTGCCCACCCCCGTTCCAACAGTTTGCCAGGTGCCGTTTTGGCAGAGTTGGCCGCTGAGGTGCGGGCATTGGGACTGCGTTCCGATGTCAAGGTGGTGGTGTTGGGGTCTGCTGGCGATCGTGCCTTTTGTGCAGGAGCTTCTTTTGATGAATTGGTGGCCATCTCTGATGAGGAGGCAGGGTTGTCTTTTTTCATGGGGTTCGCCCATGTCATCAATGCCCTGCGGAGCATTCCCCAATTTGTGATTGGCCGCATTCAAGGAAAAGCAGTGGGTGGAGGTGTCGGCGTGGCAGCGGCGACCGATTATTGTTTGGCAACGCGCCACGCGGCGGTCAAGCTCAGTGAACTCGCCATTGGCATTGGTCCTTTTGTAGTGGGGCCCGCCGTGGAAAGGAAACTGGGGGTGTCGTCTATGAGCCAGCTGGCCATGGATGCTGCGTCATGGCGTTCTGCAGAATGGGCTTGTGAGCGTGGTTTGTATGCAGAAGTATTGGACGATACTGAGGCCTTGGATGCCGCAGTAGAGACTTTGGCAGGCCGATTGGCCCATTCCAATCCAGAGGCCATGTCGGCCTTGAAAAAGAACTTCTGGAGCGGCACCGAGCATTGGGACACCTTGCTTCCAGAAAGGGCTGCAGTGAGTGGCCGGCTCGTATTGAGCGATTTCACCCGCGAGGCGATAGCGCGCTTCAAGGCGGGCTAAGTCTTTTGTAGGAATTGCACACCGTCGGGTTGACGACCTAAGCAAGCCCCCCTTCGTTTCCATTTTACTGTCGCCATCTTGCTCTCATGCAGAAGCAGAAGCAAAAGCGGCTCCGTTGGGACCGCGTTGCCTTGGTTGGAGGTGTGGCGCTGGTGGCAGCTTACGGCTTAGCGGCAGTGGTCCCCGGCAGTGAGAATTACAATGTCACGGATTCAGAAGGACGGGTTTCCGCTGTTTTGACCCCTGCGGTAGACGAAGACAACGAAGTGGAGGTGCTCTCGGTGCCAGAGCCTGAGAAACTCAAGCCTGCACCAGCCAAAGAAATCCCCGCGCGTTCCAGTGTAGAGCGAGCCTCGGTCGGCCCTGCCCCTTCTGGTCCCCTTCCTCGCAAAGGCATAGCGCCTTGTAGTTGCTCCAAATACACCATGAAGTTGGCGCGGAACCCCTATACGCAGCATCAAAAGCGCGCCCGCAGCCTTCCCGGCAGCTTTTTTGTCAAAAACGAAACAGAACTCCAAGCGGGGTTCAGCCGGGGGGATTTGATCCGTGTCCCGACGGTAGGCGATGGCTACCACTTGGACCGCCTTACCCACAGCGAGCCTTTCTTGTTGCCCTCGGCTTTCAAAATTCTGAAAGAGATGGCCTCTCGCTTTCAAGATGCCATGGAAGGGACATCAGACGAAGGGGCGTCGATTCGGATCACAAGCCTGACCCGGACACAAACCCAACAGCGCAAATTGCGTCGCCGCAATGCCAATGCCTTCAACGGCCAGAGCACCCACAATTATGGTGCGAGTTTCGATGTCGCCTTCATTGACCGGCCCAATGAGTCTGTGAAATGTGGTGGACCATCGTGGGCTTTACAGTCCATTTTGCAGGACCTGCAGAAGTCCGGTAAGATTCTGGTCATCCCAGAAGGCAATTGCATGCACATCACACCCCGAAATTCATGAAGCTCTCTTGGTTTCGGTTCTTGAGTGCGGTCAATAAGGCGTTGCTGCCCAAGGTCTACCGCAAGCCTGATTTGGAGCGCATTTCCGGGTTGGATAAAGCGATTGTCGGTTGGAAGATGTGGGTGACCTATCGCCGCCTCGATGCAGAAAGTGCGCGCCAAGTGATGGTGGCCGAAGCCAGCGCGAGGGCCAACCACAAGGCATAGGCTTCTTCGCCCTTCCCTCCTGCCATGGCGGCGACCGGCACGAAGGTCAGGTCCACACACCAGGCCAAGGCCAAGCGCGGTCTTCCCCATCCCTTGTTCCACAGCTCCCCTACAGCGGCCAGCGCAGCAAACACCCACGCCAGGGCTGTGGCAAGTTGCAGCGAGGTC
The DNA here is from genome assembly GCA_965659115.1 of uncultured Flavobacteriales bacterium. GTDB lineage: Bacteria > Bacteroidota > Bacteroidia > Flavobacteriales_D > Sanyastnellaceae > UBA8752. The sequence continues at coordinate 30,323 of CBFHUP010000023.1, read as the reverse complement.
AAGCTGTCTTTGTTCTCTAACATCAGCAAGGCCACGATGAGCAGCAGCAGCCATCTGCCAATCAACAGCACCGCAACTGAACGCCCGGGATGTGGGTCAAACTTCTGCTCCTCTCCGCTGATGGCGGGTGGGGCTTGTGGGCCGCCGATGCTTTCGGGATACCAACCGGGCGGCGCAAACAAAAACCGGATTCGATCCCACCACAGGGGGATTCTTTTTAAGTCGCTCCACAAGTCCACAACGGGCTTCCACTGAGCGTGTACGGGGTTAAACGTGTCAGTGGGCCGTGTGATTCCATAAGTGGGTTTGCTGAGCTCTTGCTGAAACGTGCCAAACATGCGGTCCCAGACGATGAAGACCCCAGCATGGTTCCTGTCGATGTATTCGGGGTTGCGGCCATGGTGGACCCGGTGGTGTGACGGGGTGTTCAACACCCATTCAAGGGGGCCGAGGGTATCGATCAATTCGGTGTGGATCCAGAATTGATACAAGAGGTTGACCGCCATGCAGGTCAGGAATATTTCTGGTGGAAATCCAAGCATCGCCAAGGGCCAATACACCCACATCAGCAGCACCTTTTGCAGGACACTTTGGCGCAGGGCTACCGCGAGGTTGTAGTCCTCGCTCTGGTGGTGCACCACATGGCCAATCCAGAGGATGTTGACCCCATGGCTCAGGCGGTGAGCCCAGTAATATGCTGCGTCTGACAACACAAAGGCTGCGACCCAAACGCCTGCTGTGGCGTTCATTTCCCAGGGTCGCCATGCGCTGGTGACGTGAAACACTGCGGTATAGGCTCCGACCACCAAGACTTTGGAAAATAAACCGGTCGATTGATCCATGATGCCACAGCCAATATTGGCCAGGCTGTCTCCCAAACGGTAAAGGCCTCGGCCTTTGAGTTGGTCCCATGCGACTTCCAACCCTATGAGAGCGAAGAAGATGGGTATGGAAAGGACGATTAAATTCACGCTACTCAAAAATAGCACGGTCAAGGTCACAATGTATGTGCGGGTGTGTGGATGTCGTTGTTACCTTTGTGCCACCACAGGAGAGATGGCAGAGTGGTCGATTGCGGCGGTCTTGAAAACCGCTGTACCGCAAGGTACCGGGGGTTCGAATCCCTCTCTCTCCGCTACAAGAAAGACCCGGGCCAATGGCCTGGGTCTTTTTGCTTTTGAGCTCAAGTAAAAATGCGCTCCGATTACGACATGTTTCTGTTAGTCAGTAATTTGACTGTATTTAATTCCCGTTTTTGATCACGGCCTTGAATCTGTTCAGGTTCTTTGCCAACTGGCCACATGGGCAGAGGTGTTGTGCATGCTCCTCTTGAGCAGTTCAAGGTGAGGAAAGTTGTGGCCGTGACGATGGAGGCTTCTTGGCATTGTAACTTCTGTGCCATGAATGCCCGTTCATTTTTATTGAAAGTCTGCCTCCTGTTCTTTGGGTATTCTGTGTGGGCTCAGCCTGCTGGAAGGGTGCTGATGATTGGAATTGACGGGGTGCGACCCGATGCCCTTGTGGAGGCATCTACACCCCATTTGGATGCTCTGATGGCCGAAGGTTTCTCCACCTTGGACGCATTGAACGACGACATCACGATGAGTGGTCCTGGATGGTCTTCCATTCATTGTGGGGTGCGGTCGGGGAAGCACAACGTGATCGACAACAGCTTTTCAAATCAGAATTTCCTGCAATACCCTGGGTGGCTTGAACGCATCGAGGCATTGTACCCTGAATGGAATACCGCTTCCATTTGTCAATGGGGTCCCATCAACGATCAAATCGTAGGGGCCAGTGCCGATTTGGTCTTGAACACCAACTCTGCAGAAGCGGCAGCGGCAGCAGCTGTTCAACAGATGGAGAATGGAGACCCCCATGCGATTTTTCTCCACTTGGACGACCCGGATTATGCGGGGCACAGTACGGGCTTTTCTCCCTCTTCAGCGCCCTATCTCACGGCAATTTCAGAGATGGATGAGCAAGTGGGCCTCATGGTGTCATCCTTGCAAAGCCGCGCCAATTATGTCGAAGAAAATTGGATGGTGTTGGTTACCACGGACCATGGTGGGACCGGCACCTCTCATGGGGGGAACTCGGAAGGAGAAAGAAGGGTGTTCATCCTCGCCTCTTCCCCAACCCTACCCGTGGAGGTGATCGAGAGGGATACCTTGTGGATTGGACTTGAAAGTGAAGACTGCTTGGGGCTTGAGACGGTGTTGAATTTTGCGGGTGACGACCGTGTCATTCTCGCCGATCATCCAGATTTTCTGGTGGGCGCCGACCAAGATTTCACTGTGGAAATGCGGCTGAGATCGACGGAGGCTGCGGATGTGGCCATGGTGGGAAACAAGGATTGGGACTCGGGTCTGAATCCAGGTTGGGTGTTTTCGTTTGAGTATCCCAATGGCCCTGCGTGGAAGGTCAATGTGAGCGACGGCTCCAATCGGGTCGATGCCAATGGCGAGGCTGGTGTTGCCGATGGGCAATGGCACACCTTGACCGCTTCTTTTGACCGCGATGGCATGATGCGCCTCTACACCGACGGCGCGTTCAATGCGGAAACGGACATCTCTTCTCTTGGGAGTTTGGATGTCGGTGGCGGAATGAGCTTTGGGGCGGATGTCCTCGGAGGATACGCCATGACTGGGCAGCTGGCCGAGGTTAGGTTCTGGGGCAAGGTGCTGGAAGAGGATGCCATTTCTCAGTGGCATTGCAGCAGCCTCAGCGATGCGCATCCGGATTGGGCAGACCTTCGTGGGTACTGGGCTTTGAATGAAGGCCAGGGGTTCCTGGCCTTGGATGGTTCAGGAAACGGACATCAGGGTGTCATCCAAGGGCCAACATGGAGTGCCAATGAAGCCCCTGTCATTTGGGACTATGCGGGCACCCCCCGCTTGGTGGATGTTCCCGTTACGGCTTTGGCGCACATGTGCGTCCCCATTGACCCGGCATGGAATCTGGATGGCGTGGCACTGTCAGGCACGTGCTACCCTGGAACGGCCGCTCCTTGTCCAGAGGATGTGAATGGTGACGGTGTCATCAGTGTTGTGGACCTGTTGCTGGTTCTTGGGGTCTTCGGCCAGCCTTGCGGCTAACCTTGGAGCCGTCTCTTTCGTAAATTGTCATGAAGTGATACCACCGCCCTGATGCTGAGATTGTTGTCTTTTTTACTTGCCTTGAGCCTCACTTCAGTCTCTTTTGCTCAGACTTGGAATTTGTCTTGGAGCGACGAATTCAATGGCACTTCCATCGACCCCAATAAGTGGGGGTACGACATTGGAACAGGCGCTGCCCAGGGGCTTTGGGGCTGGGGAAATGGTGAATTGCAGTACTACACCGACCACCTTTCCAATGCACGGGTTGAGAACGGCGATTTGTTGATCACCGCAGTTGAAGAGGATTATGCGGGAAGCGCCTACACTTCTGCGCGTTTGGTGACCCGGAACAAATTCAGTCAGACATATGGCAAGTGGGAGGCGCGCATAGACCTTCCCACAGGTCAAGGCATTTGGCCAGCTTTCTGGATGCTGCGTGAATACAACCCTTGGCCAGGAGAAGTCGACATCATGGAGCTCGTGGGCCATGCGCCTTCCAGTTGTCATGGCACCGCGCACTGGGGCGAAGTAGGCAATGTGCAGTCCATGGGAGGGTCGGTTTACGCACCAGACTGGACCACGGCTTACCACATCTACACTGTGGAATGGTGGCCCGATCACATCCGTTGGTCTGTTGACGGTCAGGTGTACTTCGAATTGGATCGAACGGTGGTGACGCCGGACCATCCTTGGTTGTTTGCAGAAGATTACCACATGCTCCTCAATGTGGCTGTGGGCGGCGGATGGCCTGGAGACCCCGATGCCAGTACAGTATTTCCCCAACAGATGAAGGTGGATTGGGTGCGGGTCTATGACCATGTCCCCGAACCACAGCCGGTTACATTTCGGGTAGACATGAGCCAAGAGGCGCTGGGTGCTGGCGACCAAGTCTTTGTTACAGGAACATTTGATGATTGGTCTGGAGAAGCCCACCCCTTGGTGGAATCGGTCAATGGGATATGGACCGGCACAGTGGACTTGCCCCAAGGGATCCACGAATACAAGTTCACCATAAATGGTTGGTCTGGACTCGAGGAATCTTTTGCCCCGGGAGAACCTGGCACCCTGACCGATTTCGACGGATCCACCACTTATGTAAACCGCTACATCGATGTGGCTTGGGACGCGCTTTTGACCGATGTGGATTGCTACTCTACCACTGAGGGTTGTCCCGGTTCTGGCGGTGAGGGTTGCACCGATTCGGACGCTTCAAACTATAGCCCTGCAGCGACAATCCATGACGGAAGCTGCCTCTATCCCGTGTTGTTTGAAGTAGACCTGTCTGAAGCACAAATTGCAGGTCACACCGCCTATGTGAATGGCGGCTTCAATGACTGGTGTGGAGACTGTGCGCCTATGGGCGATGCCGATGGAGATGGTGTTTGGCAATTGGTGTTGAATTTGCCTCCGGGTGCCCATGAATTCAAGTTCACCACCAATGGTTGGGAGGGGCTCGTAGAGTCATTTTCTCCAGGAACATCGTGCACAAACACCACCTACGACGGCCCCAATGTCTATACGAATAGGGCCTTTGTTTTGGGCACATCTCCATTGGATTTGGATCCCGTTTGTTTCAATTCTTGTTCGGCTTGTACCCCAGTGGCCCCCTCCTATCATGTGGTCACATTTCGGGTTCAAATGCCCGATCCCAGCATGGAAGCTACCCTAGAGGTCCAAGGCGCAACGTATGTGATGTCCGATGCGATGTGGGGTGCCAAGGCGGTGACGGTAACCGTGTCTGGCGACGCTGCTTTCACCTACCGTTTTGGAACGCCTGCCGGTGCATTGGGAACCGCCTGGGAAACGGTTCCTGCCATGTGCAGTTCCAATGGATGGAGGTCTGCGACAGCGACTCAGGATATGGCCATGCAGGTGGTTTGTTTCGGAAGCTGTGAAGGTTGTTTGGGCTGTGCCGACCCATACGCGGGCAATTTTGATCCGATTGCAGACCCGAATTCACCTGCTTCTTTGTGCGAAGGCGTGGGCATTGCGGGCTGCACCTATCCTGCCGCATCCAACTTTGATGTAGACGCCATTTGGGACAATGGGGGCTGCAGTTTCCCCGCCGCATCGAACGACTGTCCAGACAGCGATGGCGACGGCATGGTGGGGGTCAATGATGTGTTGATCCTGCTTTCTGCCTTTGGGAATACCTGTCCGTGACCTTCAAGTTGTAGCTTGTCCACATGTCAAAAAGCGGCAAAGGACGAATCGGGTTTTTGCTCAATTTTTTGCGCCACCCACTGCGCAACGCCAGCGTTGTTCCGAGCAGTAAGGTGGCGAGCCGAAACATGTTCACGGGCTTGGATATGGAACCCATGCGTTACGTGATCGAATTGGGTCCGGGTACAGGCGTATTTACTGAAGAGTTGTACGCCCGCCTGCACCCAGAAGCTGAGGTGCTCGTCCTTGAACTGGACGAAGGCTATGTGTCGTCGCTAAAATCGCGTTTTGGAGAACGGTTTGACATTCTGCAAGCCAGTGCCCAAGATTTGGATTCCCTGATTAAGGAGAAAAACTGGCCCCGCGTAGACTTGGTGGTGTCAGGATTGCCGTTTGTCTTGCCTCAAGAGGTGAAAGGGCCTTTGATGACTGCATTGAAGGGGTTGACTGACTCGGGCACAGTGTTTCGGTTTTTCACGTACATGCCCCCCTTGATGAAACCCCATTACCGCATGTTTCAGTTGCGGTGCGTGCGTTTTGTGGGCCAGAACTTCCCTCCCATGTGGATTTACTCTGTGAATTGATGCGCCAGCAGGCCGTCCTATTTGCTGCCACAACAAGAAGTCGTCTCAATTAAATGACATGGGACGCAACCTGAGCCATCCGAGGCTTGTTGTTCCCTTGTATCTTGCAAAGCCTTGAAGTTGAACCAGAACTTTTCTTTCCTTACCCTCGGGCTGCTGCTGACTCTTGCAGCGCCTGCGCAGGTGGTTATCAACGAATTCTCGTGTTCGAATTACTCCCTCAACGTGGCGGGAAACAACGAGGATTTTGTAGAACTCTTCAATGAAACAGGAGGGCCAATTGACATTGGCGGATGGCACTTGTCTGATGACGTAGACAACCCCACCAAGTTCGAGATTCCAGGTGGGACGGTGGTTCCCCCGAATGGTTACTTGACCATCATCTGCAGTGGCGAGGCCCAGGCGGGATTGTTGTATGGCGGAGGATTCCTCAACACCAACTTCCGAATTCACCAGTGCAAGGAGGAATCCGTGGTCTTGGCCGATGCAACGGGCAACATCTTGGAGAGTTACACTTACGGAACAGACATCTCCACTACTCAGGAGGACCACAGTTGGTCCCGTGATGCGGATGGCAATGGCGACTGGAAGGTGTGCACGGCACCGACACCCAATGCCACGAATGCTGGCGCGGCCGGCTTTTTTTACAATGGGTATGCCCCCATGCCCGATATGGGCGAGGCTCCTGGTTACCACGCGAATGCGCTGTCCCTGGCCCTCACTGCTGCGCCAGGCATGGAGATCTACTACACACTGGATGGGTATGGCCCGTCTGATGCCAGCCTCCCTTATGTCGCGCCCATCGGGTTGTTTGAAACCACGGTGATGCGGGCCATCGCCGTCGACCCAACGGGGGAATTGGCACCGAGCTTCACCAACACGAACACTTACTTCTTTGGGAATGATCAGCACTCGATTCGAGTGGTGAGCGTCAGTGGCCCTGGTTTGGAGGATGGCGCATGGAATGGAGACGAGCCCATGCACATCGAATTCTTTCACGAAGACGGCACGTTTTGGGTGGAAGCCGAAGGAGACAGCAACGAGCATGGCAACGATTCAAATGCATATCCCCAAAAGGGCTTCGATTACATCACCCGTGACCAAATGGGGTACGACGATGTGGTGGATGCCGAGCTGTTCCACCTTTCGAACAGGGGCAAGTTCCAACGTTTGATTTTCAAGGCTGCGGCCAATGACAACTACCCGTTTTCAGGCGGTGCCCACGTCCGCGATGCTTATTGTCAAACCTTGAGCGGTGTGGCAGACCTTCACCTTGATGAGCGCACCAGTGAGAGTTGTGTCCTGTACATCAACGGCTTGTATTGGGGCGTTTATGAGTACCGCGAAAAGGTGGATGACAGCGACTTCACAAACCGCTACTACGACCAAGGTCGCTACGACATTGACTTTTTGAAGACCTGGGGTGGTACTTGGACCGAGTACGGCGACGGTACCGATTGGTACACCCTTGTTGATTTCATCACCACCAACGACATGACGGTTCAGGCCAATTACGAGCAGGCCGTCAGCGAGCTCAATGAAATGTCGCTCATCGACTATTTCATCTTGAACAGTTACGTGGTCTGTGCCGATTGGCTCAATTGGAACACCGCTTGGTGGCGGGGCAGAAACCCCGATGGTGACGGACGGCGTTGGCGCTATGTCCTCTGGGATTTGGACAACACTTTTGGTCACGGTGCGAATTACACCGGACTGCCCGATACCGGCTCGGAGGCAGACCCTTGCAACCCCGAAAACATGGGGGACGTCGGTGGTCAAGGGCACATTCCTGTGCTCAACGCCCTGATGGACAATGACACCTTTTGGGCGACGTACATCAACCGCTGGGCCGACCTGGGCAACACGCATTTCACCTGCGAGAACATGCACGCTGTGCTCGACAGCATGATTGGTGTCATTGAGCCGGAGATGCCACGCCAATTTGACCGTTGGGGAGGCGATTATGACGGCTGGATGTCTGAAGTGGAGGAAATGCACGACTTCATCGATGAGCGCTGCAATGAGACCGTTTTGAGTGGCATGGAGGACTGCTACGATGTGGAACCCGTAGACCTCACACTGCTGATCGATGGATGTGGAGAGGTTGAATTGAACTCCGTAGACATTGATCCTTCAATGGTGCCCTTTACCGGTTGGTATTTTGCGGAAGTGCCCATCAACTTGGAGGCCGAAGAGCTTTGCGAAGGTGCTGAATTCCTCTATTGGGAAGTCGTGTCTGGAGACCTGACGATCGCAGACATACAGGCCGGTACGATTGACATCGAACTCACAGGCAACGTGACCATCATGGCCCACTTTGGAGAACCTGTTCCGCCCGAAGTATTGACCTTTGACGTCGAACCTTCTGGAATGGGTACAGTCTCCTTGAACGGGTCGGTACTGGGGTCTTATCCAGCCGAAGTCGAGTTGTTTGACGGAGATCATGACATCGCTGCTAATCCCGTGCCTTGGTGGTCTTTCACACACTGGACTTCTGATGCCAACAGCATTGTTTCCGATACGGAGGCCTCTGCTGTTTTGGTTGTGGATACCGGTGGCGTGGTCGTGGCTCACTTTGAATACGTCGAGCACGTAGACCTCGTTGTGAGGGTTGAACCTGCTGGGGCGGGTACGGTCAAGATTGTAAACCGCGCGACCGTTTCCGACTTTTGGACGGACAGCTTTGTGGTCGACGGTCCTGAGGCCATGGAGGCGGTGCCAGGCCCTGACTGGAAGTTCAGTCGCTGGGAGGTCATGGGTGCGCAGTCGAACACCTCAGAAATGTCGGCTGAGCTGGGCGTGGAATTGCCTTCAGATGGCGCGGTCGAGGTTGTGGCCTACTTCACTGAACAGGACTTGCAACTCTATGTACCCAATGCTTTCTCTCCGAACAATGATGGTCTGAACGATGCCTTCCGACCTCTAGGCCAGGCATTCGGTGCCGAAGATTACGCTTTCCAGGTGTTCAACCGGTGGGGAGAGGTGGTGTTTGCCTCTACCAATCCAGACGAAGCTTGGCTCGGACAGGACCAGCGGGCAGACGGTGAGCATTATGTCAAGGACGGTGCCTATGCGTGGAGCGTTCAGGTGCGTTGGACACACGGCAAATACCCAGAGCAATTCAGCGGTACGCTGACCGTCGTGCGTTGATCTTTAAGGCTGACCGATGGCCAAGGCTGACCAAGGGGTTCTCTTCGCCTTGGCAGTGGCGATAAAGAGCACAATGCCCACAGGTCCAAGCATAAATGTGCACAGCTGGCAGGGCAACAATTGCCACCTACTGAATCCCAAAGCGTAGCCTTTGTTGGTGAGGACGATCCCCGCCAGCAGGTCAAACGCGAGGTAGTGGATCCAACCGGCGGTCATGGCCCAAGGGTCACTCAGCAGTGCCGTGACACCTTGGAGCGACATGAAGTCTCCCGCTTCAAAATTGAAATGGGTGAGCACGACCAAGAAATACAGTGCAGCGAGTACTGCGGCAAATGCGCCGCTGAGCACCATGCCCTTTACCCAGCGGTGATGGGGCGCTGCAATCATGGCCAGCCAAGCTACAGGTGCTACTGAATTGGCCAGTTGAAAGATGAGATCAGGGGTCATGCGCCCTTCTTCTCCCCCTTGAACCAGTCTTCTTTGCTGTCAAACAAGACGTTGAACGTGGTGAGAGAGCCATAGCAGCGTGTGATGTACTGCTGTAGGTTGACCTTGTCTTCGTCGGACAGCTTGGTGTTGCTGTTGATGTTCTGTTCCAGAACCCGCAGGCGGTCTCGGAGCATGACAATTTTGTGAAAGAAGGTTTCGATGGGAATTTCTTTTCCCTTGAGTCCTTCTTCACCTGGACGCAACTCCATGACACCCCCCTCCCACTTGTCACCTAAGTCAATGGGCTTAGGTGACTCGAGGTATTGGTCAAAGACGTTTTCTACTGCAGACACTACGTCCTCCAGTGCGATGCCTTCAGACACTGCTGGAGCAGCTTCCAAGACTTCATAGGATTCGTAGGTTTTGGCGAGTTCTTTTTCGCCGTGCTCAGTGAATTGAATCCGCCAAGCGGCTCCCGATTCACCGAAAATGGCGCCTTCCCCGTATTTGGGGTGGCTGATGCGCGCTCCGATTCCAATCATGTTTGCGAAGATGTGGGCCAACATCTTCGAATTTTGAGGGTGTTGAACCTCAAAATGAACAGTGGGCGGTCGAAGGCGTAAATTTGTAAGTCATGCTCGATGATGCCCTCCGCGCCTTGCCCAAGGTAGAATTGCACTGCCACCTCGAATTGACAGCGCGACAAGACCTGCTCAAAGAGCTGTTGTCAGCCAAGGGCCGCCGCATTGATGACGCCGTTTTTAGAAGGGATTACCTGATTACAGAGCCCGTAGGAGACTTGCCTACACTGCTCAACATCTTTTTGGGACACCGTGACTTGCTGGATTCACCTGAGGTGGTTGAACGGATGACCTATGAGTGCTGTGAAGACATGAGTGCCAATGGGGTGCGCTTGTTGGAATTGCGTTACGCTCCAAGTTTTCTGTGCGATGCCCACCCCAGCATGGCGCCAGATGCGATGCATGCGGCCATACTGAAAGGGGTGCAGCGCGCAGAACAAGATTTTCCTATTGCGGTGGGTTTGATTTGCCTGCTTCAAAGGATCAAGACGGTCCAAGAGAACCAGTACTGGTTGGACTTTGCCATCGAAAAGAAGGCCGACTTCTTGGCGGTCGATTTGGCAGACAACGAGTTGGCTTTTGGACCTGAGGTGTTTGCCCCTTTGTTCGAACAGGCCAAATCAGAAGGTTTCGCGGTGACCATTCATGCGGGCGAAGCCGAAGGCCCTCAGGCGGCATTGAACATCCAGAAATCGATTGAATGGCTGCACGCAGACAGGATTGGCCATGGCGTCAGGATCTTGGAGGACCAAGCCGTTCTGGAGTTTGTCAGGGAGCGGGGAACGGTACTTGAATTGTGCCCGACATCCAATTGGCTCAGTGGCGTTTGTGCGTCGAGGGAAGCCCACCCTTTCCGTCAGATCATGGAAGCGGGCATTCGTACGACGGTCAATACCGACGATCCAGGCATCATGAACATTGACATCATGGATGAATACCGGTTGCTGCGGGACGGCATGGGCTTTACTGCTGCGGAATTTGCTCAGATCAATGCCTGGGGACGAGATGCTTGTTTCATCCCTGAGGAACGAAAGGCACAGGTTTGGCCTTGATCAGACCGGAAACAAGTCTGGCCTGCGCCACCTGAGGACGGGCTGCCACCACCGGGACACGCGCACCAATCGGTGCTTGACAATGGCCGGTGCTCCGAATTCAGAATAAAAGCGGTCCACTCCTGCATCCATACTCCCACCAAAGTCAAAGGTGTGGGCCCCGTTTTGGGCAGCATGTCGCATGGCCGTTCCGATGAGCAATACGGTGGCCCGGCTGCTTGTCCCCGGTGATGTGGTCCTGAATTGCCCCCCAAAACCATAGACGCACCGACCGTCGCCTGCGCCGTGAAATACCCCTCCTGCCAAGACCTCGCCTTGGGCAGTGTGGACCGTCCATGCGTGGGTGTCGGGTTCCTGAAGCAAGGCCTCTAACAGCGGGCTGAGTGCACTTTCGTCGCTGTTCAACCCTTTGCGCATGCGTGCCGATTGGTGGAGCTCGACCAGCAGAGACAGGTCGTGGCACTGTTTCGTGAGCATTCCTTCTCTTGTGGCGCGATTGAGTTGCTTGCGGCGGGTGGCGGGCCAAGAGTCTACCGGGTCGTTTTCTGAATTCAGTGCACTCTGACGGGTGTGCCTTGGGACGGTCCAACTGTGCGGTGGCAGCCCATGAGGAGGCTCCATTCCTGCAGGCAAGTCCAGAACGACCAAAGGTGGCGGAGTGCCTGAAATCAGTTCTTTGAGCGCGGTGACATCGAGGTCATGTCCGATGTCTTGGGCCCAGGGCGGAGTGATGAGTGCCCGCAAACCCCACTTTAGGGTAGTGTTGCAGCGTCGCCCTGCAGCATCGCTGATGCAGTTTGGAAAGGCCCTATTCCATGCGGCGTTCATATCGCAAAGATGGGGTTCACGATCTTTCGCCCATGGGTGTGATCGAAGACCGTGTGCAGCTTGAGCCTGGGCAGTATGCCAGCCTCTTTATTTCTGAACGTCCATTGGACCCTCCGGGTTATGGTGAAACCATGGAGGCCGTGATGGCCGAGGCCGAGCAGATGAGCGGTTACTTGGGGTTTGAGTCCCTCCGCGATGGGCACGACGGCATCTTCATCAGCTACTGGAAGGACCGCGATTCGGTCGACGCTTGGGCAGCCCACATGGGGCACCGACAAGCCAAGGCGAAAGGTGTGACCGAATGGTACGATGCTTTTCGAATGGTGTTGTGCCAAGTGGAGCGCACCCGCTGGTTTAGGCGGGAGGTTAGTCCAAAATCAAAGTGAGCTCCCCCACCTCTTCAATGTCTGTATCGAGGCAGCTGTGGTCGGCATTGAGGATGTAGTAGTACACGCCTGGCGCAGCCACATTTCCTCCTATTCGGCCGTCCCAACCGGCTCCTACCCCTTCGGACTCATGCACTTGAACTCCCCAGCGGTCAAAGATTTGAAGCTTGAAAAAGGCAAATGAAGATGCATTGGTAATGTCTACACCATTGCCATCCACCCGCTTGGTGCCAATGCGAAACCGGTCGTTTTTGCCGTCGGCATTGGGGGTGAGCACATTGGGTATGACCAATTCTACCTCCGACACCAATTCCGGAACATAGACTTCAAATGCAGCAGTCTCACTGGTTTCGCAGGTGTCGTTTTCGATGGTCAGGGTCACCGCATACAATCCGGACCCGCCAAAGTCGAAATTGACCGTGTCTCCAGAAGCCGAGCCAGAGGAGCCGAAGTCCCAGGTGACGGCATCGGCGTAGCTTCCATTAAACGTGAATTCCACAGTCGTTTCCAATGAACAAGCCAAGGGTTCTACCGCTCCGAAAGACATCACCAATGGGTTTTGGGGCAGCACTTCAATGGCCAAGGTTGCGGTATCGGCGCAAGCTTCTCCAGGGTTGGCGATGAGTTGTGCCTCAAAGCTCCCAAAATCAGAGTAGCTCCAAGCGGTACTTTCAGAAGATGCCTCTTGATTTTGCTGGGTGGATGGGTCGGTCAAGTCAAACGTCCATTGCTGTGTTGTGGCGTTGGAGGAAAGGTTGGAAAAATCAATTTCAAGGCCGTTGCAAGGGGGCTCTGACGTGGCAAACCCTGCCACGGGAAGTGCAGGCAACTCCAAGTCTACCACATTGGACGCCTCGCACCCGATGTCGTTGACGAGCACAGATGACAGGGTGTGGTTTCCGGGAGGCACAAACAACGCGCCTGGTGAGGTGCCGCTCGAGGAGCTCTCCCCATCGACTTGCCAGACGAGGGTGCCCGTTTCGCCCAATTCGTCTCCAGTGTATTGCACTTCTTGGTTCCATCCATTGGCGACACAATTCAGGGCATCCAATACAAACGAGGCCTCTATAGGTGGTGCGATGAGGATGGATTGTGTGATGCTGTCTCCGCATCCTCCGAGGTCATAGGCGAGGGATACGTTGTACTGACCTTGATTTGGAAAGCTAAACGATGGGGCTGTTTGTGAACTGGTGTCGCTGGGTTGCCCCGTTCCAAAGTCCCAGGCGAATTCGCCGCTGTTGGCATCGACCCCAAAATCCACGTCCAATCCTGTGCATGGTTCTGGCCATTGCACATCGGGAAAAACCAATTCACAGGGGACGACATCGATGGTGAAGTCCCGGAACACCTTGCCCAGGTCGATCCAATTTCCGTTCTCGTCTTGCCTTAATTCTGAAATGAAGATGCCGATGACATACTTGCCGATGGTGGTCGGCGTCCCGGTCAACGTGCCTGATTGAGGGTCGATTTCCACCCAGTCGGCCTCTTGGGAACCCAATGGTGTCAATGGGGCGTAGCCGTTGGTCCAGGTTACGTTTTCATAAGGAGGTGGCGCCGGAGGGTTGGGTGATGGCGCAGAAAAGCTTCCTCCAATGAACACGTCACCGATGGAAAACGAGATGCTGTCACCATCGGTGTCTTGTGCCGCATTGTTCAATGAAAAGGGTTGGTTGACGCAGACGTAGCCCTGCGGAAGATCATCGAACCTCGGCGAAGAATTGGAACTCAGATCAATGTCGTCGTTGCCCAAGGCCGGAGGGACGCTCACGAAAATGGTAAACCCAGTATTGGTGGGGTCCACCAAATTGATGACCTGCGGATTTCGACAGCACCTTTGGTAGGATATGATGTAAGGGTCAGAGCTGGCGGGCAAGGTCAGTATCGTCGAATACACAGCCCGCTCCACACAAACTCCTGCGGGCAGCTGTGCACAAGGGTTGCCGCTTTGAAGGTCAATTTGTTGCACGGCACCCGTCAGTGTCGCTTGGGTTTGCAAAAACAACTCTGCACCTTGGTATGCGGCAATGTTGGCTGCGAGATCGAACCCTGTTCCGTTGGTGTTGGTGGGGCCACAATCTCTGTAAATTTCATATTGATCACCTCCAAGGTGCTCGTAATACATGGACCCTCCCACAAGGTGTGTGGCCCACACTGCGGGACTGAGGAGCAAACATGCCGCGCACATCAGTAAGGACCTCATTGAAAATGTATCTTGCCAATTCATGCTCTTCACAGGCTACAATGTAAAGCATCTGCTCCCGGTGCGCTGGTTTTCTGGTTGGTTGGCCCTGTTGCCATTGCTGGCTGGGCCTCAAGTGAATTCGCTGGCACAGGCTTCAAACGACACTCCATCCTTGCGCTTGGCTACGCGTCAATTTCAGTCCCCGGATGGCGCGCCTTATTTGGAAGTTCAGGCTGAGTTTTTGGCCAGCAGTGTGAGGTGGTTGGCAGAGGGCGACTCTGTGTTTCGCGCCGCAGTAAAATGGACGGCGATCGCCTATGACAGCACTGGTGCGGTGGCAGGATTTGTGAAATCGACTGCCAGAACGGGATTCCTTCCACAAAAAGGCGATTTCGTAGATGTGGCACGAATGGCCCTCTCCCCGGGACCTCACGTTCTGGAGTTGGAAGTGGAAGATGTAGGGGCTCCGGAACGGCCCCACCTTGAATACGAAACTGTGGTAGAAGTGTCGAGTCCCGCCCCTCTGGACATCAGCGATTTGTTCGTGGTTCAGGGCGTTGCACCGGCATCGGTGCCGGCAGGACCACTCACCCGTTCTGGCAAGGACATTCTTCCGCTGTTGGACCGAAGGGTGTCGGCGGAGGCCCTCAGGATTCCTTTTTACTGTGAGTTGTACGGGACAGAAACCCACTTTGGTGCTGGTGGTGCGTTTTTGGTGGTTGCCGGATTCAAGAGTCCGGGTGCAGATGGCCAGTGGGTCGATGAGACCAAACGTTTCTTTCGGATGAGTGCGGCTCCGGTGTTGCCGCTGCTCGAGTCGTTGCCCCCACCACCTGCCGGCTCCTACGAGTTGGCGGTTCAGATCATGACGCCTGAGCAATCGCTTTTGGTGGCCAACAGTGTCGCGCTCCGATGTGTTTCAGAAGAGGCCCAGAACGCGGCTGTAGCTGCGGGCTCTTTGGCGCCTTTTGTGTTGGAGCACCAAGACCGTGACAGTTTGTTGGCTTTGATCGAGTCCCTGATCCCCATTGCCGATGCCGGTGAACGCCGTTCCATAGAGCATGTGCTCCAAGGGGCAGACTTGCGCCAGTTGCGCTCGTTCTTGGAGCATTTTTGGACCGTGAGGTCGCCGGACCGTCCCGCCGATGCTTGGCGCACCTACAGGACGGAAGTGGCCATCGCAGACCGGGAGTACGGCGCCTGTCCTAATCGAGAAGGCCACGAAACTGACATGGGTTGGATCCTGCTGCGCTATGGTCGGCCAAACACCATTGTACAGCGGCACAATGGCACAGCATATTACCCCTACGAAATCTGGCATTATCACAAGGCTGGACAGTTCAACAACAGGCGGTTCTTGTTCTATACCCCCCAAGTTGTGGGTGAGTGTTTTGAATTGCTCCACAGCGATCATCCGAGGGAGTTGCGCAATGCAGATTGGCTGGACATCCTCAAAACGCGTGAATTGGGGCATTCCGTCGTTGACAGCCGCATGAACCAACTCGGGAACCGGGACACCTACAGCAGAGAAGAGCCCGAAGACCTTTTCTTCAATCCGCGTTGACATGTCTGCCGATCAGCGTCCCTCCTGCCGTGTAGCCGTAGCGGTATTGAATTGGAATGGCGCGGCTCATTTGCGGCGTTTCCTGCCCTCTGTTGTCGCGCACAATGCCCCACAAGACCAGGTGGTCTTGATCGACAATGGCTCGAACGACGAGAGCCTCGCCTTGTTGGAGCGGGAATTCCCCGAAGTAACGGTGGTGCTGTTGCAGGAGAACCATGGGTTTGCTGGAGGGTACAACGAAGGCCTGCAATTGCTGGCCGAGCAGTTGGATGCCGAATGGGTGCTCCTTCTCAATAGCGACGTTGAAGTCACCGCGGGTTGGGTGGATCAAATGGTAGAGTCGGCTGAGATCAATGGTTGGTCTGCAGTTCAGCCTAAAATCCGCGCAGTAGACCGCAGGGCGGAGTTCGAATACGCTGGTGCCGCAGGAGGATACATGGACCGATTTGGTTTTATGTTTTGTGCAGGCCGGATTTTCGATGCCTTTGAACAGGATGCGGGGCAGTATGACCAAGACCGCCCTGTTTTCTGGGCGTCAGGTGCTGCTTTGTTGCTGCGTGCTTCGGCGTGGCAAGAAGTTGGAGGTTTGGATGTGGACTTCTTTGCGCACATGGAAGAGATTGATTTGTGCTGGCGTCTGCGCAACCGGGGTCATGTGGTTGGTGTGGCAACCGGCACGCACGTGTACCACCTCGGTGGAGGGACGTTGGCCCAGTCGAGTCCTCGCAAAGCCCAATTGAATTTCCGCAACAACCTGTTTTTACTGCTCAAAAACGACCACCGGCCCGGCATTGCCCAGCGGATATTTGTGCGTCAATTGTTGGATGGTGTCGCAGCGCTGCGTTTCCTCTTTGAGGGCAAAGTGGACTTCTTCAAGGCGGTTTTAAGGGCGCACAGTGAATTCAAACAGAGCCGTGCTCACATGGCGCTCAAGCGGAACGCTGAAATGGAGGCCTGCGCCGGAGTGGATGTGCCTGCAGCGTCATTGGCCGGACACTACAAAGGCAGCATCATCGCCGATTATTTCCTGCGCCGACGGAAACGGTGGTCGGATCTGCCCTCCTCTCTTTTTAGCTGACTTGGGCGCCGGTGAATTGGACCGGCACTGCTGCAAAACGGCCGTTCACTGGTCAAGTTTGGGGCTTTGATTTGGTGGCATGCGAGAACCGCAGCTGTTGCGTTGGATGCTGCCAGGCGCAGTGATGGGTTGGGGTGGAGCTCAACATTTGACCCCGGAAGTCTCATGGGGTGCGGCGTTCTCGTTGGTGGTCCTAGCCGGGTTGATGCTCTTGAAGTTCACCGATGTCAGAAGGTCTGTTTTTGGGGCCGTGTTGATGGGCTGTGCCGTGGGTGTGGGTGCCCAGGCTTGTGGGCCAAGGGTGGCGACTGAGCCTTCCGCTGACCCTGTGGCCATAAGCCGTTTTGAATTGATTCAGCCTTGGACGTCCAGAGGGAATGTTCAACGTTGGTTGGCCCATGATCGCGCCGGGCATCCAGTATTGTTGGAGACCGGAGTCGAAGGGTTCGGTGTGGGGAACACTTTTGTGGCCGGAGTGCGGCGGCTGCCTTTTTCGGTTCCTGCATTTCCTGGAGATTTTGATGAGAAATCGTTTTTGAAGTCGAGGGGCGTAACGGCCAAGTTTTCAGTGGTGTGGTGCGGTGTTGTGGGCCATGCAGCAAGTCCTTTTGCCCATGTTCGAAGGTTTTTGGCGGTCTCCAAAGACAAGGTGGTTCAGCGCTGTTTGGGCACGGAAAATGGTCGGGCAGGTGGTTTTGTGTTGGCCTTGACCACGGGCGACAAACGGGGGGTGTCCCAACCGACCCGAACGGCCTTTTCGGATGTTGGGCTCTCTCATTTGGTGGCGGTATCGGGTTTTCACATTGGGTTGGTGTCGGGATTGATCCTCTTGGTGCTGCGCGCGCTGTCGTGTCCCCGTTCATGGAGGCCATTTGTGTTTCTGCCTTTGGTGTGGGCATACGTGGGTCTATGCGGTTGGCCTGGTTCTGCGGTGCGCGCAGCATCTATGGCTTCACTGGTAGCGTGGGCTGTCGTCAAGGGCCGCAAAGCAGATGGTTTGACTGTGCTTTCTGGCGTCGGGCTGGCCATGGTGGCCTTCAAACCCGCATCACTGGGTGATCTCGGTGTGGGCCTTAGCTTTTTGGCGACTGCAGGGATTTTGCTGCTTCACAGGTGCTTGAGCGCTTATGGTTGGTCGGGTCGGGCTCGGACTGTTTGCATGCTTGTGGGTGTGCCCATTGTGGCTACGGCATGCACTGCCCCGCTTTCATGGCCAGCATTCGGCAAGCTGCCGGTGTGCTTTTTGGCGTCCAATGTGATGGCGACC
Source organism: uncultured Flavobacteriales bacterium (assembly GCA_965659115.1). Lineage (GTDB taxonomy): Bacteria > Bacteroidota > Bacteroidia > Flavobacteriales_D > Sanyastnellaceae > UBA8752. The sequence goes on along the minus strand of CBFHUP010000023.1, from coordinate 11,961 downwards.
CCCTTGGTCACGCTCACCTTGGTGTTGTTTGCAGTCTGGTTTGCCCTGCCACAGTCTTACGCGGTTTGGGCGGAGGGAGGATTGGTCCAAGTGGTGGGTTTGTTTTTGGACCTGGTCAACATGGGGTCGCGTTGCGCGCCTCTGCTGCTTCCTTTGGACCGAACGATGACCACCTGTGCTGGAGCGGCTTTGGCCTTGGGCGTTTTTTGGGGGTTGGCGGTCAAGCGGCCGGTTTGGTTTGGATGGGCTGGTGTGCTCACTGCTTGTGCTGTTTTGCGGTGGTCGAGTTATGTCGAGCACAACCCACAACAATGGATGGTAGGGAGCGACTGCGTGGTGTTTTCTAAAGGCCGTACTGCGGTGTTTTCCGATGCGCCTCCACCTCAAAGTGGATTTCGTCTAAAATGGAAAACCCGCTCTTTTACAGAACGGGTTTCCAAAGATCCACCCGATTCAATCCGGTGGTGCGGAACACAATGGGCCATGTCGCCTTATCACATCCGTTGCCGGACCGTCGAAGGCGCCTGGCACCTGGTCAATTCATCTCGGTAACGTTGCGGATGACGCGCTCCACGTAGGACTCCCAAGCTTCCATGCCCATGATGGGGAGGATGGCATTGACGCGGTTGTTTTGTTTGCTGTAGATCGCCTCTACATAGAATCCATTGATTTCGAAAATGCAAAGGATGTATCGGTTCTCGACCATGCGTTGGGAAATGCAATTCCCGTGGTCCCACATGTAGTTGGTCTTCTCGTCGAGCGGAAGCCTATTGAAAGTACGGAGGTCCATATTCAAGGGGTTGACGTTGTGTTGTGATCGCACCGCAGAGCGGATGTGGGTTCCGATACGACATGGGGTGGGTTGGGGTTTCATTTTGTCCAATCTTTGCGTCATGAGCAACATCACAACAGGCGGAGAACCTTGGTTCTTGACGGATTGTCCGAGGGATGCCATGCAAGGGATGTCCCCATTTATTCCCACGTCCCAAAAGGTGGCCTACTTGTCGGCCCTCATGCATGTGGGGTTTGATGTGCTCGATGCTGGAAGCTTTGTTTCTCCCAAGGCGGTGCCACAGATGGCCGATAGCGCTCAAGTATTGGAAGCCTTGCCCGAAACAGAAACCGAAGTGTTGGCCATCGTGGCCAATGAACGCGGTGCCCACGATGCGCTGTCGCACGGCCGTCCAGACTTTATTGGATTTCCTTTCGGGATTTCGGAGACCTTTCAGCAGCGAAATACGGGCGGAGGCATTGCTGAAGGATGGCGCCGCTTGGATGCCATTCGCAATGCGGTGTCGTCAGCGGACAAAGGTTTGGTGGTGTATTTGAGCATGGGCTTCGGCAACCCCTATGGCGACCTTTGGTCTCCTGAATTGGCGGGAGAGTGGGCTCTGAGGCTGCATGAAGAGCTGGGGGTGACACACCTGGCTTTGAGTGACACCGTGGGACAAGGCGACCAAAGTGTGATCGAGTCTGTGTGTGCTCAGGTCATTTCGGCTTCGCCAGAGATGACGGTTGGGGTGCATTTGCACGGACGCAAAGAAGCGGCACCCCAATTGATGGAGGCCGCCTGGCGCGGAGGATGTCGCAGGTTTGATGGGGCTTTGGGCGGCTTGGGCGGATGCCCTTTGGCCCATGATGACTTGGTCGGCAATTTGCCCACCGAGGCCTTGATGGAAAGGCCGACTCAATGGGGTGGGCAGAGAAAGACGTGGAACATGGAGGCGCTGGCACAAGCTCAAAGCCTCCTCGCAGGACTGGTCTAAAGGTTCAGTTCAAGCAGTGCTCGAACAGATCAAAGCCGAAATGGTCTGAACTGAGTTCAATACGTTCGAACTTCTTGATCGTAATGCGAATGCGGAAACGCTTCATGGGACAAGATTTGGTCCCGATACGCGGCAAGCTCGTTTAGGGTTACGCCTGACCTCAATGCGGGCTGGCGAGCCACGACAACAACAGGCCTCCTAAGACGGTCATCAGCTTGCGTGCATTGAAGTCGTGTCCGTCTGCCGTTTCAAATAAGATGGTGGTCGAAATGTGCAGCAAAATTCCAACCAAGATCCCATTCAAGGCGCCAAAAACCGAAGGGGCTTGAGGAAGGGAGCCGGCGATGAGCATGCCCAACACGGGGGTTGCTGCAAAAAACAAGATCCAAACCCATCGCTTGTACCGCTCTGCTACTGTGGCTTTGAGGATGGTCGCCAGCGCCAAGGCCACTGGCAATTTGTGCAAGGCAATGCCGGCGAGTAGGGCAAGTTGCCCCTCTCCAATGTGATGGTGGTGGTGGCCATGGTCGTGTGCATGATCGTGCACATGGTCATGTGCGATTTGTGCGGCATCCAATCCAAATGGCATGGCCTCAATCAAAGCGTGCAGACACAAGCTCAGAAAGGCCAACAAACCGACACGGTTTCCATGAACGTGTCCATGCTCCATGCCTTTGCTCAAGTACTCCAGACTGATTTGAAGCAAAAAACCGGCAATGACCCACTGTCCGGCTGTAGCATTCATGGCAAAAGCCTCGGGCAGCAAATGCAGAAAGCACAACCCCAATAAAAACGCCCCTCCAAAGGACAGGAGCAGCGGCATGTGCTGCTTAAAGCGGTCACCCAACCATTCCCCAAGCAACGACCCGACCAGGGCGACGGCCACCAACGTGATCCCTGCCGTCATGATTTTCTCGCGAGTAAAATGAGCCGACTGCCCTCCCCTTCTTTCCAAGGGTCAAGGGCGTAAGAGCCATAGCGCCCCAAAACTTCAAAGCCAGATTGCGTCAACATGGCCGTCAGATCTTCGTTGTCCAATGCTGCGACGCGTTCCACATGTTCTTTTTTTCCATCGGGTGCTTCGTGGAAGATGTGTTTCACAAAGGTCGGATAACCACCGGCAGATGCAGTCACCAATTTTCTAGAAATGCTGTACATCACCCCTCCCCGTTCCAATTGTTCTTCGGGCACCAAATGGCGCTGGGCAAAATGCACATCGAGAAAGTCCAAGACGAAAAACCCGCCTGGCTTTAAATGGGCGTGCACATTGGCCAATACTGCCAAATGGTCCTGCGGCTGATTGAAGTAGCCGAAACTGGTAAAAAGATTGAGAATGCCATCGAACTGCTGTTCGATGACGAAGTCCCTCATGTCGCCTTCTACAAAGGACAAGTTGGGCACATCGTGGTGGTCCAACTGAGCAGCCGCAATGCTGTTGGGGCTGAGGTCCAATCCCACGACGGTGTGCCCATTCAAAGCGGCAGCGCGGGCATGACGGCCTTTTCCACAAGCGAGGTCGAGCAGGTTCAACTTGTCCCATTCCCACTGAGAATGCATAGCGGAGACAAATGCTTCGGCCTCTGCATAACTGCGGTGGCCGTAGAGCTGGTGATAGTGTGGGTTGTCGAACCACGCCTCGAACCAGGGAGAAGGGTGATGGGCTGAATCCATTTGAGCGCGCCAAGATAAATCCAAGGGATTGGGCAACCTCATGGCCTTGATGTCCGTATGCGAAACGATTCCGACTCCTGCCGTTCGATGATTTCAATAGACACATGCCCCGTCTTTTCCCCTTCAAAGGGGCGCTGGATGGGCTTAGCCACGTTTGACGGCATGCCGTCGACGGGCAATCTGGACACTTTGCTTGAGCACCTTGAAGAGGTGGTGGTCCAACGCATGGAGGACCGCAGGGTCTTTCGGGCTGTGATTGAATGTGTTCAAAACCTCGAGCGTCATGCAGACCCCCATTCTTCCGCTCACTTCAAGTTGATGGGACGGTCGCTCCATGGAGAGCCCCGTTTTAAAATTCGCAGCGTAAACCCTGTGCGGAGTGGCGACTTGCCTCAAGTTGAGCGGTGGATACAGCAATACATCTCGCTGCAAGAGTTGACCACAGCCTCTATGGATGATGGAGATTTGGATTGGAGGTTGCTCTATCGTCAATGCTTGGATTCAGGGAACCGCACACCACGTGGCGGAGCAGGACTGGGTTGGGTTTCGCTGGCCAAAGCTGCTGTCAATCCGCCGCAAATTCGGATTATCCACGCCCCGAATGGGCCCAAGTTGTTTGTCTCTGTCGAGCTGGCGTGTACGCGTTGACTATTTTTGAGACATGGGTCCCCTTCACATATCTCCTACTGTCAAAACGCCAGAGATCGTTTTCCAAGCGGAAGACCAGCGCCTTGTGCTGTCCGGTCGATCGATTCCTGAGAATGCCGTTGAATTTTATCGTCCGGTTTTGGATTGGGCTCAGTCCATTGGTCCTGACTTTAAGTTGACGGTTCAGGTGCAGCTGGAGTATTTCAATACCAGCAGCAGTAAGTGTCTATTGGACCTGTTCAAGCGGCTTGAACAATGTGATGCTTTGGAGGTGCAGTGGTATTTCGATGCCGACGACGAAGACATGCTAGAAGCCGGTGAAGATTACGATCACATTGTGAACGTTCCCTTCAAGTTCGTCGAGATCGACCCGGAAGCCTAAGCAGGTTTTTGGAAGCCAAGGCCACAATGAAGGCCAAGGTTGTCCCCCACAAGACGAGCCAATTCCCCCGGCTTTTGGGCAAGATTCTATGCCCTATGCGGGTTTGAGCAGCGTGAAATGCGCCGCAACCTAAAAAGCTTGCAGGTGCATACAGGGCGTCTTTGGTGTTGACGATGCTGTTGCTGTAGACGGTCACCCCTTTATTGAGGACTTGATCTTGCGTGGTCCAATCTATGAGGACCTGGTTGTACTCTGACTCCTTGATGGCCAGGCTTTTCACAGGGTCGTCCCAACCATTCTCCTCCAAGACTTTGTCTTTGGCTGTTTTGGCAAATCGCCAGGATTGTCTTTGGGCCTTGCGGTAGAGCTCGAGTTCTTCCAAAAGCAACAGCATTTCAGTGTCGTCAATGCCGTCTTCAAATGTGGCAGTTACGTTGACTTCACCATGTTTGAGCAGGGTGCTCCATTCGGATGCTACTGTGCGGAGGGCCGCTCCATCTCCTTGGTGGGCCCGGTTGATTTGTCGTTGCATTTCTGGGCACCATCGGTCGCGCCTAAATGCAGACTGGGCCAAGGCACCATTGGCTTCAAGAAGGGCCTCCCCATAGTCTGTCTGTGCAGTATACAGGGTGGTCAATGCTTCGAAGCCCCAGCGGCTGATCATGATTTGGCCAATGGGGGAAACGCCAGCGGGTTTGGATATGCTGGGGTTGAGTTTGTCAAAAGTAACAATGGCTCCGCCCAGCATGAGCTGTGGAATGATAAACAATGGGATGGCCAAGTAAATGACGCGCACGCTGTTAAACATGAGCGATATGACCAGTCCAAACATGTTGGCACAAGCGGCCACAGAAAACAGGGTGAACCAGTACGCGAAGAATTGCCCTGGGAGTTCTAAAATCAGGTGAGAAAAGAGCGCGAACAACAAAGTCTGTACAGCACTGATGCCAAAGAGCACACTGCTCTTAGCGGTGAGGTAAGCGGCCCAGTTGAGCCTCAGGTTTTGTTCGCGTTTGCGCATCAATCGATCGCGAAACAGTTCTTCTGCACTCACCGTGAGTCCCATGAAAATGGCCACAATGACTGCGATGAAGAGGAAGTGCGGGATGTTCGTGGCTTGGCCAAAAGTGTAAGGCCTGCCGTCCTCAGTGGACCGCAGAATAAATGCCAGAAGGACGGCCAAGAGGGGCGCTTCGAGCACATTGATCAGCAAGTACTGGCGGTTCTTCCATTTCCTGGCCATGTCACGGGCGCTCTGAATGGACCATTGTCGCCACCAACTTGGTGGAAGCACCCCCTCGGGTGCAGAAGGCGGGGACTGATCTGGCTCGTGTCCTTCCATCTCTGCCTCCACCTTGGGAACGAGCAACACGTTGTAGAAGTCGTTCCACTCTTTGGGGCCTATGCGCCTTTGACCGGTCGATTTTCCCCTGCCGTCCAAGACGGGAACGTCGATGATGTCAAAGATCTGCTCGGGGTTGACGTGCCCGCACATTCCACAGGCGACTTTGTCTGCCTCAAAGTGGTTGACAATGGTTCTGAAGTGGGTCAAGGCGTCCAATGGACGGCCTGTAAAAACCGGGTAGCCTCCATGATCCAAGACCCACAGTGCATCGAAACTTCGGAAAATATCTCCGCTGGGCTGGTGGATGACCGCAATGACGAGGGTGCCATTGTACGTCATTTGCTTGAGCAGGTCCATCAGCAATTCAGAGTCCTTGCTGCTCAGTCCGCTTGTGGGTTCGTCGACCAAAAGCACCCTCGGCCCACGGATCAGCTCCATGGCAATGTTTAGCCTTTTGCGTTGGCCCCCGCTGATGGTTTTGCGCAGGGCGTCTCCTACGGGGAGATCTCGGGCTTCCCACAGTCCCAGTTGTTTGAGGCACACTGAAACGCGCTCTTGGCTTTGTGCCCTATCGTCTTTGGCAAAGGCAAGCCGTGCCGCATAAAAGAGGTTTTCTCCGACGGTCAGTTCTGGCAAGAGGTGGTCCTCTTGGGGGACCAGCCCAATCCATGAACGCGCGGCTTCATCGGTTACCGGGATGCCGTCAATGGTGACCTCTCCAAAGGTGGGAGACTCGGTGCCGGCCAGCAGGTTGAGCAGGGTTGACTTTCCCGATCCACTGGCCCCCATGACCCCGACCAGCATGCCCGATCGCGCTTGGGTCCGAAAGGGGTGCAGCGCTTGTTTTCCAGGGTAGTTGAACCAATGGCTGACCTCATTGATTTCGAGGGCCAGCTCTGGAATGTTCTCCTCTTCCATAAAGGAGCGTTGGATGTCCACGAAGTGCAAGGGGGCCGTTCCCGGATGGCGCAATGTAGAACCCGGCGTAAAGGGCTGTGTGCGGTTGGGGTCCAGTGGTTCCCCATTGAGTTGTACGGTTCCTCCACCCAGCGGCCGGATGAACACCACTTGGGATTCCGGATGGCGAAAGCAGGCCAAGGCAGTGGTCCACCCTGTCTTGACGACCCCTCCAAGTTGGGGTTGGTCCCCAATGAGGAATGCCTCGTGGTACCGCTGGGTCATAACAGGCCATTTGGCCGTGTCAAAGACCAAAGTCTCATAACAGCGCTTCTCCCCTTCCCTAACCCCAAACACGTCGGCTACAAGGTCGGTGAGCTCTCTTCCAAGGCTGTCTTGCTCCCCATTGCTTTGCAGCATGGCGTGCTCAAACTCGAGCATGCGCAGAAAGACCAGTGCTTTCTCGCTCGCTTGCAGATCGCGGTTGATGTCAGTGCAGGTGCGCAAGACTTTGGTCGAACGCAAAGCGGTTCGTTTCAAGCCGGCGAGTTCTCTGGATTCTACAGCACTGCCTTGTGCCGAGAGGTAGTTTTCAAAAACACCGAGCCACTCTGTGACCGCGTCCTTGGGCAACCGGCTGCGCAGGAAGTGGGCGACGACCTCTCTTCCTTTTTCGAGGCCCTCCTCCCTCAAGGTGATGAGGGCAAACAGGCGCATCAATGCGTCTAAAATGTGACGGCTCATCGTTTCGCGAATGGGCTCAGGACAGGCCGTGTGGCCCGCGGGTTATTGACGCTCGTAGCACCCTTTGTCGGGTGCAGTCCCCACCACCCTTGGCAAGCCGTCGAGGTCGGTTGACAAGAAGGGCAACCCAGCGGGAATGCCCAATCCATTCCATTGGCTGTTGCCACTAATGAGGTGGAAGTCCCTGTTGAAGACATCCGCAAAGGGAGGCGCGGCGTCGAGGCTGCTTTCCTCGATCCAATCGGCCAGCCCGAAGTCGTCCATTTCCACGGCACAACCGCGTATGAGCAGGTCATTGTCATTGCCCTGAAGGTCGACGACCAATTCATCGAAATCTTGGAGGCCGGCATTGTTTCCCCACATGACGCAGTTCAGGAATCGAGATTCGGTCAATGGCCTGATTTGCAAGTTGCCTGCGGCGTCTTCATAATGGTCATTGATGAGCACGGTTGGGGTAGACCGGGTGCCATCAGACCAGTAGTTGGCAAAAGTGCTGTGCGTGAACCTGTAGCGTCCTCCTATGGTGAGTGCTGCACAGGCTTGGGCACAATCGTACATCAGCAGGTTGGTTCCATCAACATTGGCGCCTTGGGCCAGCAGGCCAATGCCACTCATGTTGTGAATGACGCAGTTCTCCATGCTGAGTGCAGCTCCTCCTGCGACGCCTGTGGTGTCCACTTGCAAGCCGATGGTGCCGTTGCGCAGAACAGCATGCCGCATTGTACTTCCGGGTGATCCGTAGATCCAAATTCCCCCACCGAGAATGCTCGCTTGGGCCACTCCGAAATCAGTTTGAATCAAGGTGTCGACTTGGATGCCCCATTGGCCGGGGATGTCCGCATACTCTGGCTCGAGTCTGTCGCCTTCAAAGGTCACCTCTTGGCCCAATTCACCATTGACTTCGAGCGTGCCCCGGTCCACATAGATACCACCTCCAGCATGCACGTGTACATCACACCCTGCCTCGATGGTCAGGTTGCAATCCGGCGCCACCCCGACGACGCCATAAATCACATGGGGCCGCTGGGCCGTCCAGATGTCGTTGCAAGGCAATGTGGTCAATCCTCCCGGAGCTCCATGAAAAAAGGCGTCTTGGCCCCAGGCGAGCAACTCGGCGTATTGGCTGAATCCATTGACCGTGACCCTGATGCGGTCCTTGACTATAAAAGGGAGGTTGACATCCTCCGGGTCTACGGTGACCTCCACAAAAACGTAAATGGAGTCACCTTCTTCCAAAACGAGTCCGCTGGCGCTTGGGCCTGGAATGCCGTCGATGTTGACCCGGAATTCACTCCCCTCACCATCTTCCAAGGTGACGTCTTCGAGGAGAATGCGCCCGGGGCTGTCGTTGACAATACGCAGTGCCTGGCTGGCGCTGCCTATGGATGTGAATACGGTGTCGAACCACAATGTGTCTTGGCTAAATGACACCCGCGCATCGGCGCCGAGGTAGTACTTGTCCCCTTGGCAGCCCGTCGACACGGTAAACAAGCCCAACAAAAGGGTCAAGGCGCCCAATGTCCACCTCCACCCTTTGGCAGAGACACGTTGGGATGTTGAAGGGGTGTTCTGTTGGAACATGTCGCGAAACTAAGGATGGAAGCGGCACCTTAACTTTTCAGTTATGGCCGATACACCACCAACGTCAACATTTGTAGAATCTGATGCGGACTGGTCTTGGAATGACGCCAGGTTGCATTTCCAGAACGTGGACCCAGAATTTTACGACACGGTCCAGCAGTTGGGTGACCCCGAGGAGTCTGACAGCCGTTCAGCCTTTGAGAGCTTGGCGAGGGCGATCATAGGTCAACAGCTCAGCACCAAGGCTGCGCACACGATTTGGAGGCGATTGTTGGACCTCTACGGTGGTGATTTAGATGCGGCTATGGTGTTGTCTGCTTCATCGGAACATCACCGGGTTGCCGGTGTTAGCGGCCAGAAGCATGGCTATTTACAGGATTTAGCGCGGCATTACGTCTCAGACCCGGAGATGTTTGATGGAGTGTCGCACATGGAAGACGGGGCCATTGTGAAGTCTTGGACGAGGGTCAAAGGTTTGGGGCCTTGGACCGTACAAATGCACCTGATGTTTCAGCTGCGCAGGCCGGATGTATTCCCTGTGGACGATTTGGGTGTTCGACGGGCTATGGAACATGCCTTGGGCATACCCAAGGATTCAGAAAAAGGGGTATACACAAAACGGGCCCTCCTTTGGGGCCCGTTTCGCACGGCTGCAAGCCGATTTCTTTGGGACAGCTTGTCCGCTCAGCCCAAGTAACTCTTGAGAATGCGGCTGCGGCTGGTATGCTTCAATCTGCGGATGGCCTTCTCTTTGATTTGACGCACACGCTCGCGCGTTAGGTCAAACCGCTCCCCGATCTCTTCCAAAGTCAGTGGGTGTTCTCCACCAAGTCCGAAGTACAAGCGCACGACATCCGCTTCGCGGCTGGTGAGCGTTTGCAGAGAGCGTTCAATCTCCTTGCGCAATGACTCCGTGATCAACACCGTGTCGGGTGAAGGCGTGTCATTGGTTTGCAGCACGTCGTACATCGTGCTGGAACTGTCGTCGCCGTCTTTCAATGGAGCATCCATAGAAACGTGGCGGCCTGCGTTCTTCAAGCTTTGCTTGACCTCGTCGAGGGTCATGTCCAGTACTTCAGCAAGTTCTGCAGGTGTCGGAGGGCGCTCAAACTCTTGCTCAAGGCGGGCAAACGCTTTGTTGATTTTGTTGATTGAACCAATCTTGTTCAACGGCAAACGTACAATCCGGCTCTGCTCTGCGAGTGCTTGCAGAATGCTCTGGCGGATCCACCACACCGCATAAGAAATGAATTTAAATCCGCGGGTCTCATCGAAACGCTGTGCGGCTTTGATCAAGCCGAGGTTGCCCTCATTGATCAAGTCAGGCAAAGACAGGCCCTGATTCTGGTATTGCTTAGAAACAGAAACCACGAAACGCAGGTTGGCTTTGGTCATCTTTTCCAAAGCGACTTGGTCGCCTTGCTTGATGCGCCGGGCCAGTTCTACCTCTTCTTCTGCCGTGATCAAGTCGACCCGGCCGATTTCCTGGAGGTATTTGTCCAGCGATGCGGTCTCCCTATTGGTGACCTGTTTCGTGATTTTTAGCTGTCTCATGGGCGTTGCGTTTCAAATGTTTGAGGGGAGAATGGCGGGTCCTTCCTCCCCTTCAAACGTATTATTTGGTCTTTCGTTTCACTCGGGCTTCGGAAGAAGCACTTTTCTGCTCAGTTTGAGCTTTCCAGAGCGAGGGTCACGACCGGTGACTTTGAACTTGACAGTGTCTCCTTCGTTGATCACATCGGTGACTTCATTGACACGTCCGTGTTCCAGTTCAGAGATGTGCAACAACCCGTCTTGACCTGGAATGATCTCAACAAACGCGCCGTATGGCATCACAGTTTTCACTTGGCCTTCGTATACCTCTCCAACTTCAACCGTTGGTGGGAATGCGATGGCACGGATGCGTGCAACGGCGGCGTCAATCTTCTGCTTGTTGTCGCCAGAAACTTCGACCATACCTTTTCCGTCAGCGTCAGCAATGGAAACGTTGGCACCGGTGGTGTCCTGGATCTCATTGATGATCTTACCGCCTGGGCCAATGATGGGGCCAATGGCTTCTGCAGGGACTTCGAAGGAGATGATACGTGGAGCGTGGTCCTTGTAATCATCGCGGTGCGTGTCCATGGTCTTGAGCATCTCACCCAAAATGTGGGCACGGCCCTCCTTGGCTTGAAGCAGGGCTTCGGTCAACTGAGCAAAGGACAAACCTTTGATCTTGATGTCCATCTGGCAGGCTGTGATGCCTTCGGATGTTCCTGTAACCTTGAAGTCCATGTCACCGAGGTGGTCCTCGTCTCCAAGGATGTCACTGAGGACAGCATACTTGCCGGATTCTTGATCGGTAATCAATCCCATGGCAATTCCACTGACGGGACGCTTCATTGGGATGCCTCCGTCCATCATGGCCAATGTTCCTGCACAAACGGTTGCCATTGAACTGGAACCGTTGGACTCGAGAATTTCACTGACCAAACGAATGGTGTAAGGGCAGTCGTCAACTGGCGGCAACATGGGCTTGAGGGCCCGCAAAGCCAAGTTTCCGTGACCAATCTCACGGCGGCTCGTTCCGCGAATCGGACGGGCTTCACCTGTAGAGAAAGGTGGGAAGTTGTAGTGCAAGAGGAACTTCTCAGTCTTGCGCACAAGGGCGTTGTCGATGAGCTGCTCGTCGTCCTTTGTTCCCAAGGTCAAGGTGGTCAAGCTCTGGGTTTCACCCCGAGTGAAGATGGCGGATCCGTGTGGTCCGGGCAGATAGTCGACTTCGCACCAGATGGGGCGGATGTCCTTTGTGCCACGGCCGTCCAAGCGAATGCCTTCGTTCAAAAGCAAATCGCGAATGGCCTTCTTCTGTGCGCCTTTGATGTAGTCGCGCAACATGTACTGCTTCTCGGTTTTCTCTTCGTCGGACATGGTGGCCAAGAAGCCGT
>CBFHUP010000022.1:0-34960 GCA_965659115.1 uncultured Flavobacteriales bacterium | reverse complement strand
CACGCCAAAGGTGGACAGTGCAATCAAAATGTCGCTTGCCGCCACCATGCCGTCGCTGTTCAAATCGGGCTCGCCGCAATCAGATTGGCAGCCAAAGGCGGCCAACATCACCAAGATGTCTGCGGCTCCCCTCAATCCATCTCCGTTAAAATCGCCGGTACATGCCGCTTCTTCTTCGTCGCAAATGCCGTTTTCATTGGCGTCATTAAGGCAACGGCCCAAGCAATCCACCGTTGAAACACCATCGACGACAGCGTCTGGGTAGAGGTCCTCTGGCGTAGCGCAACTCCCGTTGTTGATTGTGGCCGTTGGATTGTAGTTGCAGTATGCTTCGTCGGTGCAGCCCGCGCAGCTGTTAAACTCGCATGAGCTGTCGTCGTCTGTGGCTTCTGCATCGAAATTGCAAGCCCCGGAATTGGTGCAGCCTTGCAGCTCCTCCTCATCGCAGATTCCATCGCCATCGGCATCGTTCAGGCAAACGTCTTCACAATCGACATAGCCCTTGTTGAACAGGTCCACCGGGAAAAGGCAGCTGCCATCGTCGATCAAGGCACTGGGGTCATAGTTGCAAGCGTTGTCGGCATTGCAACCGGAACAACTGGCATAATCGCAAGAGCCATCAGAGACCCAGGCACCTGCGTTGTGGTTGCATGCGGCGGGGTTGATACAGCCTGCACAGCTGGTGTAATCGCAGTTCCCATCGTCGATGGTGGCCTCACCCAAGAAGTTGCACGAGGTGGCATCCATGCAGCCGCTGACTTCTTCCTCATCGCATACGCCATTGGCGTTGGCGTCGTTGAAACAGGTTCCACCGCAATCCACATGGGGCGAGGAATGAAGGTCGTGGATAAACAAACACGTCTCGTCGGAGGCTTGTGTGAATGCCGCGTCGAAGTTGCAGGCCTCGCTGTCCATGCAGCCATAGCAATCAAAAGCACAACTCCCGTCGTCTGAGTCAGCATTGGCATTGTAGTTGCACGCCTGGGGAATGGTGCACCCTTCTAAAAGGGTCAATCCAGCCAGGTCGTCTCCATCTAGTGCCATGCCTGAACCTTCGCAGCTTGAAAAGTCACATGCGCCAACTTTGTAGAGGTCGGCATTGGGGTCGTAGTTGCAGGCGAATCCCAAAGGACATGCTGCACAAGTCACGAAGTCACAGCTGCCGTCATCTGCATTGGCAGAGGGGTCGAAGTTGCAGGCCTTGGGCGATGTGCATCCGTCGTACCGGCAGGCATAGTTGATGTTGGCGCAAGCCTCGAAGTTGTCGGCCGTTGGATCCGTGCAACCTGTGATTCGAAGAGCAGGTGAAAAACTGTTTGTGACGCACAGTGCGATTTGACCTTCCCGGTCAACGCCCGAAACCTGCGACTCTGAATTTGAAAAGGTGTTGTTCAGCAGGCTCGATGACATTTCGGCCGTTTTTGTGAAGGCTACACCGTGCAGTTGCAGCGTGCAATCTGTCATAGTGAACGTGTCGGAGGGTTGGCCTGCATGTAGGTTGACGGCCTCCCCTCCTGCATTTTCGAACAAACAGGACTGAACCAAAGTGACATCCGCTGAGGAAGCATCATGGGACACTTTTAAACCTGTCTGGTTTTCTTTCAACCAGCTGTTGGATACTGATAGCTGGCCTGAGCGTTGAACAATTCCATTGGCGAATCCTGTCACCCGCAAGTCTTGCAGGTCTGTGGAATGGCGTGCAATAACTCCTTCTGAGCCCGCCGTACCATTGCCAGCCAGCACGCTGTTTTTCAGCGTTAAACCTTCTGCATCCGTCAAGACTTCAACAGCGCTGCCAGATCCAGGGTTGAGCCGAACACCGTCTACGGTGGGGTGTCCGCCCGTTACAATGATGCCCTCCAATACAGACTCTACATCACGCGTGGCTGCATCAGTCCCTGTCAATCCTGCATTGGCCCCCATCAATTGAATGCTGGTGCCCACTTCGATGGGGCCTTCATTGTATGCGCCTGGCTCCAGTTTAATGATGGTGTTGTCTCCGGCAACGTTGACGGCACTTTGGACCGACATCCCAGGAAATACGGACATGCCTTGGGTGATCATATTGTAGGACACCAAGGATTGGATCTCTGCGCCAAGACTGGCGGCAATGCTGCGCACATTGTCGTTGTGCACAAGGATGCAACCGGTCAGTTCATCGCCTGGCGCTTCAAGGAGGTGTTCAAAACCTTCTGCTGTCATGCTGATCGGGAAACTGCTGCCGATTCCTACAGGTACAATTTCAGGGTTGACCTGCACGATGACACCGCCGCCACCCAAGTTCGTGGGGCCTTCCAAATCGAGGAACCCTGAAAATGAAACGGCGTTTATCTCTTGATCATAATAGTTGGACTCCATGATGGCGATGTCGCCAAAACCATTGCCGAAGCTCGTGATGTTTTCAATGAGCATATTGGAGCATGTGCTGAGGGCCAAACCAAAACCAGTCGAACTGTTGCTCACCGTAATGTCCTTCAGAGTGTTCGCGTCTGGCCCCGTCAGACCATTGAGGTCAATGCACGACTTGGTGGATTCGGTCACCACAATGTCCATCAAAGTCAGGCCAGTAATGCCGGGCTCGCTGTGCACAGCATAAGCATTGTTGGCACCAGCGCCTACAATGGTCAAGTCCTGAATGGTGATGCCATTGCTAGATAGGGTTATGCCCCATCCATCCATGGTAGATACGTCCAGAATTGTGGTCCCATTGGGATCGCCAGCCAGGGTCATGGGCACCGAAATGCTCACATGTTCGGTAAACCTGGAAGCGGCCAATTGCAGGAAATCCCCTTCCGAGATGTCTTGCATTGCAGAAGCAATGTCATCGTACTCGACCCCTGTTGTGACGTTGGTCACGGGGGCGATGGGTGCCACTTGTGCCTGTATACAGGAGGCACCAATGGAAAGGGCAAGCAAGATCAGAATTCGCAGCATTACTATATAGGCTTGGCTACAAATATACTCTATTAGTCGATTATTTTAACCTATTTGTGTTCTGTATTTCTATTTTCATCGAAATCTTACACGAAAAAGGGCCGCAAATGCGGCCCTTTTCAGTCTCAATGGATGTTTGCTACATCAGGAGGGGCAGAAAGTCCCGAAATAACTCAACATGGCCAGGACGTCTGCAGCTGTGACGACTCCATCCCCGTCTAAATCTGGTTCACCGCATTCTTCAGTGCAACCATATGCTGCCAAGACAACAAGGACATCACTTGCGGTACGGACCCCATCGTTGTTGAAGTCTCCTGCACAAGCATCGTCGCCATTGCAGATTCCGTCGCCGTCATCGTCGTTGTTGTTGACTGAGCCATCTGGATTACAATAAGCGCAGGCTGTATTGGCATAAACACATGACCCATCGTCCTCGGTGACATTCGGGTTGAAA
The DNA here is from genome assembly GCA_965659115.1 of uncultured Flavobacteriales bacterium. Taxonomy (GTDB): domain Bacteria; phylum Bacteroidota; class Bacteroidia; order Flavobacteriales_D; family Sanyastnellaceae; genus UBA8752. Next base: position 31,572 of record CBFHUP010000022.1, on the reverse strand, counting down.
TTACATGCTGCTTCATCCTCGCAACCTGAAATTTCCAACTCATCACAGATACCATCTCCGTCGGCATCATTGAGGCAATTGCCTGCGCAATCAAGGTAGGCTTCCTCCGGATAGGTGCAAGAGCCATCATCTTCTACAGCATTCGAATCGAAGTTGCAGGCCGATGTGTCGGTACAGCCTGTTTCCTCCTCGTCACATATGCCGTCACCATCGAGGTCATTGAGACACTCGCCAATGCAGTTGAGGTAGTCCTTACCGTACAAGGAAACAGCTGTAGTGCACGTTCCGTCGTCAATCGTAGCGCCATCGTTGTAATTGCAAGCCGTGGGTTCAGTGCAGCCCGAGCAGCTGGAAAACTCACATGATCCATCGTCAGTGTCGGCACTCGGGACATAATTGCATGCCAATGAATCCGTGCATGCACTGAGCTCATCCTCATCACAAATTCCATCTCCATCTGAATCATTGATGCACACACCACCGCAATCCAAGTTGGTCACATTGTACAAATCGAGAACATAGATGCAGCTTCCATCGTCCGTAGTGGCGCCTGATATATAATTGCAGCCTTCTGGATCGGTGCACCCTTGGCAAGAACTGTAGTTGCATGATCCGTCGTTGATTGTGGCAAATGCATTGTGGTTACACGCTCCTGGATTCGTGCATCCAGCGCAGGTAGTGTAATCGCATGTTCCGTCGTTGTCTGTTGCAGCTTCTGAATAATTGCAGGCACTTATGTCGTTGCATCCTTCAATCTCAAGCTCATCACAAATGCCGTCGCCATCAATATCAGAGTTGCATTCACCATCGCAGTCCAAATAGGTTTCTTCAGGGAAATCGCACACGGTGCTGATTGTCGCAGAAGCATTGTAATTGCATGCGGCTGGGTCGATACAACCGGCGCATGAGATGTAATCGCAATTGTCATCTGGCCTGGTAGCAGTGTCATCATAATTGCAGGCTGTGGCATCCATGCAACCGGCACAGGATGTGAGGTCACAACTTCCGTCTGACTGAGTGGCTTCTGCGCTGTAGTTGCAGGCAGAGGCATTGGTGCAGCCTAGAATTTCGTCTGCATCGCAAACTTCGTCTCCATCGACATCCTCCAAACAGTCTCCGTTGCAGTCTACAGCCGATGTTCCGTAAATGTCAATGGGGAAAATGCAGTCGTCGTCAATGGATGCAGAGGCGTCGTAGTTGCACGCGTCTGTATCCATGCATCCGGAGCATGCAGCATAGTCACATGAGTTGTCATTGATGTCGGCAGCACTGTCGTAATTGCATGCCAATGAATCTGTACACCCGGCACAAGATGTGTACTCGCAGGATCCATCATCTAGGCTAGCCAACCCATTATAGTTGCAGGCATCACTGGCTGTACACCCTAGCGTTTCCTCTTCGTCACAAGTCCCATTTTCATTGGCGTCGTTCAGGCAGTTCCCATCGCAATCGACATTGTCGCTATCGTAAATGTCATTGGGATACACGCATGTGGACGTTGAAAGTGTGGCTGACGGGTCATAGTTGCAGGCAGTCGCATCGGTACATCCTGCGCAACTGTCAAACTCACAGTCAACATCAGCTTCATAATTGCATGCGAAAGGCAGTGTACACTCCGACAAAAACGCCATTCCAGCCGATTGACCATAGGTGCAGCCAAAAGTCAATGACGGCAAAATGCTGGCGTCATAATTGGTTGCTGCAGGATCTCCACAACAGCTCAAATAATCGCACAAGGATCCATCGTGGATTAAAGCTTCTGAGTCATAATTACAGAAACCTTCAATCGCGCAACCAGCGCAAGATGTGAATTCGCAACTCCCATCATCATTGGATGCATTGGGGTCATAGTTACAGGCGCTTGAATCTGTACACCCGCCATAGATACAGGTCCCGTCGTTGTAGGTAGCGTCGGGGTTGTAATTGATCGCAGTCTGATCCATGCATCCGAGCACCCGACATGAACCATCGTCAATGGTCACATTGGCGTCATAGTTGACCGCATCTGGATTGGTGCAGCCTCGGCAGCTCAGGAAATCACAATCTCCCGCGTCCAAGGTTGCCGTTTCGTCATAGTTACATGCCCTTGGGTTTACGCAACCGGCGCAACTCGTGTAGTCACAAGTACCCAAATTGAAGTTGGCTTCGGGGTCATAATTGCAAGCTTCGAAATCGGTACAGCCATAGAAAAAGCAAACGCCATTGTTGAAGTTGGCGTTGGGATCATAGTTGTCTGCTGCAGGGTTCGTGCACCCTGTGATCAAGCAAGAGCCATCGTCATAAAGTGCAGTGGGTTCATAATTCAGCGCATCTTCATTCGTGCAGCCACGGCAAGAGTCGAACTCACAGTCACCATTTTCAATGGTGGCAGAAGCATTGTAATTGCATGCAATGAGGTTCAAACATCCAGAGCAGGATGAGAATTCACAGCTGCCATCGTCCGAACCTGCTGTTTCAGAATAATTACAAGCCAAGGGGTCAGTGCAACCTCCATAAAGACAATTATCGGAGTTGACAGAAGCACATTCTTCATAATTCACAGCTGTTGGATCATCGCATGCGTCGATGAAGATGACCGGGTTTGTGAAACTGTTCTCTTCGCACAAGTCAATTCGCCCCGGTGTGTCCAGACCTGAGACTTGCTCCTCTGACTCAGTGTAGGTTCCTCCTGTAATGTCGAGTGAGCAATCTCCATCGAACCTAAATGCGTAGCGGTGCAGATTTGCGGTTCCACCTGATATGACCAGGGAGTCGGTGGCGTCTGCCGCCAAAACCACAAAAGCATCTGCACCTGCATTTCTCAGGATACCATCGGTCACTTTGAGGATGTCTTGTGTGCCATTGACTGCGTCGATGCGCAGCCCTTCACGGTTGTCGGTAATAATGGGACGGGTCAATTCTAACTCCCCTCCCTGCAACACTCCGGCAACGGGCCAATTGCGAAGGGAGCAGTCAATAAGCTCAGCTTGTCCTTCGTTCACCAGGCCTATGGGTGTTGGACTCCCATCTTCTTCAAACCATCCGCGAATCACGGTGTTTTTAACCAGCAGATTCTCAACGCCACTGGCCACGGAAAGGCCAAAAGGCTTGCCTGCACTGGCTAGAATTCGAATGCCGTCCATCGTCACATTGGATGCTGTGACCTCCACCCCACCTTCGAAAATGGCCTCAGTTTCTCGGGTTGGATTGTCGGCTTCCAAGCCCTGGTTGGGCCCCAAAATGGTAATGGCCTTTGAAATGGTCACCAATTCGGTGTCGTAAACACCTGGCTGGGCGACACGAATGACATCTTCCGAGTCCGCTGCGTCGATGGCTACTTGGAGCGACATTCCCGGCCACACTTCCAATTCGCCTGACAGCAGGTTTTTGCCCAGCAAATCGTCTATACCGAGGCTTTCAGAGAGAGCATTGGACAGGTCGGCGACAACTTCAGGCGAACAAAGAACATAGCCCAATGGGTCTCCATCGTAGGTCGTAGTGCCGGTCAACTGGTGATAGAGTCCAGCTTGCATGTCAATGTCAAAGTTGAAACCGACGCCTGGGTCAATCACAGTCGTGTCGGACTGAATCACGATTCCACCGCGTCCATCTCCTTGTGGCCCTCCCAAATTCAACTCTCCTTCGAAAGTGAGTGTTTCTGTTCTTTTGTCAGTATAAGCACTCTCGAGTACACCAATGTCACCGAATCCGTTGGAGCTTGAGGTGAAGTTCCGAACCAGCGTATTCTGACAGCTGCTCAGGGCCAAGCCGAACCCGCTCGCTGAACCCAATACTTCACAGCCCTCAACGAGGTTAACGCCTGGACCTTCTAGACCATTGAGGTCGATGCCGGAAGTTGCATTGTTCAGAACGCGCACCTCACGCAAAGTGATGTTCGAATAACCTGGATCAGAGTGGATGCCGTAGCCTTGGTGCGATTGATCACTCAGGACGGTAATGTTCTTCAGTGTAATGCTGCTGGCGGAAAGCAGGATCCCCCAACTTGGAGTGTTTCGAATGTCAATGACTGTTCCTCCGTTCTCATCACCAAGAATGGTGATTGGCTTTGAAATCGTCAAGCTCTCATTGAATGTCAATGCACTCAACAACAAAATATCGCCATCAGACGCCGCACTGATAGCTTCGTCAATTTTAGTGAACGATGCGCCAGATGTGACGTTTTCCACTGGTGCTGATTGCGCGCTCACTTTGAAAAAGGAGATGCTTAGAAAGCACGCAGCAAGCAAAATCGGAAGGCTAGTTCGGTCCATAATTAAAATTACAACGCAAAGGAACTACAAAGAAAATTCTTCACCATCAAATTTAGCCCACTGAAACTCTTATATCCTGCTTTTGGTCATTATTATACTACTTACACAAATTTCTATTTGCCCCCAAACTCTCGTTGCTTTGAAAATTGGTACATTCAAGGCACAATACTTATCACCATGCTTCGAACCACTCTTGCGGCGGCCTGTTTCTTGCTCTCGTTTTCAGCCCAAGCACAATTTTCTATCAGTGCTACTGCATACTCCACCCGATGTGCAGGAAGTCCAACAGGACTTGTTGAGATTGCATCAGAAGGTGCAGTTGGGAATGTGACAATCCTCACCAACGTGGACCTTACCTCGCTTGAAGCCGGTGATTACTCCCTTACAGCCGAAGACGAGTCTGGTCAGCAGGCCTCAGTCAGCTTTACCATACTGGACCACCCTGCTTCCTGCGGATGCACCTACCCCACGGCATTCAACTTTGACAATACTGCGGAAGTAGACAATGGTTCATGCGTTTTCTCTTCCGACCAAAGTTGTTTGGCCGACATCGTCCCCGATGGCATTGTAGGCACCAACGATTTGCTACAACTCCTCGTGGAGTTCGGAGTGGTCTGTTCAGAGTAAGCCCTTCCCTTTTATCGTTTACTCTTGATCAGAGCTAGACGACATGGTATGAAAGACGTTTTGGACGTCTTCATCCTCTTCGAGCTTTTCGATCAATTTCTCGACCTCTAGGGTTTCTTCTGCCCCCAGTTCTTTGGTGGTAGAAGGAATACGGTCAAATCCAGACTCGACGATTTCGATGGCGTCCTCTTCGAGTTTCTTTTGGATGCCGCCATAGCTTTCGAAAGGACCATAAATGACGATGGCGTCGTCATCCACACCAATTTCTTCGGCACCAAAGTCGATCAATTCTAACTCAAGCTCTTCTGCATCGCGGCCTTCGGCACCGATTTTGAAGTGGCACACATGGGTGAACATAAATTCCACACTGCCCGTGGTCCCGAGATTGCCATTGCATTTATTGAAATGGCTCCTGACGTTGGCTACAGTTCTGTTGTTGTTGTCTGTAGCTGTTTCCACAAAAACAGCGATTCCGTGCGGGCCGTATCCTTCGAAGGTGATCTGCTTTAAATCAGCAGCATCCTTATCGGTTGCTTTTTTGATGGCCCGTTCGATGTTGTCTTTGGGCATGTTCGCAGCCCGGCAGTTCTGAATCACAGCGCGGAGACGTGCGTTCAAATCGGGGTCGGCAATGCCGCCACCTTCCTTGATGGACAATATGATGTCTTTGTTGAGTCGTGCAAACGTCTTGGACATGGCTGCCCAGCGCTTCATCTTTCTCTCCTTGCGAAATTCAAAGGCTCTTCCCATGAAGCGAAGATAGGTTGGGGTTTTTGCTGTGGAACAGCGTAACCTTAGAGGTATGCATCGCGTATGTGCATGAAATGTCTCTGACCATGCGATTCTCCATCCTCACGCTTCTGTTTGCCTTTGTCACATTGACCACTTCTGCCCAGGCCCCTACCCGTTCAGAACTGCACATGCCTTCGGCTTTTGACAACAGTTATGCAGGCACGATCAGTGGCGGCGGACACGCTCGATCCATGGGCGATGAGCGCTATGGCTTCGCTGCCATTTTCGAAGTCCGCGTAGCGCCGGGCGTGGTCAAAACGATGGACGTTCGACAATACTTCGGCAGTGAGGAACTCTCTGTGCAAGGTTTCATGCGCGTCAAGGCCTCCCTCGCAGGGAAGGCGCATTTGGTGCATGTCAATTGGTTGACCCCCACTGAAGGAGGAAACCTGATCGGGAATTGACCCGGTTATTTCTTGACCTTCAACAGGTAGAGGCCCACCAGCACGACGAGGGCACTGGCCCCCACTGCAAAGTACATGGGGTCATCACTGGCCGTGCTGAGTGTAGCGCCCACTCCTAGGGTGCCCAAAAACAGCAACACATACACGAAGTCGGGTACTTTTTCTGTTACCTCGGCCAGCTTTTCGGCCCGCTCCGTTTTCACGAGCCTGCTCAACGCGTCTTGCATGTCCCGCCCATAAGCTGGCATGCGTAACTCTGTACCATCGGTTTCCCGAATGGTAATGAAGTACTTGTTGAACCCTGGCGCTGAGTTGCTATCTCGCTGCCACTCGGCCTTAATGGCCATTCGGCGGGTTTTGATCGGCTTGGACATGTTTTTCAAATCGCGCGCAAAGATGCGCTGAACGATTGAATCAATGGCCCAACCTCACAAGTTCCTTTCGTCGGACTTTTCCGTCGCTTCCGTTTCCGGTCAATACATAGGTTCCAGAGGCTCCAGGCTCTACGGTCATGTGGACCTCCCCCTTTGCATTGGCTGTGCTTTTGGCCATCGTCCTTCCGGTGGCATCCAACAGTTGGACCTGAGCACCCTGCTGCCATCCAGCAGCGTGCAATTGTTGGGCAAACGGAACAGGCCAAGCCAAAATTCCTGCGCCGGGACGTGTCTCACTGACTGAAGACGTGGCCACATCGTGGATGATCAAGTCGTCCAATCCAGCCTCAATAAGCGACCCTCCGTCAAATTCGAGCCCTTGATCTGGGCGAAGACTGTCTGATGCCGTGAACTTGATTTGGAACGCATCGGTCAAAGGGACAAAGTCGGCGATGGCAAAGGCATGCCGGCGCCAAGAAATGTCTTGGGTGAGTGTCTCTTCAATTTCCACCCAAGAGTTGCCGCCATCTGAACTGACGTAAACCTGCCACCAATCTGCTCCTGGATTTGCGCCAGAAGCAGGCGCATTGGCATACCAGCGCCAATAGCTCAGAACCGGTGAAACCATTTCACTCAAGTCGATGGGTTCTGACTGGAGGGTGGTGCTGCCAGCGTCTACATCATTGGACCCAATGCCTGCGTCTGCACCAGGGCTGACACCGGTGATGAACGCGAAGATGCCGTCGCCTGGCGTATGGTCTTCGGAAGGAGCACATATGGTACTGGGGTCACCTGGATTGCTGTAGGACCCGACAGGAATGGTCGATTCCCATTGACCTGTTGTGGCGTTGTCTTCGGGGAGTCCAATCTGCCAGAATCCAAAGTCAGAATAGTCGTCCTGATCGTCAATCAATACCGGGGTTAGACCAACGATGGTGTTGAAAGGCAGGTTTGGATTGTCCAGGTCGTTTGCACTGTAGGGATTGATTGCACTTACTGACCCGTAGATGTCGGTGATGCCAAAGTGATACTCTACGACCGTCCCCTCTGTTTGGGCTGGAATCATGGCTGTGAAGTCACTGCCTTCCCCTGCGTCCATGGTCATGGATGTCCAGTCATCGTTTGAGGAGGTGCGGTAGTAGAGTTCACAGCTGCCGAAATATTGGCTGAATGGAAACAAGACCTGCGCATTGGCACCGATGACAATGTTTTCATCTGCTGCGGTATAGCCTTCCGCCTCGTGCTCAACTTCTACATTGCTAAACAAGGTAATGCCATGCATCCCGAAACCTTCCAAAATGGCGGCGCCATTGGGCGTGCCATCTGACAGGTCAGCATTGTCGTCGTCGGCTTGCAGGGCGTCGAGCAATACTTCTACAAAAGCCTCCCCTTCATTTCCATTGGCGGTTGTGGCCTGTTGGCCATCAAAAATATCGGTAAACAAGCCCATGGACACTTCCCAATCAGACCCCAGAAGAAGGTGGGTGTCGTACCATGCGCCACAGATGATTTCCCCATCGGCGTGCACCTCTCCCACCAAGTCTTGTGGATACACCTTGGGATTGACGTCGTAGCGCCGGATGTAGAATTCAGGGTTGTCAGAATAACAACCGGCACCAAGCACAGGGTTGTCGGTGAGGCTTATGGCCCACCAATCGGCGTAGCCTTCGTTCATGGCGCCGTTGTTGAATCCGCTGCCAAGTCCCTCATAATACAAGTCATTGATTCCATGACCGTATTCGTGGAACACCACATCGGACACCATTGAAAATGCATTGCAGCCATCCCCTTCTGAGTAGAAATTGATGCTGGGAGAACCCGGTGTGTAAAACGCATTGCAGGTTCCGGACACGTCTACTACGGTGGGCATGGAGAAGTCCAGCCCTGTGAACCCTGGTAGCCATTGCTGCATGTGATCGTGAATGCGGTTGACGTTGTGGTAAGCACTGAGTTCTCGGATGGTTGCGTTGTTGTCAAAGCTCACCACAGAGTCTCCTTCGACCGTCAATTCAAGTTGTGGCGTTACGCCGTCGGAAGTCACCGTGCTCCACAGTCCTTGGAGTTGAATGGACAAATCTTGGGATCCAGGCGCTTCGAAATTGAGCATACCTCCAGCATCGGTGTATTGGGTGCCCCCCCCGTTGGAAACCTCCAGATTGGCCAAGCCTACTACAGTCGTAGCCTCGAACGGTTGGGTCAGGTGAACAGTTCCTGTCACTTGGCAACTGAGCATTTGCATCAGTGCTGCGGGTCCCATGGGGCGTGGCGCAGGCTCCTCACCTTTCCCTTTGGAATGACCGAGGTGGTGGACTTGGTTGATGCGCTCCAAGACTTCGCCCGTCTCCAGGTCAATCCATGTGGCATACTGAACCGGAATGCCATCGGCCGAAAAGCCCTTCACCTCGATGCTTCGCGCCGGGCGGAACTTGACGGTCCATTGCTCTTCCAATCGATGTCTCCAAGGAATCAAGGACTCACCGCCCAATTCCGTAGAGAGCTCGGTCAAGGTGAGGCCTTCGGTGGCCGCTGCAACCACGTCTTGATTTTGCAACACTACCAGTTCTGCGGGCCATGCGGCTTGTGGAAAGCATTGCGCGCCCCACATGACCACGCCCTGATCTGCCAATTTCACCACAAGTTCAGTGCCCAGAATCGGCCTTCCGTCTGCGGTTTGCTCCGCGCGGTACAAAGTGTGCTTGCCCATGGTGGTCGCCGTCCAATTGCTAGAGGAGACCTGCCATCCGGCAGCCTCCAATTGCCCTTCTAGCCACGATGTGGGATTGGCCACAGGAATGGCAGGACCATAGGCGCGGTGCACAGTTCCTGTAGCAGGGTGAAATTGCACTTGCCAACGTGGGTGTTCAGCACTGTAGCTGCTCCAAAACGGGCCGCTGCGGCGCATGGCCTGCACGCCTTCTTGGGGCTGACTCCAAGTGGCTGGCATCCTGACCTCAGAGGGGTCAAAATGAAACGAAGGGGTTGAGATTTGGCCAAAACCACTGATGTTCAACAACAGTGTCAATGTGCCTGTAATGGCAATGCGTGAAATCGTCATGTGCGTAAGTTAATCTGCGTCTGCATTCTGACTCAATCCTTCTGTACCCATTTTGAAGCCCTGCCCCCTGATGGTGCTTAATTTGCATTGTGCAAGAGTCTTTTACGTTAATTGCTGGTCCGTGCAGTGCGGAGTCCAGAGCGCAGGTTTTGGCTGCAGCCTCCGGTCTTCAGGAAATGGGCCTTTCTTATTTCCGGTCGGGAATCTGGAAACCGCGGACCCGGCCAGGCGCATTTGAGGGTGTGGGCCACACTGGACTTCCTTGGCTTCAGGAAGTCCAGTCCAAGTTTGGAATGAAGGTTTGTGTCGAGGTGGCCCAACCTCGTCATGTGGAAGCTGCGCTCAAGGCTGGCATTGACATGCTGTGGATTGGTGCACGCACGACTGCAAATCCTTTCCAAGTGCAGGATATGGCCGACTGCTTGCGGGGTGTCGATGTTCCTGTAGCCGTTAAGAACCCTACGCAACCCGACCTGGCGCTATGGTCCGGCGCTTTCGAACGTTTGTCGGGAGCGGGGGTCCGGCAACTTTCGGCGGTTCACCGCGGGTTTACAGTGCACGGACAAAAGAAATACCGCAATGTCCCCCTCTGGCAAATCCCCATTGACTTTAGAACTGGGCACCCTGAAATCCCACTGCTCAACGATCCCAGTCACATTACCGGCAAACGGGCCATGGTTCCTGAGGTGGCGCAAATGGCGATGGACCTTGGTTTTGATGGCCTGATGGTCGAGGTTCATCCCGATCCTGATTCAGCTTGGACCGATGCTGCACAGCAGGTCACTCCGGCTCGTTTCATCGAGATCATCAAAGGCCTCGAGTCCAAGGTCCAAGGAAATGGCCAAGGACGTGAAGACCTGTCCTCTTTGCGCGCTGAAATTGACATGATCGATGAAAGTATCGTGGATCTGCTGGCACGGCGCATGGGCATCTCTCAGGAAATCGGGCGTTACAAAAGGGCCAATGGCATGACCATCCTTCAAATCGCACGTTGGAATAACATCCTGAGGCAGAGTAAATCTGCTGGTGTTGAACAGGGTTTGTCTGAAGGTTTTGTAGAGGAAGTGTTCAAGGCGATACACCAGGCCTCTATTTCCACCCAACGCTTTGGGTTAAATGACCCAGAAAATTAACACGACCATCGCAGGGCTGAGGCGCCGTGGAGCAATGCCACGGGATGCTTAGAGCGGCCAAATCTGCATTCAATGAGGGGTTCCTCAGCGGTAATCCGGCGTTCTACAGCAACTATTTCGACGAGATGCACGTTGCATTCACGCCACAGCGAATCGTTCTCAAATCAGACGGACCCAAGCACAAAAATTGGGTCGAGTCATTCTGTGTAGAGGCAATAGTTTTGCTCCGCATTCGATTCAGCATGAAACACCGTATCATCTTCACCATTGGCCTCTTGCTGTTTGGTTTTCCAGGACGGGTTCAGTGTCAAGAAGCGCAATTTGTGCTCAGTGGTTTCATCGAGGATGCCTCCAGCGGCGAGCTTTTGCTGGGTGCCACAATTTGGCATGCCGAAACTGCTACAGGCACTACAGCCAATTTGTATGGGCATTACAGCATCAGTCTCCCTGCAGGCCAGCAAGAAGTGCTGTTCTCCTATCTCGGCTATACCCCCCAAAAATTGCAGATGAACCTTACGGGCGACCTGAAGCTCGACGTTGCTTTGGCGGCCGGATTGCAATTGGGTGAAGCTGTCGTCGAGTCCGGAGCGTCAGAGCGCATCGAGGAACAGGTGCAGATGTCCAAAATTGAGGTGCCCATTGATCAGATCAAAAGGCTGCCTGCAATCGCCGGTGAAGTGGACCTTCTCAAATCCCTGCAGCTTTTGCCGGGTGTTCAATCGGGCAGTGAGGGGTCAAGTGGGATTTATGTTCGCGGGGGTAGCCCAGATCAGAACTTGATTCTGTTGGATGGGGTTCCGCTATACAGCGTGAGCCATTTGTTTGGCTTCTTCTCGGTCTTCAATGCCGATGCTGTGCGCAATATCTCCATCACCAAAGGCGGATATCCCGCTCGATTTGGTGGGCGCTTGAGCTCCATCCTTGAGGTGAGCATGAAAGAGGGGCACAAAAAAGAGCTTCACGGTGCTGGATCCGTGTCCATGTTGGCCTCGAAGTTGACCTTGGAAGGTCCATTGGTCAAAGACAAGGCCTCCTTTATGATCAGTGGCCGCCGGACCTATTTGGATTTACTGGTGAACCCCATCATTCGGGCCTCCTCTCCACCAGACGACCAAGTGGACCCGAGGTATTTCTTTCACGACTTGAACGCAAAGGTCAATTGGCGCTTGGGAGACCGGGATAGGTTGTATTTAAGCACGTTCCAAGGGGTGGATGATTTCGGGGTTCGCACCAGGAGTGAATATCAAGACTTGGTTGAAGAGATCGACCTCGGATTGGATTGGCGGAATTCCGTCCTCGCCCTGAGATGGAATCACGAATGGGGAACCCGTTTGTTTTCCAATGTAACCCTGATGAAGAGCCGGTACGATTTCAACACTGGCTTCGACTTCAAAACAGAAAACACAGGCCCCTCCCCTTCTCAAGACCGATTCGCCTCATTGTACAATTCAGGAATCCGCGACTTGGGCGGGCGTGTGGACTTCGACTTTGCACCAAACAACAGGCACTTCATCCGTTTTGGAGGAAATGTGACGCAGCACCGCTTTAATCCTGGGGCCACGCAATTGATTCTGTCCGCTTCTGACGAATTCAGTTTCGACACGATTTTGGGCTCGCCCAACTTGTATTCAACCGAGGCCTTCCTTTATGCCGAAGATGAAGTTGAATTGGCGGACGGTTTAAAAGCCAACGTGGGACTACATGCTTCTTCTTTGTTTGTAGAGGGGGTGAGCTACGCCTCTCTCCAGCCCCGACTGGCCCTAAACAAACGGCTCAAAAATGGCATGGCCATCAAGGCTTCCTATGCCGAGATGACCCAGTTTGTGAACCTGTTGACCAACGAAGGCCTCACGCTCCCCACAGACCTGTGGTTGCCATCCACCGCTCGCATCCGCCCTCAGCAGAGCTGGCAAGTGGCTTTGGGTGCAGCCCAATCTGCAGGGGACTTCGAACTCAGTTTAGAAGGCTACTACAAGGACATGGACGGCCTCTTGAGCTACAAGGAGGGCGCAAGCTTTGGTTCTGCTGCTTTTCAGACCGGCGAGACCACATGGGAAGACGCCGTGACCCAAGGGGTTGGGCGCAGCTATGGTGCGGAAGTTTTGGTCCAAAAGAAGCAAGGCCGCACCTCAGGTTGGGTGGGCTATACGTTGAGTTGGACCGACCGCCAGTTCGATGAATTGAACAATGGAGACCGCTTTCCATTCACGTATGATCGCCGACACGACGTCTCGATTGTGCTCGTTCATGAGCTCTCTTCAAAATGGACCGTGAGTGGGACTTGGGTTTATGGAACAGGACGGGCCTTGACCTTGAACGAGGTCCAATACGGCAGCCTCTTGCCCAATGGCAGTGGGGGGCTGAGTCCTGTGACCTTTGAGGTGCCCTCGGAGCGGAATTCTTTCAGACTGAGCCCCTATCACAGGATGGACATCAGTGCCACTCGGACCAAAAAAGTCAAACATGGCGAACGGTCCCTTGTCTTGAGTGTCTACAATGCTTACAACAACTTGAATCCCTTCATTGCGCTTCCAGGCACCAATGACCTAGGAACCCCGATCATCCGGGAATACGGCCTGTTTCCTCTTATCCCTTCTGTCGCATGGCAATTCGCATTTTGATCCGTTTTTGGGCCCTCGCCCTGTTCTTCCTCCTCACGGGCTGCGAAAAGTGGGCTGACGGGGTGGTCAATGAGATTGAGTTCCCAGATCACGAACCTGCCTTGGCGGCCAGTTGCATCTTGAACTCTGGCGATATGAAGGCGGTGCTGTCAGTCTCGAATACCGCAAGCCTCCTGAGTACGGATACTGTGTCTTTGCCAGAAGGGGCTACCGCTGTGATTCGCAGCGGAAACACGACCTTATTGGAATGGCTCGCCAATGACGTCCAATATGTGGACTCTGAAAGGATGTTGGTGGTGGAGTTGGACGCTCCCTTGGACTTGCCTCTTGGTCCGTTGGAATTGACAGTGAGCGCTCCAGGGTGGGACGACTTAACGGCCACGGCCATTCAACCCCCTGGGCCACAATTGGAGTGGGTTTTTGAGATTGGAGCCGACACTATTATGGATGATTGGGGGTTTCATGTCAATGACGTTGTGACCATGGATTTGCTGAACCGAGAAGGAGAACGCGATGTTTACGCCGTTCGATTGGAAGAGGGATATGTGGTGGAGCAGGACACCTTTTGGAACCAGGCATGGGGCGGTGATTTTGAAGATCCAAGGCTGGACTACAACTGGAGTTGCTCCTGCTGGCTTCTGGACGACCAAAATGTAGATGGACAGTCATTAAATGATGTTCAGCTCGGCCGTCAGCGTTGGGATGAAGGCCCCTACTATGGGTATTCTGAGGTCCTCGCGCTGCGACTTGTGGTGGATTTGATGGACGCGTCTCTCGGTGACTTTTTCAATGCGGTTCAAACCCACGAGGATGCTCAGGGCAACCCCTTTGCCAACCCTTCAGGCATCTTGAGCAACACCAGCACGGGGTATGGACATTTTGGACTGTCCGCCCGGCAGGTCATCGTTTTGGAGTAATACACCTTCTTTCAAGTGCAGCTGGTGGGGCGGTGCCCCCCTCCTTGCCCAAGGTGTATTTCTTGCTCGGAGTTTTGAATATTCTTGATGATCGCCTCGGCTTTGAAACGGCATGACTGAGCGCCGAGGACTACCTTCGGTATATGCGCATTGTTTTTGTTTTCCTGTCTCTCATTTTCACTTTAACGGCCTACGCTCAAACTCCCAGTAGCATTGAAGCGGTCGAGTATGACCCTGACGGGAACCGTTGGTTTGTGAGCAATGGCAGCAGCTTGCTCGTTACAGAAACCCAAGGTGAGGAGTGGTCCTTTTTTGGTGAAGCAGTGGCTTCACACGGCATGGAGGTTATGGATGGTGTGCTGTATGCCATTGGCAATAATGTGGTTCACGCATACGCCTTGGAATCGGGAGAATTGCTAGGTTCCCTGGTTATTCCAGGCGTCGGTTTCCTCAATGGAATGGGCAATGATGGTGCCGGTCATTTGGTCATCAGTGACTTCCAAGGCAACAGGATTTATTCCGTGAATGCCGAATCACCTGAGCAGATGACCCATGAGGTTTTGGCTGGAAATTTGGCCGATCCTCCCAATGGTATTGTGGTGGATGTCGACAACAACAGGGCCATTGTCGTGTGCTGGGGCAACAATGCGGACATCCTTGCTGTGGACTTGGAAAGCGGCGAAGTCAGCACGTTGGTCGATGGTTCAGGCTTGGGCAACTTGGACGGTATAGACAACGACGGAAATGGCCAGTATTATGTGAGTTCTTGGTCGCCAACCAGGATCACCCGATTCAACAGCGACTTTACCGAGTCCGAAACTGTGGTGACAGGCACAGCAGGCCTTTCTAATCCTGCAGACATCAGTTATGCTGTTGCATTGGATACGCTGGGCGTAGCCAATTCCGGTAGCGATGTCGTGACCTTTCATGGGTTTCAGAGTGAAACGAATGGTGTGGTCGAATCCGCAAGGTTCGAAGCCCGTCGCGCGGACACCGATATGCTGCTCGACATGCATGTAGGACAAATGATCCATCTCACCGCATACGACGGCGCAGGAAGGGTGCTGGAACAGAGGTCAGAGTATCTTCCCGCGGGCCGTTTTCGTTGGGAATGGCCCCTTCAACCCCATCAAGCCGGGTTTGTGCAACTCCGCACCGGGACACGTGTCATGACCCTGCGCTGACCTTTTTCTGGAGTTTGATGCGATAACGCCATTGGACGCCGACCGTCCAGTCTACCGCACCCAAAGGCCTCAAGTCGTCTACGCCGGCACCCACCTCGAACAGTGACAAGCCAGGAGGAGCTGGGTTGTATTGGGACTCCCAATCCCTTTGCAGGAACACCCGGATTTTCTGGCGTTTCCCGACTTTGGTTCCGGTCGCCAACCTCATGCGCCAAGAACCATCGGGGCTCCAACCATCGGGGACCACAGCTATAAACCGTTCTACGGCCATCACCGGATCCCATTTGAATCCTTTGATGTTGTAACCCACTTCGCATTTAAAGCGCCACACCTTTTGGGCAGCGATGTCATCTGGGTCGCCGTTGCCTTTGAGCTCAACAGCCGTTTGTTTTTGATAGCGGATGCGGGTTTCGAACTCCCATCTGCCCACATCAAAAGAAGTGCCATGCTCAGCCTGCACGCGCAGATAACGGTCCACGCCTTGGACGGCTCCTTTCCGATCAGGACGTGCAGTGTGCCTGAGACCCACCCCAAGAGATTGGGATTTACTCCATGCATTCCACTTCGGGCTCCAGGTGCAAGCTAGCTGCTGCAACTGACGGTCAAATGACCCGAAATCATCGTCCCATCGCCACTGCTGACTCAGCACAACGGCAAGTCCTTTCGCTGGCTTGAACCCTAGGGAAACAGCACTCCACCCCCTCCAATCTGTGGTGTCAGCTGTGTTGCCGCTGTCTATGGGTGGATTGATCACTTGGGCCTGCAAAACCCCTCCGCAAAAAAGCAGGATGGCGCAAGGCAGGAACCGCATCATACGCTGTCGCTGGGGTCGATGTGCTCGGAATGGTCCTCACCGCGATAGGAGACCTTGATGACCGCCGTTTCTCTGAGCAGGTCGATGTTTCCTATTTCGATGCGTTCGACGTCCTCGCCAATCCGCTCAGCCAAATCTGTACGAAGGGCGTCGCGTTTGTCTTTCTGCAGGTACTCGATTCGGTCATAGACTACGCGCTTGGTGACGAGGTGCTCCACAAACATCAACCGCTCCAGTGCAAAGGCAAGGAACCACAATGCACCATTGCCGCAGGCAACAGGCAACTCCCCCATAGCGGCTGGAGCCAACGCATTCATCACAGCAAGTGCAATGACCACAAACAGATAGGTCATCTCTCGAATGGGCACCACGTTGGTCCGATACCGGATGATCCCGAAAATGGCAAAGAGGCCCAGAGCAAAGGCCAAGTCGAGCTCAACACCGCTCAACATGCGGCAAAGCAAAAAGACCGATGCGCTCACCATCATGAATGTGAACACGTAATCCCGGCGCTTGGCCTTGGATTGATAGATCATGCGAACGATGATCCAACAAGAGATCAGGTTGGCTGCGAAATGCAGGGCGATTTCAGTCATGTCGTGGTTAGGCTTGCAGGTCCCCGGCCCAAGATTGTGCATTCATGAGCCTACGATATGTCGCAAGGTAAGCGCGGCCTGCGATGTTGCCATCTCTGGCCAGGCGGGCCACGGTGTATTTGCTCATGCTCGTCCTTCTGCCAATCACGCCTTTTCGCTGGTCCAGACTGCGGAGCCACAGTTGGATCGGACTGTATCGGTCCGGACGAGGCTGCTTCAATTCTATGATGGCGAGGCCACTCAGCAATGGCGCATCCGATTCCCCTACCACAGCAGCATTCAGGTCGCGGTCTACAGTGAGTCTTTCGTTGCGCTCAAAGTCAACGAGGGTGGTTCGGCAAAATCCGCCTGAAAGCCGGGCAGTCAATGCGCCCGCATTGCGCACACGAGCGTCCAAGAAGGCCAGCTCCTCTGCGCTCATAACCGGGGAAATACCCTGGCTGGTCTCGATGCGCTCCTTAAAAGTCCTTCCTCCGGGCAATCGCTTTTTGACCTCAAGAAAAGTCTTGTCGTTGCTGGCATAATGACGCTTGCGGATTTTCATGCGCCGCGCTTTGCCCCTGAGGTGATCTTGAAGGAACTGATCACCGGGCAACTCATAGTAGAGGTTTTCATAGCGGCATTGCACGTCACCGGCTACATCTAGCACACGGGCATGGGGGGCCATTGCCTCCATCAATTGCGGAAGCCAAGTTTTTGGTACGACATACTTCGTGTCGAACCTGCGCATCAATTGGACAGACTCCAAGTCACCCAGATTCGTCCGGGGCAATGCCGCTATGGCAGCGGTCAATGTTTCATCTGTGGTGTCGGTCACGGCGGTGCGATGAAAATACAACCGAGGCGTCTTTAAGGTTGCTTCTGCCTGAAGTAAAGGCCCGCTTTTATGATCAGAATATCGGTGGCCCTGCTCCTCGAACTTCTCGATTTGTCCTGTAGTTCAGCTTACCAGATTGACCTTGAGGCGTTCCGGCCGGAAAGTGCACTGGGGTGGGTCTTGCTATTGCTGTGCAAGATTTGCTCCTGCAGCATGCAACTGGTTCAAGGCGAAGTCCCGAATATGAGCGGCCTGATCGCGTTGAATGTAATCGAAGCGGCATGCTCCGGCGGCCGTATGAAACACCAAGTGGCCGATTTTCCTTCGTTCAAGCAAGGCGTTGCGGTTCCATTCTACGCCCTGAAGTTGGCTCATTTTGAGCACCGTGCGGCTTTGCCAAAACCATCCCTTTTCCATCACCACACAGTCCATATAGACGCGCAAACGGTAAGCCTGGTATCTCCTCCCTGTGGTCCAGAACACAAACATCAACCAAGCCACAGCCATGGCTGAGTTTCCAAAACCCGGGTCAATGAGCAACAGCAATGTAGGAACTGAAGCTATGGCGAGCAGAATCCAACGCAGACGCCGTGCCGGGGTCACATCAAACACCGTGTTTTGACCATCTAAATCAGGATAGAGTGCCGCTTCCATGGCTTCTCGGTGCACAGGTTCCATCGCAGGTATAAAGACCCGAAGCCCGCCAGAACCCTCGGCTTGGGCCTGCCGAATGCGCACGGTTTCATAACCTAGAAGCCTGCGAATCCAGTTGCTCTTCCATTCTGTGAGGTGGATTTTGTCGAAAGGCACTTCAAATGCGTTGCGCCGCAACAGTCCCATTTGGAGTTTGAGCCCATCCTTTCCCAAGGTGCTGTCGAGCTTCCAATACCTGAGTAGAACCGAGCCCAGGCTGGTGATGACGCCTATGATGCCCATGACCACAAGTCCAGGGATGAACAACAAGACTGAAGTCAGCCCAACCGCAGACAACACCAAGATGGGCAGACCATCCAGCCATTGAGAGACCTGCTCTTCGGCCCCTTGAAACAACGACATGAACACAGCCAGACCCAAGAAAGCGTTCTTGAAATGGTTCTGACTCAACCCGACTTTGATGAGACTGGACATGTCCAAGGACACCAACGGCAGGCCCGATGAATCCTGCTTTGCAACAACCTCTTCCGATGGTCCTTCTGTCTCAGGCCCAGATTCAGGGGTCATTTTGCTGTTCAAGAATTGCTGCAACACGGTGGCTTCGGACTTCCGTATGGCGACCAATTCCAACTCGCTGCCGCTGGAGCCGGCGGTGTCGACGCGGAGGCCCGTGAGTCCAAAAACCTGTTGGACCGGGCCTTGAAAGAGCTGCACAGCTTGGATTCGGTCAAATGGAATCTGGAGCCGTTCCCGCTGGAAAATGCCCCGCTCGACGATCAGAGCGTCTGAGGAGATGTAGAAATGAAAGCGCAAGTAGTACACCAAGGCAAAAACACCAACGAGCAACAGTCCTGCTGGAAAGAACAGAAAGTGGTACCATTTCAATTCACCGAAGGTGGCTCCGATGAGGATGGGCCAAGAGGCTTGTACCGCCTTCCACGTGAATTGGGCGCCAAGGATGAATACACCCAAAGGGTGCTGCCGTTTGGGGGCGTCAAAGTCCATGGTCATCTGCGGGTCCGCGACTCTATGACAGCCCGCAAAGCCTGGGCGTCCGCGTCCTCGAGTCCTGCGATGCGCAGGTTGCCACTTCCTCCGGCGGTAAACAATTTGAGGTGGTTGAGGCCGAGTTTTCTGGATACCGGGCCTTGGCTGAGTTCAGAGTGCTGAATCATGCCAAAGGGAACGGTCGTGGTGGAGCGAAACAACCACCCTGCACGGTATGTAATGTCGCGTTCGCGCACGGCATATCCCCTGCGTGGAAACCCCTTCCATTCTTCTAGAAACCACATCGATGCGATGACCGTCTGAATGCCCACAGGCCAATACCAAGCGCTCAGTCCTGCCAGGCTATCGTCTCCCCCGAACTTGTATATGAGAAAAGGTGTGAGGGCTGCAGCCAGCACGAGCAATTGCACCCCTCCCCAAAAAGCGAGGCGCATGCTGCGGTACTTCTTGCTGATGGGGAGGAATTCAATGGCCTCTAAAGAGGGAAGTTGAGTCAGGTTCAAAGTCGGATTGGATGCTGCAGTAATGTTCATGTCCTGCTCGAGTGTCACTCGTTTGAGATGCGTTTTTCGACAGTGCCGTCGGAGTATTGGAACAACAGCAACACGCCGGGCTGAGGACGGACATCCCTTCCCAACACATCGGTCACCCGTACCAAAGACCGGTTGCCTGTTGGGACGATCTCAGCCACTGACATGGGCTCGCTGCAGGCCTGTGCAAAAAACTGCCATGCCTCAAGCGAAGCATTGATGTCTTGGTTGCCCCATGCGCCGGGCCAGCTGTGGCCACCTCCATTGACTGTGTAGAGCCACACTTGAGGACAAGCGTCCTCCATCCCCCACTTTTGGAAATCCACTGTGGATTCATCCCACATCACTTCGTCGGGGAAGTTGCCCGTCTCTTCCAGAGTCAATCCAAACAAATCGACAAAAAAGGACATGGCGTCGGGCGTGCTGGGATAAGAGCCCCAGCCATCTTGGTTCTGGAGGTCTCCTCCGTACAAGCTGACATCGTCATCGGTGCCGTGCACTTCGAGAATAGGCACCATGTATTCGGGTGCGCACTCCGCTTGAATGTCTGACATTAAAATTCCAGCAATCGGCGCGACTGCCCTGAATTCGTCAGACGACTCGCATGCGAGCAAATAACAGAAGTCAGCGCCGTTGGAAAACCCAGTTCCAAAAACACGGCCCGCATCGAGCGTGTAGGTGTCAATGAGCGCTCCCCTCAATTCAGAAACGAAGGCCACATCGTCCACGTATTCATTTTGATGGAAGGCATATCCGACGTTCCAGAATGGTTCTCCTGAACCATCTATGGTGCCTTGTGGATAGCACACGGCAAAGCCAAACTCATCGGCAAGGTCATTGAACCCAGAATACTGAATAATGCCCTCAGCATCGCCTGTATATCCATGAAAAACAAAGACCAGAGGACAGTTCTCTGGGGCATCAGAAGGCTGATAATAATAGTACTCCCGGAGGTCTTTGCCGTTGGAGTATTCTCCAAAGTAAATCGCAGTGACGTCCACAGACTGCGCGTTGTTGGAAGCCTCGTCATCGCTGACTCCATTGACTGAAACGACCTCGACAGAGATGGTGTAAGTGCCACTGAGGTCGAAAGGCAACACTTGGTTGAGTGAGAAACTGTGGCTGTCAGTTGTGCCCAAGGCCAAGCCATCAATGGTAGATTCACCCGAAGCCCCTCCCATGGTCCATTCAACGGTGTATGAGTACACTGTATCCGCACCTAAGTTGACCACAGTGCCTGCGACATCTTCTGTCGATGGAGCAAGGACGATGTTGTCTGCTTCCAAACCGATCAAAGCCAAATCCAACCCGCCTGGCTCTAAGACGCTCACATCATCGATGGCCCATCCATAGAGCCAGCCGCCGCCATCATTGTATCGGAAACCCAGGTGCACATTGGATTCGCCCAACAAGTCACCAAGGTCCAACACCTCGAAATCCCAAAACCCTTCGCTGCCTTCCAAGGTGTACAAAACGGACCAGGTCTCGCCGCCATCGAGGCTGAACTCCACGGTAGCCGCTTCATCATTCCCCTCGTATTCCCCTCCATCGAAGTAACTTGAAAATGCCAACACCGCATTGTCGACCCCACTCAAGTCCAGTGCTGGAGTGATCAAGTAATCGGCGCTTTTGTCGCAATCGCAGGCATCGTCGTTGGTCGCCATCATGTTGCCGTGCGGCGCAATAGGCCACCATTGGCTTTGGAGATCTACACCCTCTCCTGCCAGCCAGCCACCATCACTTGCCAAGGTTTGTTGCAGCCACCCGTCAGGAAGCGCACCGCCGTCGAAATTCTCCTGAAGAAATACTGTTTGTGCGCTGAATGAGGCGCTCAAACCCACCACAGACAAAGCTGTAATGCACGCTCGAAAGGTCTTGGTCATGCCCCGAAGATATGGGCCGAAGCCGACTCAATGTCGAACCATAAACCGTTGGGACCATTCTCCTTCTACGGCCAAGATGTAGAGTCCTTCAGGAAGCTGATCAACGTGAATGAAAGTGAGCGTTTCACCGGTTATGGCGCGCTGAACCACCCTTCCCGTTCCATCCATTACCACCACTTGTTTTCCTGCACCCAAGCCCTGTACCGTGACCACATCCATGGCCGGATTTGGGAACGCGAACGGCTCATTGTGCTCTCCCTCAGCAATTGCATTCGTGGCGCTACAAGAAGCGGAAACCCGCCAACGGTAGAAGTAATAGTGGTAATCAAGCGGTGAGTCTGTGGTATTGCCCGTTATGCTCAAGCGATCGGCTACAGATATTGGAAAGGTTCCCGACGGGACCGCACTGTTGCGAAACAGCCCATCATTGGTGCCTTCAATGCCCATTTGAAACCCTACACCATTGGGTATTTCAGTATCGATGGCCAAGGTGTTCCAACCCGCTTGCAGTGTGTAGTTCTCTTCGAACACCGTGCCGCCTGAGGCGTCACGGATGTACAAGCCGATCGGAAAACTGGTCTCGGCCAACACCTCAACACTCTGTAACGTTGTAGGCTCCGATACACTGAAAACCATATCCCACATGTCGTTGAAGTGGTATCCACCCGCGCCCAAAGCATCAGCCGACAATGGCCCTCCCAGCGCATTTTCGGTATTGGCTTCTGGGTCGAAAAACTCTGAAGACGCATCGGTACAACCCAAGATTGGCGCGATGCAAGAACCGTCGCCAAGACAAGCCTCAGGGTTGAAATTGACCGCTGACTCCTGCGTGCAGCCCGACACATAACAGCACGAGCCGTCATCGTCGGTGGCCAGTCCAGAATAATTGACCGCAGTGGGGTCCGTGCAGCCACAGGCATCTGACAGTGAAAAACGCCACAAGTCTTGATGAAAGGTGTCGTTGACCCCTTCGAGGCCTGCGGTGAGATAAACGTAACAGCCCAGAACAAAACTGCCGGGAGCCCAGCGCGCTCCACCGGGGTGCGCAGGCATTTCTGTCCAGCTGTCATCAGACGGGGAATATTTCCAAAACTCACCATAGTCGAGTGGCCCGTGGTTGTCTCCATCTCCACTCAGCACATATCCAAAGCCGTCTTTGGCAAACTGTGTTCCTGCCACGCGTGCTTCACCAGGAAAATCCTCCAAGGGTGTCCAAACATCTGAAACGGGATCATACCGGTGGAAATCCTTGTAGATGGTCAGGTCGCCATTCTGAGTGTCTCCGTGTCCAAATCCGACATAGGCCGCGCCATCAATGCCGAAATAAAAGGGATGGTGCCGGTTGCCGGCCGTGAATGCAGCCCGCTGTTCCCAAGAATCACTGGCCACATCATAAGCCCACCAGTCACCCAGGTTGCCAATGTCATTGCTGCCAAGTCCTACCATGATCTTGCCACCCGCCAACACCATGGCCGGGTGGTTTCTGCCCAGGCCCGGAAACTCTGCCAGTGCAGTCCAATTTCCAGAGGCCATATCGAGGTGCCACCAGTCTGTGGGGTACCCGCTGTTGTTGGAACCAAAACCCACATAGGCGTTGTCTCCTTCGCACACTCCATAGCCGTACCCCCTGCCCCCGCCTGGAAACGCCTCCATCTCCTCCCAGCTGTTAGAGGAAGGGTCGTACCTGAAAACGTCGTCGAGGTTCAAGGCTGCAAAACCAGCCTGACCCGCAATGACATATCCAAATTGATCGTTGGCAACGGTGATCGGATGGTGGCGGCCATTGCCATCAAAGGATGCCATAGACACCCATTCGTTCTGAGCCTGAATTGAAAAGCTGACGGCAGTCAGCAAAATGAACATAGCGTGACGCATGGAGGGAGTATTCAGAAAATGGAACCGCAAACCGGTCAATTTGGTTCGTTGACCGGCATAAAAAAAGCCCGGTATATGACCGGGCTTTTTTTATCCATGAGAAGAGAGATCAGAGTCCGTCAAACTCGACGTACACGGAGTCACCACAAGCCACAGTCACGGACGTATCCAATGCTGTGCACAGTGAGATAAAAGAGAGATCGAACTCAACGTCGATGGTACCGGCATCTACTTCGATGGTCTCGGTGCTCAAGACACCCATGTCTGAGACCTCTTCATCGCCTCCGATGCTGACGTCAGGAGTGCAAAGTGAGTTGTTGAAAATGGTGATCACAGCTTTGTTGCCATCGTCACATGCTTCGGTGTTGTCGTCACATCCGGTGACGAGAACCAATGCGGCCAAGAGGCCAAACAGGTTTTGAACTTTCATTCTGAATCGGTTTTGGAGTGCGCAATTTATGCGCTAGAACCGTGACTTCATTTCTTTTTGAATGGTTGCTTGGCAGACCTGCGCAATATGTAACCCTTGGACTCGGTTGATTCAAAGTCACGCCGTTGTGCCGTTCAAATTTGATTCATGATCCGTCATCCTCTTTTGGTTCCATCCATGGCTGCCGTGTTGGCCGTCTCCATTCTCGCCTCTGCCTATCTCGTTGCGCGCAACGGACATTACTTCTTTCGAAGCCAAGCCAGCGACATTTCGGTCACGGGTTCCACTTCCATGGACTTCACGTCAGACCTTGCAGTGTGGCAAGGGCAATTCACCCGCAAAGCCATGGATTTGAAGGAGGTGTATGCCCTGATGAAGCAGGACAAAATGGTGGTCGAGCAGTTCTTGAAGGCCAAGGGCATCGACAGAGACGCCTATGCTTTTCTCTCGATTGACATCATTCCACAAAACAAAACGGTCAACCATTACAATGACGACGGCGATCTGGTCGACCGGGAGCAAGTGTTCAATGGTTACCGGCTGAAGCGGGGTTTCAAAGTGACCTCCACAGACATCAACCTCGTGGAGCGGTTGTCCAATGAGGTCACCGAGTTGATCGAGCAAGATGTCTACATCACTTCCTACCCACCAAAATACTATTACACCAAGTTGGGGGAGCTGAAAATTCAGATGATCGAAGCGGCGTCAAAAGATGGCCTGACGCGGGCAAAAACAGCGATTTCTGGTGGCGGCGGTCAACTCGGCGAATTGCTCGAAACCAGCATTGGCGTATTCCAAATTTTGGGGACCAATTCCGATGAGAGCTTCAGCTGGGGCGGCACGCTGAACACTTCGAACAAGCTCAAGACAGCGTTTGTGAACGTCAAGCAACGGTACTCCATCGAGTGAGGCTTACCAAAGGGCATTTTGAATGGCCTGGCCCAAAGTGATGGCTTCTTCGGAACCAGTATGGTTCAATACAACCACGGCATTTTGCCCGTCGAGCGAGCGCCACCACCAAGTGCGTGCGCCCAACCATCCTCCCGAATGGGACACATGTGCGCCATCGGACAGCGACCAACCAAAGCCGTAATCGCTTTTGAGGCCATCCAGCAAAACCCCCGGTGCAAAAGCCTGTGTTCGGAAGGTGTCCGGAACAGCAGCGTTTGATGCCCACCAAGCGTTCCACCGCGGGACATCCTCTGCGCACATAAAGATGCCACCATCTCCTGCGACCCCATCGAGCTCGGTGGGGTCGATTTGAGGGGCGCCCTCTCCCACTCCTTCCATGCTCCAAGTTTTGTTCGGCCAATCCTGCTCTTGAGAAAACAGGTTCCAAACACGGGTGCATTCCAATCCAGCAGGCACAAAGACTTGCTCCATCATCAGCTCTTCGAAGGGCTGGTCATAAACCCGCTCCAACACAGCGGCCAGCAGCACATAACCTGTATTGTTGTATTCAAAAGCTTCTCCGACTGCGCGTTTCATAGGAGGTGCTGTGGGAAGGGCTGCCGCCACATCTGAAATGCCGAGAAATCCCCGGGCGGGAATCGGAAGGTCCATGTAGAAGTCCGGAACCCCTGAAATGTGCTGCAAAAGGTGACGCACAGTCACACCTTCATAGGGACATTCCAAGAGCCAAACTCGGATGTCATCATCCAATCCCAAGCGTCCTTGTGCCACTGCTGTCAGTACTCCAGCCGCTGTGAATTGTTTGGAAACGCTGGCCAGTCTGAACATGGATTTTCCGTCAACGAGGGGGCCTTTGCTGCGCTCAACGCCATGGAACCATTGGCCCCAGACTTTGCCTTCGCTCATTACCACCACCGCACCCGCGTGTTGGCCCTGTTCGTGCAAATGGTCCAGCTTTTGGCTCAATTGGGCCCGCCCCTTGGCCGAATGCTCCAAGGACATGGACAGTTCAGGAACCCCATGACCACAGCCAAGGATCAATAACGATGACATCAAGGTGACGGTGGTCCACTTCATGGGGTGAAGATGCTCCAGATCATTGAATGTTGGCCGCCCCGAATCCGCGGCTCAAAATATGCTCGCGTCATGCCTTCCTCGGTCGCTGTATCACCGCGGCTTTTATTACGGGCTAAGTGTTGGACCTCAAATGGCCCTCACGGGGTATTGGAACACGAAATACCGCACAGGATGGAATCCAGTGCAGGTGTCGCCAGCACTGCGATAGACGCTGCGGCCTTGCTCATTCAGGACTGCAGACCCCCAACGGATCAGTGCACGAGCAACCGTTGACTCCAGCCCGAATCTTCGACTTGGACCACATAAAGTCCTGGGGTCAATGAACTGAGGTCCAACTGCTCTTGCACGCCAAAAGCTTGTTGGCGCATCACCTCGCGGCCCTGACCATCAAAGATTCTGGCCGTCCAACGCTGGGCCTCGCCGGACTGGCGCATGAGGGTTACCTGACGGTCTAAGGTGGGGTTTGGGTACATCTGCACTGAGAGCACCTCTTGCTCTTGCACACTGCTGGTGTAGTCATAGGATCCACATTGATTTGGATAGGATCCGCAGATCCATGATGACAGTGCACCTGCCACGGTTGAAAGCGTGAGGTCATAGGCATCGGGGCTGGCGACATGGGCCACGTGGCCTCCACCTTCTATGGTTGCAAAGCAATGCGTGAGTCCAATCTCTTCTGCCCTTTCGTGAATCGTGGCACTCCCATCGACTTCGGTCACAGGGAACCCCAACAAAGACACCATGTCCGTTGCATAAGGCACTGTCCCGTCCGCATTGCCGTGCACAGAAACCAGGGGTACATCTCCCGGCGCGATCCAGTCCGCATCCTTGAGCGCTCCACAAATGTTGAAGATCCCCGCCACTTCGGAACTGAAGCCGGGATGGCCAGAATTGCCTTCCAATCCGCCTTCCATGCCCGGTTGGGTTTGGTCAATGTTGGCTGGAATCTCCGCCTCTTGATCTACATAAGCGTGGTGCAGCGCAAGAAAGCCGCCGGCAGAAATACCGCCCAAGTAAATGTGGTCAACATCAATCCCCCACGGGTTGCCATCTTCGGCCACAGATTTGCGGAAATACCGCACGGCTGCGCGGCTGTCATGGACGCCCCGCCACACCGCTTGAATCAGCTCGCCTTCGAGGTCAAACGAAGGCGCAATCCCAAGCCGATAAGAAATGCTGGCCACAGCGTAGCCCATGCGCGCAAAATCCTCACACAACGGCACCACATCAATGGCATCATTGGATCCAGCCAGGAAAAATCCCCCATGGGCGATGACCAGCAATGGCCGTTCCGCCTGCGTGTTGCCCACGGCTTCATAGAAGTCAAACACCAACTCCGTATCGATGCCCAGGGCATCCAAATTGTTGCCATACACGTGGTCCTCAGACACGGAGACATTGTCAAAGGCCGACGTATAGCGATACCTCTCTCCATCGCAGTCGGCTTGTGCCTGAACGGAAATCACGCCCATGAACAAGGCAGCAAGGGTGGTCCAAATTTGGTGGCTCATGTGGTCGAATGTCCAACCCGGAAGATAGAAGACGCGAGGAAGTCTTGGCTCTAAAAAGCAAAAGTCCCCCAGCCGTTGGGGCTGAGGGACTCTCGAATTGTGTTGGCGGTCTGGACGAGACTCGAACTCGCGACCCCATGCGTGACAGGCATGTATTCTAACCAACTGAACTACCAGACCTGGTCTTTCGACCTCCGCATTCGACTTCTCGTCTGCGGGGGCGCAAATATACGGTTGCGCCTTAACATGGTTACAAGTGGCATCGGTTTTTTTTGCGGAAAATGCCTCCGCGGTGATCAAAGCTCATCTTTCGAAATCGAGCTTCATCAGGTCCTTCTTTGTCAGGACACTGAGTTCCAAGGTCCCCAATGGCCATTCTTTGGCATCGAGGATCAATTCGTTTGGACCAGGTGCGAGCAGCCATGAGCCGCTGCGCAGTACCCTCCCATCGGGCAAGCCCACTTGGTAAAGCACAAAATTCTCTTGCTCCATTTCAACACGGAGGATGACACGCTCCTTGGATTCCGTATCGATTTGGATGCGTTCCAAGAGGTGTTTCTTGTGAATGGGCTCCTTCACCGTGATCCGGTGACTTGGCCAAGTGAATGCTGAATCTGCTGTGGTGGCCATGGAATAGACGGCCGGTGCGAACATGGCTGCTGAAGCAGCTGCAGTGCGGGTAGCACGACGGATTAGAAAGTGTTTTGCCATGGCGGGCCCGAAGGCGGTTGTGAAGGACGGGCAAGTAAGCACGCTATTCACAATTGCGCAAGGAAACGAACTGTTGAAATGTTGATAAACCCCTTAACTAACTGAATTTCAGTCCTAAGAAATTAACAATTAGCGCATTCTCTGTCGCTTCAACAGGTAGGCCGTGAGCACAGGATTCACCCCTTTCGCGATGTCGACATCTACCCAATCGATGCCTGCAGAACCGCACCTGACGTCGAGGTCTCGGCGCAGTGCAGCCATTTTAGAAACATACGCCTCGCGCACTTCTGCGGGGTTTGCCCTGACCTCTTCCCCACTCTCTAAATCGATGAAGGTTGTCGGGCGGTCTGCAAAATCGAAACGCTGTTCTGTCTTTTCGTCCAGCACGTGGAAGACCACGACTTCGTGCTTGGCGTGGCGCAAATGAGCCAGCGCGGCAAAAATGGCATCCAGATCCTGTGACCGGTCCAGCATGTCACTGAACAGCACAATGAGGGAACGCTTAGGCGTCGCCTCAGCAATGGTGTGAATGGCCTCGATGGCGGCCGTCTCTCCTCCCCCCTTGCCAACCCCGGCCAGCACCTTTTCCAACTCGGCGTACATCAAATGCTGATGGGCTTGAGTGGAGCGCGCCTTGTGGTGGGCATTGAGGCTGCTGTCGAACAAACTCAGTCCAACGGCATCGCGCTGGCGCTTGAAGAGCTCGATCAATGTGGCTGCCGCATGGGTGGCGAACTTGATCTTGTTCATCCCCGATTCGGGAGAGACGTCGGCGGGGTAATACATCGACCCCGAGGTGTCGAGTACAATTTGACAGCGCAAATTGGTCTCTTCCTCGTAAGTCTTGACATAGAACCGGTCCGACCTGGCGTACAGCTTCCAGTCCACGTGCCGCATGCTCTCGCCAGGGTTGTACAACCGGTGTTCTGCGAACTCTACGCTGAAACCGTGGTAGGGGCTGCGGTGCAATCCTGTAATGAAGCCCTCCACCGCCTGTTTGGCGAGGAACTCAAGTGATCCGAGTTGTCGGAACTGATGGGGCTGCAGGTTGATGGGCACGGCAGATTCAAAGATACGGAGACGAAAACGCCCCGCTTGCGGCGGGGCGTTTCAAAATCTGAGTCGTTGCAGTTGGCGGTTAGGCCATCAGCTTCTCGAGCTTTTCTGTCAGTACATTTTCGGGAACGGCTCCGACAGACTTGTCGACCACTTCGCCGTTCTTCAAGAACACGATCGTGGGGATGGAGCGCACGCCAAACTTCATGCTGATTTCTTGGTTGGAGTCGACGTCGACCTTGCCGACGACGGCTTTTCCTTCGTAGTCGCCTGCGATTTTTTCGACGACAGGACCGACCATGCGGCAAGGGCCGCACCATTCTGCCCAGAAGTCGACCATCACGGGCTTGTCCGTGTTCATCACGACTTCTTCGAAGTTTGCTTCGTTGATTTCAATAGCCATGGGGAGCGTTATTTGAAATCAAATTTAACCGGGCTTTCCTTGCATTGGGTGACTCAGGTCGCCAAAGGGTGTCAACTTATCCACCGCTGCTCAGCACCTTGTATTCTACCCCTTCCAATGCTTCTAAACCATCCAAGAGTTCTGAGGACAGGGCCACGCGCTTTCTGCGTGAGGGCATTTCGAGCACCGCGTCGGGATGGTGCAACTCGACTGTGACGCCTACACTGCCCTGGTTGGCTTCAATCAATGCGCATACCTCCTCCACCAAGCCGCTGTCCAATTTGGCCAAATTCACCTGTACCCTGAGCCTGCCCGCCATCTTCTCGAGGACGTCAGACAGGAGTTCGATTCGGGTGATTTTGAATTCGAGTTCGTCGGAACCGCGGAACTGCTTCATCTGGACCTTGCCTTTGATGAAGAGGAACCAGCCTGAAACCATGAACTCCCTGAACTTGATGTAGTCATCTCGCCAGAACGTCATGCGCTGCGAACCGTGGTAGTCCTCTACGGTCATGCTGCCCCAAGGGCGGCCGTTCTTGGCCATTTTGTGCTCGGCTTCAGTGACCATGCCGCCAAATGATATCGTGCGGCCGCGGGCAGCCACCATGTCTTCCAAGTTGGACAGGCCCCCTGGCGTGCAGAACTGATCCAGCTGCACCTTGAATTCATCCAAGGGGTGTCCGGAGAGGTAAACGCCCACCACTTCTTTTTCTCGTGCAAGCTTGTCAAAAGGTTCCCACTCTTCGCAAACGGGCACCGGAGGTTCAGGAATTTCCATGGCCCCCGAATCACCTCCAAAAAGTGAGGCTTGCGAGGAGTTTTCACTCTCTTGCGTGGCCTGTCCGAATCGGATGGCCAATTCTATGGTCGTGCGCCCCTTGACGTCTTCTGCAAAGCACTGTGATCGGAAGATGGCCTCAGGCAAATCGTCGAATCCGCCGCCCCGGGCCAAAGCCTCGAATACCCGCTTGTTGCAGTCCTTGAGGTTGACCTTGACGGCAAAATCAAAAATGCTCTTGTAGGGTTCTTCAATGCGGCTCTCTACAATGGAAGCCACCGCGCCCTCTCCCACGCCACTCATGGCCCCCAAGCCAAACCGGATCGCGCCCTCGGCATTGACCGCAAATTTGAACTGAGACTCATTGACGTCGGGACCCAAAACTGCAGTCCCCATACGGCGGCATTCCTCCATAAAGAAGGTCACCTTCTTGATGTCCGACATGTTGTTGGACAGCACAGCCGCCATAAATTCTGCCGGGTGGTTGGCCTTGAGGTACGCCGTTTGATACGCCACCCATGCGTAACATGTCGAGTGCGACTTGTTGAATGCATAACTGGCAAAGGCTTCCCAGTCCTTCCAGATTTTCTCGAGCACTGTGGTGTCATGGCCCCGCTCCCCTCCTCCCTCGAGGAACTTGGGCTTCATCTGAGCGATCAAGTCGGCTTTCTTTTTGCCCATCGCTTTACGCAAGGTGTCCGCCTCGCCTTTGGTAAAGCCCGCCAGCTTCTGGCTCAGCAACATGACCTGCTCCTGATAGACCGTGATTCCATAGGTCTCTGCGAGGTATTCCTCACAGGCGTCGAGGTCGTATTTGACCGGCTCTTGTCCGTGCTTCCTGCGCACAAAAGCAGGGATATACTCCAGCGGCCCTGGACGGTACAGGGCATTCATGGCGATCAAGTCCGCAAACTCGGTCGGCTTGAGGTCTTTGAGGTACCTCTGCATCCCTACTGACTCGTACTGGAATATGCCCACGGTATCGCCCCGTTGGAACAATGCATAGGTGGCTTCATCGTCCAGGGGGAAGGCCTCTGGATCGAGCTCCATTCCGCTGCGCAGCTTGACGTTGCGCACGGCATCTTTGATGATGGTCAGGGTTTTCAATCCCAAGAAATCCATCTTGAGCAGTCCTGCATCTTCGGCCACCGAGTTGTCGA
>CBFHUP010000021.1:0-34982 GCA_965659115.1 uncultured Flavobacteriales bacterium | reverse complement strand
CCTCCGGTATAGCTGAATGCGTTCAGCACCGCACGGTCTTGAACACACTGCATCAAGAGCAAGCGGTTGTCGCGTTGGTCCAGAAAGAACCCCGTCTTCTGGCCGTCGATGGGAGACACCTTGTAACGGATGCCGTGCTCAGAAACTTCCCTCACGGCAGAGGCAGACGCTTTGCTGTCCGAAGACCATACTGTACCGTCTTCGACCTGTTCCTCCACGCCGGGGAGTTTGGCAATGAGTGCAGCACTCTTGTTGACAATCAGGTTTAAGGATGATCCCAACCCTGCCTGAAGTCCCGCCGACAATTCGGGCCAGGCGCGGTGCATGCCCATGGAGTGGGTCTGTACTACGGCCATGCCTGCATACCAATCCACAACCAACCCGGAAAGCCCGTCACCTTCACCGTGGACCAAACGACAACAATCGGTCTCGGTGCCGGTCCCCGGTCCCAATCCCACAGACTGTCGCACGGCCAGACATTCTGCAATTCTTTCGGCCCACCAACTCGAATCGGGCGGGGCATGGAGCGATCCAGAGGCGATGATCCGGACCGCGATCGATCCGGCGCCCCAATGTCCCCATCCCAAAGCTTGTCCTTTGGAAGAGATGACGCACACCCAATCGCCAGGAGCGGGAACGGCATCGTCAACTTCTATGCGCTGAATGGCACCACTAAATACCCAAGGGTGACCGCGCAGAAGGCTTTTTTCCTTCCCGGGGTGAAGGTGGACAAAAGGGAAAGCTTTGGATGGCTCCGACATGGGAGCAAGGTAGCCCCACAGTGCGGGGTTCAGGTCGGTCGATTCACTTTGAAGAGCATTCCATCTTTCCATGTCACCTTTCCTTGGGCGCGCCATTTCTCTAAAACGCTCCGGACGTGATCACGGTGCATGATCGGAACCAATCGCTGCAGCTCAAGCAAGAGAATGCGGTCTCCAATCCACCCTTCAATGTCCAACTCTGAGGGCGGTGAAGGCGGCAAACACCGGTCGCAAATTCCACATGGACGGGCAGTCTCGGCATCGAACAGCGATTCCAAAAATTGCGCGCGACACCCTTCGGTTTGCAAATAGCCTTGCATGAATTCCCACCGTTCTTCGGAATCGCGCATGCGGTCTTCGAGGATGGATGCTGGCAGTCTCGCAGATTGAACGGCTGGACGCGCCGATGTGAATTGAACCGCGGCGCGTTCAGTAGGATGGGCTACAGAGACGATGGACAATTCGCTGAGCCTTTTGAGGTGCTGCCAGCCGGATTTTTCGGAGCATCCCACTTCAGAAAAAATGGAGGCGCTGTCCAGCGGCCAAACAGGACGCTTCTCTTTGCCGTGGCGGGCGAGCAGGACTTGCAGCATGCGCCCTTCGCTGCCGACATCGGGCAGTTCTTGCCCCCACGACCGAGGGTCTTGCAGCCATTTCATTTCAATACCACTGCCCACAGGGTGCAATTCAAGCCATCCGGCTCGCTCCATGAGGTCCAATGACTTTCGGGCCTGTTGAAGGGAGCAGCCGGCTTTGCTCGCCAAGGGGGCGGTCCAGATTTCTTGAGGTGATTCCATCACCGCACCTTGTGCCAGCGCAAGTTGGTTGGAGAGAGATTGCAACACCGCCCTTATGGTTTTAGGGCTTGGCCATTGACGGGTCACTTGGCGCGCCGCATCCTGCACCGATGACGGATCTACAAACAGGACGGCTTCTGCCTTTTTTCCGTCTCTTCCGGCCCGTCCAGCTTCTTGGATATAGCCCTCCGGAGATTCTGGGATATGGGCGTGGGCAATGTGCCGTACATCCGCTTTATCGATGCCCATTCCAAACGCGGTAGTGCAGGCCAAAATGCGCAAGGACCCAGCGATCCAACGGGTTTGGTGGTCATCCCGATCGGACCGCGACATGCCAGCGTGGTAAGGGGCGGCAGAGAACCCATGCGCCTGCAACATGGCCGCCATGGCTTCTGCCTCACGTCGGGTGCGGACATAGAGAATGGATGAACCTGTGAGCCTGTGGCCCCAATCCACAACAGCAGCATGACGGTCGGGCACATTTTGAATGGAAAAAGCCAGATTCGGCCTGCGCATTCCAACCCTAAGTCGAGAAGGATGCACCATGCCAAGCAAGCGCTCGATGTCGTCGGCGACTTTTTCTGTTGCCGTTGCCGTCAATGCAATCCATGCTGCCCGCGGGTGCCAATTCCGGAGCCCGCTCAAGTGGAGGTAATCGGCGCGAAAGGCATGGCCCCATTGGCTCACGCAATGTGCTTCATCGACGGCGATCGTGCGCACATTCATGGCCTGACAGGCAGCTTGGAAAGCGGGCTGTGACAACCTTTCGGGCGCCACAAATAGAAAGCCTCCAGGTCCGAAACGGGCGTTGTCCAATATGCGCTCAGTCTCCTCTTTCCTCATTCCAGCCGTAAGGGCATCGGCGGTAATACCGCGGTCCCTGAGCCCCTGAACTTGGTCTGCCATCAATGCTACAAGCGGGCTGATGACCAAACAAATTCCACCGCGGACAAGGCCTGGAATCTGGTAGCAAATCGACTTTCCGCCTCCGGTGGGTAGAATGGCCAAAGTGTCGCCGCCGGATACGCCTGAAAGGACCACGGGAACTTGAGAAGGGCGGAAAGCAGCGAAGCCCCAACGCTCGCGCAACACTTGTTCCAGCGCGGCCAAAGTAGGAGGGGATGTATCTGCTGGAGTCATTTCCTTGTAAATGGAGGTGTGGTCGCGTTGAACGGCTCTAACTTTCGACGCTCAAACCGGGGACCACTCCCCATGCAAACCACCGAAAGATGCTCGTAGCTGGCAATTGGAAAAGCAACAAGTCATTCAACGAGGCAAAGGAATTTGCCAACGCCTTCGCCGCCATGCCTCAGGCTCCCGACGGTGTGGAGGTGATGATTGCACCACCCGCGCCTTACCTCGCGGCCATGGGGACATCTAAGCCTCCGTTTCGCTTGGGTTCCCAAAACGTATCTGCCACAGGTCCTGGCGCTCATACAGGTGAATTTACCGCAGAAATGTTGGCGGGATGTGGCGTCCAGGATGTGATCGTCGGCCACAGTGAGCGGCGCGATGGCTACGGTGACGACGATAAAGTGGTGGCCGAAAAGGTGGGCCGGGTTTTGGATGCAGGATTGCGCGTGATTTTTTGTTGCGGCGAGAGTCTACAGGACCGCCAAACAGACGTTCATTTCGACAAGGTGCTGCGACAAATGGAATCTGCCATTCTGCATTTGCCTGCGGAAGTGATGGACCGTGTGGTCGTGGCTTATGAACCGATTTGGGCCATTGGAACAGGTTTGACGGCCACAGAAGAACAGGCCCAAGAGATGCACGCAGCCATCCGCGGTTGGCTGCGGGAAGCCTTTGATGCTGACACAGCAAAGGCCATCCCATTGTTGTACGGCGGCAGTTGCAAGCCTGCCAATGCCGATGCACTTTTTGCTTGCGAAGACGTCGATGGAGGCCTGATTGGTGGTGCAGCCTTGGACCCCGAGTCATTCAGAGCCCTTGTGGAGGCTGCGGGCCGTGTAAGCGCCAAGCGCATTCAGGCTGGAGCTGAAGCGTCGTAAATGGCGTGGTTGCGGATTCACTTGAGGTGTGAGCCAGCAGCGCCAGGGCATGAAATTGCCACGGCTTGGCTGGCAGATGCTGGCTGCAGCATGTTTGAGGAGGCTGCTGATGGCCTGCATGCTTTTGCAAAGAAGCAAGACCTCAATGCCTCGTTGGCAGAAGAGATCCGCACTGACCTCTTACCTCTAGGGTTACAGACATGGTTGGTCTCGGAAGTAGAGGAGGAGAATTGGAATGCCAAGTGGGAGGCGGATTACCCCGAGGTGACCATCGGAAGCAGCATCCGGGTCAGGGCCCCCTTTCACCCTCATGAAACCAACGCGAAGTACGATGCCACTTTGACCGTGCAACCCAGAATGGCTTTTGGAACTGGACACCACGGCACCACATTCGGCATCCTTGCAGAAATGACGGCCCCAGACTGGACAGGGACCAAAGTCTTGGACATGGGCTGTGGTTCTGGCGTTCTGGGCATTTATGCCGCACAACGGGGTGCTGCAGAAGTCTTGGCCATTGACATTGACCCCTGGAGCGTCAGAAACACCCGCGAAAACTTGTCGCTCAACGGCATGGAGGAGTCAACGTCATTTGTCGTTCGAGAGGGTGGGGCAGATCAGCTCCATGACCTGAAAGACGGGCACTTTGATGTAGTCATTGCGAACATCAACCGCAACATCCTTCTCGCAGACATGGACGCTTATTGCCGTGTCTTGGGCACTTCCGGGACCTTGATGCTGAGTGGATTCATGGAGCCTGACATCAATGCATTGAAGGCGGCGGCAGGCGAACACGGCCTGCACCTGACAGATACCCGGTCAGAATCAGAGTGGCGGATCCTCACCCTTCGAAGGTGAAACTGATGATGAAACTGCGGGTGCGCAGTTCATCAAAAGCAGCACTAAACGGCGTGTCATCCTGAATGAGCACATTGCGCATGCCAAACTCCGTCTTCAGTTCAACAGAGAATTTGAAGAAGGGCAGAAAAAAATCAGCCCCGGCCCCAAAATCAAGGCTGGAATTGTTCTTGGCGAGTTTGAGGATATAACCGTCTTGCAAGCTCTGGTTGACGTCGGCTTGCGACTGCATGTCTCTGCTGATTTTGCCTCCAAATAAGGCGTAGGGCGCAAAGTTTCCTATGCGCTGAGTCCTGAGTTTTACAATCAAAGGGAAGTCCAGAAACACGCTCTCAGTGCGCACCGATATAGGGGTAGTGGTGCCATTTGGATTTCTAAACCTGTAGAGCATGCCTCTGTCCTGAAAACTCAATCCAGGTATAAACCGAATGCGGATGGTCTCGTTGACATTGAGCGATGCGAGCAGGGCAAGGTTGAATCCTGAGAGCGCATTGTTTTCTACGCTCAACAAGCTGTCAGAAAACGTGTAGTCAGGCCTGAGTTTAAAGTTGAAGCTGCTCGAATTTCCACTGAGCAGAAACCCAAAGTGGTAGGAACGGTAGTCAAATTTGGCCAGGTTTTTCTTGGCTGTTTGTCCCTGAGCCGCCAATCCACAGAGCATAAGAACGCCAATGCTAAGCAGCCGAAACGGCGATGATGAGCGGCGTTGATGACCCTTCATAACGCACTGAACGCCTTTGTCCTGAGCATATTGCTGTGACGAGGTCATGACTTGAACCATTGTCCCAAAAATGAGGTAAACAAAACGGTGGACATGGCCGCTGCAATCCACATGAGCAAACTGGCGGTAAAATGCCAAAGGGGATCAAACTGAAACCTCAAGCTGGCCTTGGAGCGTTCACGCGCTGTTTCCACATCGATCATGGCCAACTGAGGGTCCTCCTCCTGAAGGGCGGCGTAAGTAGCTTCATCGGCCAAAGACCGGTCGATAAAAGCCTCGCGCTCGAGCAACCGCAGCGATGTGGTTTCAGCGCAGACCCAATGGTGGTAAACCACTGTGCTTGACGCCGCCAAAAGGGCATACAACACCGTTGGGCGCAGAGCAGATTTGAAGCGGGCTACAAAATCGCTTCCAACGTTTTGGAATGCCGCCGTCAACGCCACGATGAGTGTAAGTCCAAAGTGGACGAATACGCCAATGGAAATTCCAGTTTCAAACGACACCATTCCAGTGGTTCCCAACCGCACAGCCCACCATAAGGCGATGGCCAGCAGGGGAATCCATCGAATCCATGCGCGCTTTGAGCCCGAGGTGTCAGCCATTCATGGTGATCAAAAACTCCTCGTTAGAATCGGTTCGGCTCATCCGGTCCTTGAGGAATTCCATCGCTTCAATGGGATTCATATCCGAGAGGTGCTTGCGCAAGACCCAAATGCGCTGCAGCAATTCCTTGTGCATCAACAGGTCTTCTCGGCGGGTGCCAGATGAGAGGATGTCAATGGCGGGGTAGATCCGACGGTTCGAGATGCGGCGGTCAAGCTGCAATTCCATATTGCCGGTTCCTTTGAACTCCTCGAAAATGACCTCGTCCATCTTGGACCCGGTTTCTGTCAATGCTGTCGCAATGATGCTCAAAGAGCCTCCATTCTCGATGTTCCTGGCGGCACCGAAGAAGCGCTTGGGCTTCTGAAGTGCGTTGGATTCCACACCGCCTGAGAGCACCTTTCCGGAACCTGGGGCGACAGTGTTGTAGGCGCGGGCCAAACGGGTAATGGAATCGAGCAGGATGCAGACATCGTGGCCGCACTCGACCATGCGCTTGGACTTTTCGAGCACGATCTCGGCAATCTTCACGTGACGGTCTGCGGGCTCATCGAATGTAGAAGCAATGACTTCCGCATTCACACTCCGCTTCATGTCGGTGACCTCCTCTGGACGCTCATCGATGAGCAGAATGATCAGGTAGGTTTCCGGGTGATTTTCAGCGATGGCGTTGGCCACATCCTTGAGCAAGGTGGTCTTACCGGTCTTAGGCTGTGACACAATCATGCCGCGTTGGCCTTTCCCGATAGGGGAGAAGAGGTCCATGACCCGCGTAGACATGTTGCCATTTTTGCCGGCCAATTTGAAGGCCTCTTGAGGAAACAGTGGGGTCAAATATTTAAATGGAACCCGGTCCCTTACCCATGAGGGGTCGCGGCCGTTGACCTTGAGGACCTCCACCAT
Organism: uncultured Flavobacteriales bacterium; assembly: GCA_965659115.1. Taxonomy (GTDB): domain Bacteria; phylum Bacteroidota; class Bacteroidia; order Flavobacteriales_D; family Sanyastnellaceae; genus UBA8752. The sequence goes on along the minus strand of CBFHUP010000021.1, from coordinate 28,330 downwards.
GGGGTAGTACTTGTCACCCTTGCGGGGTGGACGGATGGTACAGACCACATTGTCTCCTGTTTGGAGTCCAGCGGCCTTGATCTGCTTGTTGCTGACATAAACGTCGTCAGGACTGTTCAGGTAATTGTAGTCGGCACTGCGCAGGTAGCCGAATCCCTCTGGCATGACTTCAAGGACACCTTCCGCTTGGGCAATGCCATCAAAATTGAAGCCGTGCTCCTCTGGTTCTCCCAAACGGTCACGGTCGCGGCCCCGGCGATCTCCACGGTCATTGCGGTCTCCACGGTCTTTGCGGTCGTCGCGGTCTTTGCGGTTGCGGTCACGTCCGCGTCGGTCTCCACGGTCCCCGCGATCCCCGCGATCATTGCGGTCTCCACGGTCGTTTCGACGGTTTCCACGGTCGTTTTGATCCCCTTCCTTGTTGGACTTTTCGCCCTCCTTGTTGGATGAATCGCCAGACTTTTCGGACTTGTCATTCCGGCCATTGTCCCCGTCTTTCTGACGGTTACCGCGGGATTGATCGCGACCATTGCGGTCTCCGTCCTCGGATTTGTTGTTGCGTCGCCCTTTGTTGCGGTTATCAGATGACGCATCGTCGGACCCGCTTTCTTCGGCGTTCTGGTCCTTTTTGGCAGCAGCCCGTTGGCGGCCTCGGCCCGAACCCGCAGGCTTCTTACCAGCGTCTTTTTTATCACCATCGCCTTCGGCTTTGGCCTTGGCACTCGTGGTGACAGCTTGCTCATCGAGAATGGCATACACCAATTCTTGTTTCTTGAGCTTGTCTGTTCTGGCAATATTCAGCTCCTTGGCAATGTCCCGGAGCTCAGCAACCTTGCGGCTGTTCAAATCAATGATATCGTACATGTGGGGGTCCCACTTGCGTGGGCAACTCTGTGTTCAAATTTCCCTGAGGGAGCCCGAAGGCTTTGCACCGCTGCGGTGCGCTACAAGTTTACAACATCTTTCTCGGACCTCAAGACGGGCCTACTTCTGGCCCAGTTCCACCACTTCTGGCGCGTGGATCTTTCCGCCCTCCAACTCAAAACGAAGCAAGGTCCTTACCCTGTGAAATCCCTGAATGCCAGCGGCTCCAGGATTCAGGTGAACGCCTCCCCATGTTTTGACACTTTGCACCAGCAGCAAGTGAGAATGACCGCACACAAAAATGTCGGGTTTGTGTGCGCTCAGCCCGCTTCGAATGCCTTTTGCATAGCGACCGGGCCTCCCGCCGATGTGGGTCATCCATATCCGACAGCCCCCGCGCTCTATGTGCTGATGCTCTGGAAACGTTCTGCGCATCAGGTGGTCATCGATGTTGCCGTGAACGGCCACGAGAGGTGCCACAGCTGCTATGGCATCTGTGACCCTGAAATCACCGATATCCCCTGCATGCCACACCTCGTCACACAACGACAAATGGTGCAGGATCCGGTCATCGATGTGGCCATGGGTATCGCTGATGAGTCCAATTCTCACCTGACAAATTTCGTTGCTGTTGTGCGATTGGCCCCATCTTGGCGTTCTGCTAAAGCACAAACTTTCCCCATGATTCGATTGCGCACCGCACTCATGTTGTTGTTGGTCTCGGTTGGTCCTCTTTGGAGCGCGGCCCAGCCCGCCACAAGGTTCCATACGGAGAGCAAAAAAGCCATCAAGCTGTACCGCAAAGCGATGGAAATAAGTCGTGCCGCTATGGTGCCGGGAGCAGAGGGAGATCCAGCAGAGGCCATGCAACAGGTAGAGGAAGGCCTGCGCAAGGCTTTGGAGATCGACCCGAATTTTGCAGAGGCAGAGCGTGTTGTGGCAGCGATGGCCTTTGACCAAGGTGACTTTGAAGCGGCCAGGAACCATTATGCGCATTACTTGGCCCGCTTCGGTGCAGACTGGATTCGGGACCACTTTTCTTGGGCGGAAGCTGCGCGCTTTGCTCTGGATCCTGCCGGAATGAAAGGGGCCATGAGGGCCATGACGCAAATTCCAGGCGTTGCCGAAGGTCCAGACCTTGACGTCATCGCGTCGGTACTCAAGGACGCAGAATTCATGGAAAGTGCATTGGCCAATCCCGTGCCAATGAACAGCCAGACTTTACCACCACCTGTGTCAACAGCCGCAGATGAGTACTTCCCCAGCGTATGGCAGGCTGGAGATGCGTTGGTGTTTACCCGAAGGGTGGAGGATGCGCGGTGGCACCAAGGTCAGGAAGACCTCTACATCACCCAGAGGGAAGGTACAGGATGGGCAGAGCCAGAGCCTTTGCGGGGGTTGAACACCTCGAGCAACGAGGGTGCTGCAGCGCTTTCCGGGGATGGGATGACCATCTGCTATACCGTTTGCAGAGAGGCAGACCGCGCAGGTGAAGGGCCGCACAAGGGCAGCTGCGACCTGTATATCGCAGAGCGAAATGAACGGGGATGGGGCAGGCCAGAGAATTTGAGCGCTGTCAATTCTTCAGCTTGGGAGAGCCAACCTTGTCTGAGTCCCGATGGGCAACAGTTGTTTTTTACGCGGGGCGCCGGTCGCGCAGGCCGCCGCAAGTACGATCTGTTCACAGCCCGCAGAAAGGCCGATGGCAGTTGGGGAGGGGCCCACAGAATGGGAGGGGAGGTCAATTCAAATGGAAAGGAAATGCGCCCTTTCATCCATCCCGATGGACAGCATTTCTACTTTGCTTCGGATGGCAGAGCCGGCATGGGCGGACTGGACCTCTATGTCTGTACGTTGAATGAAAATGGCCAATGGGGGAGCCCGGTGAACCTCGGATGGCCCATCAATACCCCAGAAGATGAAAGTGGTTTGGTGGTGTCATCAGATGGCGTGACGGGTTTCTTTAGCCGTTCCACAGAGGGGCAACTGGATTTGCAAGAACTCACCCTTCCCAAGGATGTGGCAGCCAAAGCCACTTCTGCGTTAGAAGGCCGTTTGACTTCCGTCCTCGGCATCCCGCTTCAATCGGCCCGGATTCGACTTCTTGACAGCGACAGTGGCACCCCATTTGCAGAGGCGGTTGCTGCTGCTGACGGAAGCTACCATGTTCCTGTGCCTTTGGACAGGTCGTTTGTGGTGATGGCAGAAGCCACCGGACACATGCTGCTGTCCGAACGCATTGAGCGGGGGAGTATTCAGGGGCGCGAGGTCCGAGATTTCCAACTCTCACCTTTGAAAGCGGGCAGCGAGGCGGTGCTCAAAAACGTCTTTTTTGAGAGCGGCAGCGCCACATTGAACCCCGCATCCAATGTAGAGTTGGAGCGGGTGGGGCTTTGGCTCTCCGCGCAGCCCAACCTCTTGATGGAAGTTGGGGGACATACCGACGATGTTGGAGCCGAAGCCGAAAACTTGACCTTGTCCATTCAGCGCGCAGAATCCGTCAAAGCGGCGTTACAAGCCGCCGGCGTGCCCGAAGATCAGCTTGTGGCGAAAGGATACGGTCCAACAAAGCCTGCAGCCATAGGCACCACTGAGGAGGCGCGAAAGCAGAACAGGCGGACCACCCTCACGGTGCTGCCTGCGCGCTAAGAGGATTTAGTGCACCAACAAATCGGCTGCGCCGACGGCGGTCCATACGATGTACCGCCCCGTGGAAAAACCGCTGATGTCGATGTCAAACTGAACCGAAGGCACTTGGCCTTCAAAGACCACCCGCCCTGTCATGTCGCGGATCACCAATGGGCCACCTACTGCGCCGTCCGTTGCGAAAACGGATGCGCTGTTGCGCGCAGGAACAGGCTGAACAAGAAGGGGCTTTACCACAGGACTCGGCACCAATGATGGGTCAGAAGTTCCAAATTCCTTAATGATGTTGGGAGGGTTTCCAGGGTAGGATTGACCGTTGAAAGCGAGATAAAACGCTCCAGTGTAGGGGTTGACCGCAACATCGCGAATGCGCTGGTTGAAGCTGCCAAAGAAGGCTTCTTGGCTCTCTGCAGTTAAACCGTCCTCAGAAAGCTCAATCATGATCAATCGGCCGGGCAGGGGATCATTGAATCCGCTCATCACACCCATCATGATTTTGCCTTGAAATTCAGGAATGGCCTCGTGCGTGTAGTACTCCAGGCCATTCAGTGCAATACAAGGGGTCCATGCCAAAAGAGGCTCGACGACATCCCATTCAGCACAAAAGGCTGTCTCCGAAGGCGCGTTGCACGCACCTTGCACCGTTGGCCATCCATAGTTACGCCCGGCCTGAACGAGGTTGAACTCGTCGTCTTGGTTTTGGCCGTGCTCCGAAGCATAAATCAATCCATTGGGGCCAATGCACAATCCTTGGGCATTGCGGTTGCCCCAAGTGTAGACATAGCTGTCTGGTCCGAAGGGATTGTCCTCCGGAATGGAGCCATCGGGATTGAGACGCAGGATCTTTCCGTTGAGGCTCTCCAAGTCTTGGCTGAAGTCGGTATTTCCCGCATCGCCTGTGGTCATCAGCATCGTGTTGTCGGGGAGCCAAAGCAAACGGCTTCCATTGTGGATTTGAGCACCTGGTAGCGTCAACAATTCCTGTTCATTGACCAACTCCGTTCCGTTCCATTCAAACACACTGAGGTGCTCGGAGACGCTGTTTTGACCGTTACAATACACGACCCAGACACGAGGGTCTTCTGGGAAGTCCGGATGCTGAACCATGCCGAGAAGCCCAGGCTCACCAGAGCCGTTAAAAGTCACATTTAGATCGAGCACAACCGTATAATCACCAGATGAAGGGTCGATTCGGATCACCCTTCCTTTCCGTTCACTGCACCACAACATGTCATCGCCGCCCCAAACGAGTTCCCAAGGAATCTCACTGTCTGTGACCAAATCAGTCGCAAAAAGGGTGGTGTTCCCTACGGTAAATGTGTCTTGGGCAAAGGAGCCGGCTGGCACCAACATGGCGCACAACAGTCCCGTCAAAAAGCATGCTCTAATCATGGTGCAAGGATAGGGTTTGCCCTGCGATTTGATGTCGTCAAAGGTTCCCAGAGTATGCCAGGGCTGTATAGGGTGCTATTTGTTGGCCCATGGGCTGGCCCAATAGGCATTCGGCTTCTTCCACATTGGGGATGTCCAGGGGCACGCTGCCTTGGTTAAAGAATACAGTCGTGGCCTCACCAAGATATTGGCGGGTGATTTTGAGCAGCTGTGGGGCAGGGGAGGTCAGCTCCGTTTGGCCATACATCATGCTCATGCGGCTGCGGCGCAAGGCCACCCATCGCGCGGCCATTTCTCGGGTTCTTTTCTCTTCGAGATCGAGATTGTCAAAGCGGACCATTCTCCGGTTGTCGGGGTCATTGCCACCGACATCGGCATACTCGTCTCCCTGATAAATACAAGGCACGCCGGGCATGCTCATGTTGAATGCCGTCAGCATCCGCATGGCTTGGTGTCCACGCAGCCCTTCTCTTTGAATGTTGCGGGTCCAACCGGCCAGCTTGTGGTCTTCTTCCCAACGCACGGTTCCCTCGGCCAACGAAGCGAACCGAGGGCGGTCTTGGTTGCCAGTGATGGTCCCCATGAGGTGGTGGGCTCCGTATTGATCCAGACCTTCTCGAGCGACCTGAATCAGGTCTTCAAAACCGGCGTTTTCCTTTCCAAATGCCACGATGGCCTTGTCATACAAATTGAAGTCGAATTGCGCGTTTAAAAGACCCGAGCCCAGATAACTCCCGATGAGTTCAGCGCTGCCATAGGTCTCTCCGATCTGATATATCCTGCGGCCTGTGCCATCCGTGTGCCGTTTGATTTTGCGTGTCAGAAGGCGCCAAAAGGACAGTGGAATGTGTTTGGTGGCATCATGACGGAAACCGTCAATGTCACTGTTGAGCACCCACCAAGCCGCGCTGTCTGACATGGCTTCTGCCACATCTTCACGCTCCAAATTGAGGGTGGGCATGAAGGTGTCAAACCAAGTGGTCAAACGTTCATCGTCCCACAATTGGGTGTTCTCCCGGCCATCGGGCAGGTAAAGGCTGGTGGCCCAATCCGGATGTTCTTGGTACAACGGGTGCGCTTCGTGAACGTGGTTGGCCACATAATCGAGCAGGAAATTCATGTTTTTCCCGTGGGCGGCATCGACGAGGTCATCAAAAGCAGCGCGGGTTCCAAAACGGGGGTCAATTTCAGTATTGGAAATGGGCCAGTATCCGTGATAACCACTAAAACGGCTGGTAATATCTGTGCTGGGGTCTTGCCAATAGCCATAGGCAGAGTCCGGGTTGGTGGTGATGGGACTCACCCACAAAGCGGTGATGCCAAGGTCGTCGAAATAACCGTCTTCCAGCGCCTTGCGAATACCAGCCAGGTCTCCTCCTTGGTCATTGGCCTGAGGCAAAATGGAGGGGTCGTCCACCGGACTGTCGTTGCTACGGTCGCCATTTTGGAACCGGTCGACCAGCATGAAATAAAGGACCTGACTTTCCCAATCTTGACGGGTGAGTTGTTCGGGGGAGGTGATGGGGATGCCATCCATCAGCGGGATGCGGACTTCATGGCTGGGTTGGCCCTCACCGCTGGCCCACAGCCGCAGGTTGGTGCGTCCAGAGCCATATGCCCTTGCAGGGATGCGCACAATGGCTGTGCCGTCGTCCCCCACAACAGTCGAAGCGGTCAAGTGGTCCTCCCACCAGCCCCAAACGCGAGCACCAGGCGTGCCCAACAAGCGAACATCATGCACTTGATTGCCGCCGAAGCCAATCGCGGCCAGCTCGAGCTTGTCGCCGCCACCTTCAATGGTCAGAATGGAGTTGTATCCACCAAATCCATTGTCCACTCGGTGGGGATTTTCAGGGTCGGGCATTTCCACACCATCCACCACCAACTGATAGGGGTGTTGCCCTTCCGAGAGAGAGAGTTCTATCTGCCACAAACCTCTGCTGTCGAGGGTCAAAGGATGGCTGCTGCGGGACCACCCATTAAATGCTCCCATGATGTAAACCTGCCCGTGATCTTGACCACTCGTGGGCATCGTATAGGTTGTGGTGTGCTGTGTAGAAGCAAAGACAGGGACGTGGGCGGACCGGCCATCCAGCCTCAATTCCAAAGCGCCAAATCCCTGTTCGGGTTGTCCATGGATCCAGACGCCAGGTTGTCCGCTGAATTCCGTGAGGTTTTGCGGCTGTCTTACGCCCCATTGCGGTATCCAAACCACCTCTTCGGGCAGGTTTTCTGGACAAAAATCAGAGAGCGGAATCCACGTTGAATCGGGTGCGAGCCGCAATGGCATTGCTTTACCCGGAATGACTTCTGCCAATGCTGGGTTGGTTTTGTCGGGGGCGTGGCAAGCAGCAAATGTCAAGGCCGTCAAAAAAAGGAGGAGGAGCGGTTGGCGCATCATGGAGTCACAATATCAGAAACGCCCGGGACGTGGCCGGGCGTGTCTTAGGCCCGCTCTCGCAAGCCATGTTGAAGAGAAGTTCAATCACACAACAGCAGTCCCAAGCTGTTGGCCGGCGGAGGACCAGTGTAGGTGTAACCCGGCTTGGTAATGTACCAGCGAACCCCATTCTCCATAGGCTCTCCGGCATATGGACTCTGGTCAATGTTGCTCAACGTGCCGAGGAAAAAGTCTTCGGGCACAAAGGTGAAGGAGAAGAATCCTGGTTTTCCTTCTACGGGGCTCATGCGCAGTTCAGGAACCGTTCCCGCGTCAAATGGAGTCGCAGCCACACCATCGTCACCATAGGTGTACAGGGTAAACGCATCTGTCCTCGCCGTGAGGTGCAGATAGACTTCGTCGAGGTCCTGCAGATCGGTGTTGGTTTCTTGGTTGTTGTCGTAAGTGAAGGTCACAAAATCATCGCTTTGCCTGATTTCTGGGAAGATGCACATCCTGCCATTGCAGAGCTGGGGCACGATCCCAACGGATAAATCTTCTGTTTTGGCTTCTCCGCCAAATTCCTCCTCGTAGGAGTAGCCACTGTCGAATTTGGCCAAGCACGAAATACCACGCGTAAAAAAGGTCGGTCCATCCACCCCGAAATACTCCGTGGGGATAAAACTGATGCTGTATAGCTTTTCGCTCACCTTGGTCATGAGCTGCTGGTCTTCGCTGTCTCCCCAGTCACCGTTTCCAGTGACGGGTGCAGAAGGGTTCCAAGCCCAGAGATAGACGTCTTCTTCAGGGTAGGTGTCCAGCATGTCACTCAAGCGCTGATCTTGGCACTGGGTCAAATCGATGTACAGCGTGCATTCAGAATCTGCAGCTGTGGGGGAAGGCAAAACGTAAGCCGCCTGTCCGAAGGAAAGCGAAGTGGTGCTGGTAAGCAATGCGGCCAAGCCCAGGGAAATGCGGTTCATTGTGGAATCCGGTTGAAAGTGAACGCGTAGATCACGGTTTCGATGAGGGCACCGCCTTCACCGCAGCTGCGGCGGTATTCGATGGCCATCTGGTCATCGTAGGGGCGCACGGTGGTGCCGAGGTTGTACTGGAGGGTGTCCGACGTTCCCATCAGCATCAGAAATGTGGGGAATGCGGGGTCGTCAAATGACCATGTTCCTCCTTCTCCGAAGTACTCGCGACCAATCTCCTGTTGGATAGAATACGAGTCGTCTTCGTTGAAGGTCATGCGCATGGGGGTGATCCCCTCTTGGATGTAAAGGCTGCTCAAGTCCCGCGTCTCTTTCACGGGGTTGTTGAGGTCCTGTTGGGTAAAGGAGGCGAGCTCCCAAGTTCCCAGGAATCCGGCGCGCTTGTCTACCGGCTCTCCGAGCTCTCCCTCAATTTCGGGTTTGCAACCCGCGAGGCCAGCCAAAAGCACAATGGCCAACAACGGAATGATTGAATGTGGCTTCATATCCATGCGGTTTCTATTGTTCACAAGCAGCCTCCTTCGTCGTTGAGCACGAATCCAGCAGCTGTAGTAGATGAATTGGGGAATTGGAGCAATGAACCGGGACAGTCCCACGGCGCACCGCGCACGGTTTCCGGCTCTCCCATCACACCGCGCAATTTGACTTGATCCAGTTCCCATCCCTCGCACAAGGTTTCTTTTCGGTACTCCTCACGCGCTGCAGCGAGCACTGCAGCCGCATCTGAGTCCGGCGAAAGGTCGTTCAAGTCCGCACCAAAGGCGCGGTCACGGATGGCATTCACATCGCCAATGGCTGTGCCGAGGTCGCCTCCATTGATGGCGAGACTCATGGCCCTCAGCAGGTGAAGGCCCGTCAGATGAATGACCGGGACATTAAAGAATTGTTTGTCGTCGAAGCGGGTCACCTTGTGGACGACACCATTGGACTCGATCCAGTTTCCGCGGTCATCTGCAGCATTGAGTTGGAACAAGTCGTTAATGCCGCCGCTGAAAGTCAACTGGGGATTGAGGTTGTTGTCTTGGCGGAAATTGTCCCTGAAGGCCGAACTCCGGTCATTGAGCAGGCTGTCTCCGTTCACTGCAAAATAGCCGCCCGTGATTCCGAATACCGTTTCTGGATTGATGTTGTCTCCTGCCAACACGCTGTCGCTGCCCGCTTCAAATCGGTCCAAGTCACCGTCGAGCTGAAACAGTCCGCTGCCAATCACGCGCTCGGCTTCGGCCTGTGCCGCAGTCCAGTCTTGGCGCAAGAAGTGAATGTGGGCCAAAAAGCCACTGGCTGCCATGCTGCTCGCATAGGGGCCGTTTTCATTGGGCAGGTTGGACTTCGCAAATTCAAGGTCCTCGATGATCTGAGCATACACCTCTGCAACTGAGGCGCGCGGACTTGGAGGGGCTACTGCATCGGTGCGCAGTGGTATGCCCAAGTGGCCATTGTCCGCAGTATATCCAAAGGGGTAGGCCCACATTTTGACCAAGTACCAGTGGCACACGGCGCGTACAAATCGGGACTCGGCCTCCAGCCTGAGCCGGGTGGCCCCGTCTAGATCTTGGACAAGGTCAAAGCTATCGACCACAACATTGGCCCGATAAATGGCATAGTAGAAGTCGGTGTACAGTCCGCCAGTTGTCGGGGTGAAAAAGTTCGTTTCGCGGTTCCAAACGGCAGTGTAGTCCAGGCTCGAATAGGGGCGGGCCATGTTGTCGGTCAGCAATTCTGCAATGCTCTGTTGGCGACCATTGAGGACATTGGCCAGGACATCGTAATTAGAATTGAGCATCCGCTGCAGGTCGTCTGCATTGTTGATGGCATCTTCTGCCAGGATGACGTCGCCCGGTTCAAATTCGAGCATCCGGTCACATCCAGTCAGAACCAAGGTGCTTCCTACAACACAAGCCAGAAGGCGAAGGGATTTCATTTTCGTCAGCATGGCGGATCAGAATGACATGTTGATGCCGAGGGTGAACGCCCGCTCCTGCGGAGGGGTGAGGTAGGTCACGTTCGGGCTCATGTTGCGGTCTTGGGCGTTTTCAAAGTCGCGGACCACCTCGGGATCGAGTCCAGGAAAGCTGGTGATGGTGAACAGGTTCGTGACGCTGACATTGACACGCAAGTTGCGGATGGCGTGTTGGCCCGTTCCAACACTGGGAATGGTGTAGCCCAAGGTGAGGTTGCGCAAGCGCAAATAGCTGGCATCAAAGACAAAAAGACTGGTGTTCCACCACGGGAAACCACTGGGCAACCCATAGGTGGTTTCATCCAAGGTGAGGCGCGGGAAAGTGGCCTCATCTCCGGGTTGTCGCCAGCGGTCCAGGATTTCGGTGCGCATGTTCCAGCTGGTGACCACACCGAGTTGGCGCTTGGAGGAGCTGTCAAAAATCTTGGCGCCGTAACTAAAGGTGGCCAAGGCTCGCAAGTCCCAATTCTTCCAGCGGAAAGTGTTGGTCATGCCCCCTACAAAATCAGGGAGGCCGTCACCAACGTATTGGCGCTCGCTGTTGTCGTAGTCAAACGTTTCGTTTCCAGCACGGTCCAAATACACCGGCAGGCCCGTTTCGGAATCCACATGGGAGAACATCATGAGATAGAAACTGCCGACTGGGCTGCCCGTGATCACCCGGCTGTCGTTGGTGCCGCCACTCACCGCATCAGGGGTGTAGTTGCCAATGCTTTGGAGTTCGTTGTAGTTCCGGGCCACATTGAGGTCTGTGGTCCACTGAAACTCCCCAATGAGGTTGCGGCTCTTCACGCTCAACTCTACGCCCCGGTTGAGGATGGTCGCCACATTGTCCCAGCGGTTGGTGAACCCTGTGCTCGGTGGGGTCGAGACGTTCATGATCACGTCTTGCGACAACTTGTTGTAATAGGCGATTTCAGTGGTCACCCTGTCGTTCCACAGGCCCACTTCGATGGAGGCATCCACTGTCCGCGACGTTTCCCAACGCAGGTTGGGGTTGGCCGGTTGGAGTGGAAACAGAATGGGCTGGCCGTTGTACAGAATACCGTTGTCAGGAGCACTGTATGTGCCGAAACGGGCATAGTCTGGAAGGGCGGCATTGCCGGTTTTGCCCCAGCTGGTGCGCGCTTTCAAGAAACTCAGTGTTCCGCTCTCAAACCATGGCTCGTCGCTGACCACCCATCCGGCACTCAACGAAGGGAAGAAGCCGTACCTGTAGTTGCGGCCAAAACGACTGGAACCGTCTACACGCGCTGTTCCTTGGAAGAAATAGCGGTCTTTCAATGTGTAATTGGCCCTCCCAAAATAAGAGAGGAAGCTGTGCTGAGAAGGGTTGTTGACCGTGGTCTGTCCGTTGGCCACTTCAAGCAGGCTGTCGTTGTCAAAAATCGGACCGGTCACGTCGCCAAAACCGATGCCATAACCATAGCTGTCGGTCCGTTGAAATTCGGATCCTGCCAGCAATCCCAATGAACTGAATTCCGTCAAGTCCATCTTGTAGTCAGCCGTCAGACTGTAGTTCCAATTCAGAACATAATTGGCGTAGCGGTTGGCATTGCCGAGGTCGCTCGTCAGGAAAATGCTCGGAGGATTGTAGATGTCTTCGCGGACATGCATGTAGTCAAACCCACCAGAGCCCTTGATGAACAGGTTGTCCATCGGGGTGAGGATGAGGCTCGCGTTATTGATGGATCGGTTTTCGGTGGTGATCCAGGTCTTGCTCTCGCGCACGGCCACAGGATTTTTAGTTCCTCCCCATTCGTCTTGGTAGAGAAAATAGTCTCCGGGAAGCCCGTTGATGGTGCCATCGGCATTGAACAGGGTGTCGGAACGGTAGACCGGATAATAGGGCAGGGCGTTGGACATAGCGTCACCCAAGCCACCTGACCAGGCTGCGTCGATGCGGTTGTTGATGCCTTGGCTAACACTCGAGGACACCATAATCTTGGCCCAGTCAGTGGGTTCAAAGTCCGCGTTGAGACGCCCGCTGACACGCTCGTAGCTGTTGCCAATGAGGTAGCTGCCATTGTCGTCATAGCTCACCCCCGCATACAAGTTGTAATCCTCGCCTCCTTTGCGTGCACCAAAGCTGTAGTTGTGTTTGACGCCGGTGCCGATGGTCTCATTCACCCAATCGGTGTCCGTCATCATGGCCTCTTCAAATGCAGCTCTGCGCGATGCAGGGCTGTCTCCAGCAGAGGTGAATCCGGGCAGCCAAACGTATCCTGTTCCGCCGTCGTTCTCCCACGCCTCCTGACGGAGGGTCAAGTATTGCTCGGTATTGAGCATGTTGGGAAGCGAGGCGGGATTGGAGAATCCTGCGCTGCTGCTGAACTCATAGCTGGTTCCAGCTTGCCCCCTTTTGGTCGTAATCAGGATGACGCCATTGGCACCGCGCGACCCGTAAATGCCCGTTGCTGCAGCATCTTTCAGGATTTCAACCGATTCAATGTCGTTGGGGTTGATCGTCGCCAATGGATTGTTGTTCATCGCACCACTGTTGCCCCTGAGGAAATAATTCTGGGTAATGGGAATGCCATCGACCACATACAGCGGGTCGCCTGCTGCAGAGACCGAGGCCACACCGCGAACGCGGATCAAACTTCCCGCTCCTGCGACACCAGAGCTTTGGCTCACCTGCACCCCTGCGGCTTGGCCTTGCAAAGCCGCCTCGAAACTGGGGGTGCGCACAGCGGTGATTTCTTTGGAATCAATTTGTGCGATGGAACCGGTAACCTCCTTTCTGCGTTGGACGCCATAACCGATGACCACCACGTCGTCCATGAGCACGGCATCGGTCTTTAGAGAGACGTTCAATGAGCGGGTTTGACCAGCGGCCAACGTCACTTTACGCGTGACCTTCACATAGCCAACAAAACTGAAGCTAATGGTATGCTCGCCTTCACCCAAGGACAAGCTGTATCGGCCATCCATATCGGTTGAAACGCCGCGCGCTCCACCATTGGCCACAATGGTTGCTCCGGGCATGAGGCCACCTTCTTCGTCTGTGACCACACCTGTGATGGTCTGGGCAGAAAGGCCGCAAGACAACAACACAATGGCAAGCGTCAAAAGGCTTGAAATAGTTCGGTTCATGAATCGCTTTGATAATGGCTCCTTGGGCAGAGCTGGTCAAATTTACCCCCGCAGTGTGAAAGGGACACGATGATGGCCCTTTGTTGTGTCAATCTCGGTTCAACCAATAGGCTGAGGTACTGGAATGACCCTGCGTAAGTCGGACGACATACGGCCCAGAAGGCAATGCCTCTGGCAATGCAATGGTGGCCATTCCTGCCGCGCACGTGATGGTCGCCACCTGCCGGCCCGTGAGGTCAAACACCGCCACATGTCCAGCCGACTCCAATGGAGAACGCAGCATGAGCAGGGGAGAAGTACCTGGATTGGGCACCACTTGAAAGTTAGCAGGACGCTGGGCCTCATTGATGGCCAATATGTTGTCGGGCGTATCCAAGGCCACATCGGTCCACAGGTGGTATTCTCCTGGGCCAAAATCAAGTGAAGCATCCAAGTCGGTCACCTCGAGTGAAGCTCCTGTGAAGTAATCATACCAAGTGCCGGTGTGCTGGAATCCGGGCGTCATAGACAGTGGGGTGACTTGGAAGTTTCCCGCGATCACGACGTCCATGTCATCCCCGTTCAGTTGCAAGCGCTTCCCAAAGCCCCAGACATCCCAATTGAAATCGCTGGTTTGAAACACAGGGTGGTCGCGTTTGAGTGCAGCCAAAGCGGACATGACTTGGTACACGCGGTAACGGGCTGGCAATTCCCGATAGTCCCACCTCACAGGCTTGGCCACCACCCGGCAGTCTTCGCTGATTGTGACGCCATCGCTGCAGGTATTGATTGAATAGTCGTAGCCCAACTCCCCGAACTGCCAGATCATTTTTGGACCAGGCAATGGGATGTTAAAACACGAGGCGAGCTCAATCCTTCCCAACGCTGTTTCAAAATCGGTGATGCTATAGTCACCGTTCCCGTTGCCAAATTGGAGATTCTTGTACATGAGGCGCTCTTCATCGTGGCTCTCCATGTAACTCACCGATCTGGGATGATTCCACCCGCGTTCTTGCCAGCTGGCCCAAGCGAGGTTCGAGGCATAGCCCATGGCACCTTCCTGGTAATCGTGGGTGACATTGGCCCAGGTCATAAACCCGAGGTCACTCAGCGCTTTTTCTTCGTTGTTATCGGTCCAATGCTCCAGGATCATATAGAATCCGGGGTCTTGCGACCACACATGGCTGCCATACTCTGACCATAGATCGATGCGGTCTTGGTCATAGCTTCCCCCGGTTCCGTTCCAAGTGAATCCCTGTGAGAGGTCCCAGCGGTAACCGTCCACATGAAATTCCTCCCTCCAAAAGTCCATGACCCTTTTTGTGAAGTCCTGTGTGACCTCCGCCTGGTGGTCATAATCAAAGAAAAAGTCGACGCCGTTGGCAGGAGCCACCGTATTGAAGAATGGATTGTCTGCCGCGGGGGCGTTGTTCTGCCACCACATGAGGATCTGCGGATTCGGCCAATCGCTGTGGTTCATCACCATGTCCAAGATCACAGCAATGCCACGTTCGTGACAGGCGTTGATCAATTCTTGCAGCTTGGCCTTGGGGCCGTAAGCTTTGTCAACAGCAAAATAAAATGAAGGGTTGTAGCCCCAACTGTCGTTTCCATTGAATTCATTGACGGGCATCAACTCCAAAGCCGTGATGTTCAAACCAGCCAAGTAGTCGAGGGTGTCGATGATGAAGTCAAAGGTGCGCGCATCGCTGAAGTCGCGGACGAGCAGTTCGTAGATGACCAAGTTTTCTTGGGCGGGACGCTCAAATTCACCGTCTGTCCATTCAAAGTTTGAACCGCCTGTTTGAAAGACACTTACGGGCGCCTGGTTGGTCAAGCCCACGGGGTAATCGATCAGGAAAGGGTAGGTCGCTTCAGAGATCCAAGGGTCATTCCAATAATCCAGTTGCTTCTCTGCATAAGGATCCGGGAACCGATCGTCATTGGGCATGACATGGTATTGATAGCGGTACTCTTGGGTAGGGTTGAGGCCTGAGAGTTCAATCCAGAAACGGTCTCCATCTGGCGTCACGTTCATCAGGTAGTCCTCTTGAATTTCCCAATCCGTGAGGTCGCCGATGAAGAACACATGGCTCTTTCCAGGGGCAAACAGTTGAAGCACCATGGAACCACCGTCAGCCGAAGGGTTCAGTCCATCCCGCGTGCCTGCGGGTGCCTCTGCAATGTTGGGCGTGTCTGGCAGGACCAGAATTTCTGTGGTAGCCAAGGCAGAATTGCCCCCACTGTTGGCGTGAAATTCAATGACATGCGTGCCTGGTGCTGGAGCCAAAAAGTCGTGGCTGAGTTGAACCGCATCCTCGGCAGAAGCCAGGGTGTCTCCGTTGCTGATAAAGCTCAAGGCCGCGGCTTCTGAGGCCGAGGCTTGCAAAGCTACATTCTGCCCCATCACTGCAAGTGAGCTGCTGGCCTGCGGCTGCAAAAACACCGCAGAGAAACTGCCGTCACTCAACGGCAAGAAAATGTCTCCACCATCCGCATCACGCCCTACGGCTGTTCCGCTGCCGTTGCGAAAAACCATCGCCAACTGCTCTGCCGTGACATTGGAAGGGAGCCCAAAAAAGTCAGCGAGCGTCTGTCCTCCAAAGTCATAGCGCCACAAATTGGAGCCTTCATAGTCCAGGACCCAAGCTGGATCGGTACTGGCCCAAGGCATGTTCACATACTGCCAGTCCGTTGGAGATGAACTTTCAGATGTGATCAATCCTGTGTGTATGTATACCGGAATGATTCCCTCGAGCTCGCCATTTCCTGCGGAGGCATCGTAGTACAAGATCACCTCGTCATTCGCCGAAGGGAATGGGGGGTCTGTCCACACGACTTGAGCTCCCAAAACAAAAGGAATGGCAGTCAGCAAGGACGCTACAATAAAACGGTAGGACATCGAAGTGGGATTGCAAAAAAGATTCGACACGGTGTCGAATTTACACCTCAATCCTTTCTGCGGTAAGTGTAGAGCTGGGCAGGTTTGTGGAGGACGCCAGCTTGCTTTTCATCGAGGGGCACGACTTCGGCCATCCGCTTGACATTCTTGCGGAAATTCCTCTTGTCCAAGGATTTGCCCAAAATGATCTCGTGGAGCCTTTGAAATTGACCCAATGTGAACTTCTCTGGAAGCAATTCGAAGATGATGTTCCTGTGCACCACATCTTCCCTCAACTTTTCCAAGCCCGCCTCAACGATGGTGTTGTGGTCAAATGCCAAAGTGGGGATGCTGACCAATGGGCACCATTCTGCTTGGCTCGCAAAACTGCTCGGTTTGGGACGGTAGTCTTCTAAGGCCACCAAGCTGTAATAACCCACCGTCACAACGCGGCGGTCGGGATAGCGTCTGATTTTGGTCAGCCACTCTTTGTCCTTTTCGTCAAAAACGCGGTCGGGTGCACCGAAGGCTTGGAATTGCTTCAGGTAAATGTCTTTGATCGAAGTGAGGTTCGACAAGATCCGGGCAGCGGCCTCATCGAGTCCTTCTGTGGGCAACACAAGGTCTCCTGGAACGGCCATGTGGAACCGCCCTTCTCCCATGTCTTCGCCGGGTAAACCCTGTCGAATCAGCAGAACCTGTAGCTCCTCTCCGTCAAAGCCAAAGACGACATTGTCTACACTCACATCAAAAGTGAGGCTCCGAGAGTCAGCGTCAAGCGTGGAAGAGGAAGTGGTGTTCATGGCGGACTTGGTGTCAAAAGTACACCAATTTCTAATCGCCACATCTCGCGCTACCTTCGCCGTCCCTTATCTGATGAGTAAAATTGAACGCATTGGTGTCTTAACGAGTGGAGGAGACGCCCCAGGAATGAATGCTGCCATCCGCGCCGTGGTGCGTTGTGCAGTCTTTCACGGCATCGAAGTCTCAGGCATCTTTCAAGGCTATGAAGGCCTGATATCCGGTGATTTGAAGCGGTTGCATGCCCGAAGTGTGGCCAAGATTCTCGGACGGGGAGGCACCATTTTGAAGAGTGCACGTTGCATGGATTTCCATGAACCTTCTGGCAGAACCAAAGCAGCAAATGTTCTCCGAGATTCGAAGGTGGATGCCCTCGTAGTGATCGGCGGAAATGGCACATTTACAGGTGCGCAAAAACTGGCCGAAGAGCACGATGTGAAGGTGGTGGGCATCCCGGGAACCATCGACAACGATTTAGCGGGTACCGATTACACCATTGGGTACGACACCGCCACGAATACGGTCGTGGAAGCTGTAGACAAGATCAGAGATACAGCCAGCAGTCACAACCGGTTGTTCTTCGTGGAGGTGATGGGACGCGACAGCGGATACATCGCCCTCAAAACTGCCATCGCCACAGGTGCCATTGCAGTGATGACGCCAGAAGCGGGCATGAGTGTAGAAGACTTAATAGACATTCTGGAGCGCGGCGAAGAGTCTAACAAAACGAGCAGCATCGTGATCGTCGCCGAAGGGGACACCAACGGTGGCGCCATGGAGATCGCGGCAAAGGTCCACGCCAAGTATACCAAGTACGACACGCGCGTGACCGTCCTCGGACACATTCAAAGGGGAGGAGACCCCAGTTGTTTCGACCGGGTATTGGCCAGCCGCTTAGGCGTTGGTGCGGTAGAGGCATTGATCAGCGGTCATTCTGCCGTTATGGCTGGAATGGTCAATGACGATGTGGTCTACACTCCTTTTCCTGAGGCCATCAACAGAAAGAGCAAGGGCCTTGACGAAGAGCTTCGCGTGGCCCAAATCCTGAGTATTTGAATTTTAGAACATCATATAGATCATGACCAAAGTTGCCATTAACGGATTCGGCCGCATCGGCCGATTGTCTTTCCGACAGCTCCTCGCCAAAGAGGGCGTTGAAGTATGTGCCATCAACGACTTGACCAGCGTCGAGACCTTGGCTCACCTCTTGAAGTACGACAGCATTCATGGGCGTTTCCCTGGAGAAGTGAAGGTGGAAGGAGGCCACCTTGTGGTCAACGGAAACACCATTCACGTCAGTGCTGAGCGCGATCCCGCTGCTTTGCCTTGGGCCAAGTTGGGCTGCGACGTAGTGGTCGAAAGCACGGGGGTTTTTCGCGACGCTGCAGGCGCCGGAAAGCACCTGACAGCAGGCGCTAAGAAGGTGGTGATTTCTGCTCCTGCGAAGGGCGACATCAAAACCATTGTTCTCGGTGTGAACGATGACATCCTCACTCCTGAGGACACCATCATGTCCAATGCGAGCTGCACGACGAACTGTTTGGCCCCGATGGCCAAGGTCTTGAACGACAACTTTGGATTGGTCAAGGGCTACATCACTACGGTGCACGCATACACATCGGACCAGTGCATTCAGGACGCACCACACTCTGACTTGCGCCGCGCCCGCGCAGCAGCAATGAGCATGATCCCCACCACGACCGGTGCTGCGGTAGCAGTAGGCTTGGTGCTTCCAGAGCTCAAAGGCAAGCTTGACGGTGTGGCTGTACGTGTGCCAACACCCACAGGCTCTTTGACCGACTTGGTCGCAGAATTGGGCCGTGATGTGACCGCCGAAGAAGTCAATGCCGCCATGAAAGCAGCGGCAGAGGGCCCGATGAAGGGCATCCTTGAATATACCGAAGACCCCATCGTAAGTGCTGATATCGTGGGCAACCCACACAGCAACATCTTGGACTCTGGTATGACTTCGGCGCAGGGCAACATGGTCAAGGTCTTTGGCTGGTATGACAATGAAATGGGGTACTCCAGCCGTGTGGCTGACCTCGTACAGCGCATCGGCTAAGTCATGCGTGTGCTCATAGCGGACAGCGGTTCCACAAAATGTGATTGGCAGCTCCTCGACGCCTCAGGCAAGGAGTTGATGGAATTCCATACTATGGGGTTCAATCCATACTTCCACAGTGCTGACAAGGTGGAAGAGGTGATGGCAGCGCACACAGATGTGGACACCATAAAAGGAGAAGTCACGCATGTGTTCTTCTACGGAGCTGGAAGCAGTTCCGGTCCTTTGTGTTCCATCATTGAAGAGGGCTTGCAGCGGGTATTTGATGGAGCCAAAATCACCGTCGACCATGACCTGGTGGGGGCTGCTTACAGTACATATGATGGCAGGTCCGGCATCACTTGCATCATTGGAACAGGCTCAAACAGTTGTCATTTCGATGGCAATGCGGTGAGCGAGGAGGTTCCTGCGTTGGCCTACATCTTGGGAGATGAAGCCAGCGGCAGTTGGCATGGCAAGAAATTGCTGGCGGCCAAACTGTACCACCATTTGCCCGCAGCGATTGAAGCGGATTTTGATGCCATTTACGGACTGTCCAAGGACGACATCGTAGACCATGTCTACATCAAGGACGATCCAAATGTGTTCTTGGCCAGCTTCATGACTTTCATCGGCAAGCACAAGGACGAACCCTTGTTCAAGGCTTGGCTTTCTGAAGGTTTCAGGGCATTCTTGGACGTACACGTCAAGTGTTTTGATGGCTGGTCCACAGAGCCGGTCCATTTCATTGGCAGTGTGGCCTATCACTTCCAAGAGGAGCTGCGGGCTGAATGTGCCAAGGATGGCATTGAAGTGGGACAAATCATCAAGAAGCCCATCGATGGTTTGGCGGCTTATCACTTAAAGCACATCTTGCCTCACGTGGAATCCTGATCATCCTTCAAATGGCATTTACCCCCAAAGCTTGCCTTTTCGACCTCGACGGCGTCATCGTCGATACGGCGAAATACCACTTCACGGGGTGGAAGCGCCTGGCCGATGAGCTGGGCATTCCCTACACGCAGGAGGACAACGAGCAGCTCAAAGGTGTGAGCCGCGTAGGGTCACTTGAGTACATCTTAGAAAAAGGCGGTCTGGTGTTGGACAACGACACCAAGGTCCGGCTCATGGATCGCAAAAACAGCCAGTATCTGGAGTTGGTAGAGGCCATGACGGCCCGGGAGCTGTTCCCTGGTGTGGTCGAATTTATCGATGAGCTCATTGCAGCTGGAATCAAAGTGGGCTTGGGATCCAGCAGCCGCAACGCACCGTTGATTTTGGACCTATGTGGCATTGCTGACCGGTTTGAGGTGGTGGTCGATGGCAACAGCATCACGTTTTCGAAGCCAGACCCGGAAGTGTTTCTCAAGGGTGCACAGTACTTTGGTTTCGCACCTGAGGAATGTGTGGTGTTTGAGGATGCCGTGTCCGGCATTCAGGCTGCACTCAATGGCAATTTTCGAGCGGTAGGGGTGGGCCTTCCCCAGAATCTGCCCCACGCTGAATGTGTCATCCCTGGCTTCGAAGGGTTCAGTCTGTCCAAATTGGAACAGCACCTTTCTTGAACCCTCAACCTTTCTGAACCATGCGGCGGTACCTTGATGTAGACCCTTGGAAAATTGTGGAGTCCGGTTTTCACCCGGAACGTCAACGCAGCTCCGAGTCCATTTTTAGCATTGGCAATGGCCGTTTTGGACAGAGGGCGAACCACGAAGAAGCCTATTCCGGCGACTCGCTGCGCGGAAGCTATGTCGGCGGGGTTTACTACCCAGACAAAACCAAGGTGGGCTGGTGGAAGAATGGCTACCCTGAGTATTTCGCAAAAGTGCTCAATGCTCCAGATTGGACCACGATTCGCCTCCGTGCCAATGGAGAAGAGCTCGACCTGGCCATCCATGCTCCCGATTATTTCCGGCGGGAACTCGACATGTTGAGGGGATTGCTGACCCGGTCATTTGAAGTGTCCCTCGGTGGCATGCGTTTGTCGGTCAAAGCACAGCGTTTTTGTAGCATGGCCGATGTCGAAACGGCATATCTGCGCTATGCTGTGGACGTATTGGACGGAAGTGGAAAGTTGGTCATTGAGCCTGTGCTCGATGGTGACGTCAGCAACGAAGACACCAATTGGGATGAGCGTTTTTGGGAGATCAACGATTTCGGGGGCGACGCCCATGGGGGACATTTAACCGTGTCGACACGAAAGACAGAATTTGCGGTGGGACACGCCATGCGCACTTCGGCATGGTTGGATGCACAATCGGTGGAAGGCCGAGCAATTCCGCTTCAATGCGGGCACGCCGTTCAATACATGTTCGAAGTGGAGGCCGGCTCGCGCTGTGTGACCGACAAAACCATCGGCCTGCTTCGGGGCATGGACCATCCCATCGACTCCTTGCAGAGCCTTACTGCAGACAAAGTCGATGAGGCCGTGGCCATGGGGTGGAGTGCCGCACTTCAGGACCACATGATGGCTTGGGAGCGCATTTGGGAGCGCTCAGATGTGACCATTGCCGGCGACGATGCGGCGCAGCAAGCCATCAGGTTCAACATCTTTCACCTCAACCAGACATTTACCGGCGATGATCCCCGTCTGAACATCGGACCCAAAGGGTTTACCGGGGAGAAATATGGCGGCGCAAGCTATTGGGATACAGAAGCCTATTGTCTGCCATTTTATCTCGGCACCCACCCGCCAGAAGTGGCGCGACAATTGCTCGTTTACCGGCGCAATCATCTGGACCGCGCCATTGAAAACGCCGCCAAACTGGGTTTTGATGGAGGTGCAGCCTTGTACCCCATGGTGACCATGAACGGCGAGGAATGCCACAATGAGTGGGAAATCACCTTTGAGGAGATCCACCGCAATGGCGCCATGGTGTATGCCATTCACAATTACATCCGCTACACGGGAGACGCGGCCTATATGGCGGAAGGAGGCTGGGAGGTCATCCTCGGCGTGGCCCGTTTTTGGGCCCAACGGGTGAATTGGTCAGAGGACAAACAAGCGTGGGTGATGCTGGGGGTAACGGGCCCCAACGAATACGAGAACAACGTCAACAACAATTGGTACACGAACTACCTCGCAGCGTGGTGCTTGAAGCGGGCTTGTACTGCATTGGGTTGGATGAAGGCCCACGCGCCTGCAGCGTTGGCTGCAGCGTCAGAACAATGGGACTTTGATGAAGAAAGTGAGCGGCCGCATTGGGCATCGGTTGCAGCGGGCATGTACCAACCTCGGCTCACAGGAACGCAGGTGCTGTTGCAGCAAGATGGCTTTATGGACAAGGCCCAGCAAATGGCATCTGACCTGCCCGAATCAGAACGGCCCATCAACCAGCACTGGAGTTGGGACCGCATTTTGAGGTCGGTGTTCATCAAGCAGGCCGACACCCTGCAAGGCTTCTATTTTTTCGAGGACGACTTTGACGAAGCCACCCACCGTGAGAATTTTGAATTCTACGAAGCCACCCACCGTGAGAATTTTGAATTCTACGAGCCCAGAACCGTTCATGAGAGCAGCTTGAGTCCTTGTGTGCATGCCATACTGGCGGCCAAACTTGGTCTCGAAGAAAAGGCGGTAGAAATGTACTTGCGCACGGCAAGGCTCGATCTCGACGACTACAACAACGAGGCTTACCAGGGATTGCACATTACCAGTATGGCGGGTACTTGGATGAGCGTCATTGAAGGTTTTGGCGGCTTCCGGGTGCGCGATGGCGTGCCGCACTTCAACGCCATGCTGCCCAAGGCCTGGGATCATTATGCCTTTCAGGTTCAGTTCAGAGGCCGACAGCTTCAGGTCAAAGTGGGGCAAGGAGGCACCCACGTGCAACTTCAAGGCGGTGAACCGCTCCAGGTCGTGATCGACGGTGAAGCGGTTCACCTCACTTGAGTTTTGGACTTCAGTCCAACCACAAACTGTTGGGTGCACCGGGGGTGCCGCCAACGTTGATGGACGCAGACCACTGGTTCGGTGAGCTGGGGTCACCTGTGAGGAACAAGCGCTCCAAAGAAGGGCCAAGCCCATCCGGAGCACCATCCCAATCGCCCGCGTCCGAATAGGTCACAGACTCGACCACCTGTCCGTTTGGGGCGCGAATGGCGAGCAATTCGCCTGAATTGTGCAGCCCACCTGTGCCCCAATCATAGACAGCATATCCCAACCCAGAATAGGTGACCGCCGAAGAGGTCACCACCACAAAACCGCCTGCGGCGATTTCAGCCCCAGGAGGAAAGGTGAAGGAGAGCCCTTCAGAAAGCGACCAACCCTCGAGGTCTACGGCCACAGTGTCGGGGTTGTAGAGCTCCAAGAATTCATACGCATTGTCGCTGCCTTGGACAGAAGCAGGGTTGTAGTGCAGTTCAGTAAAGTGAAGCACAGGTAAGGGGCCTGAAAAAGGCGGGTCTGCTTCGCATGCCGTGCCGAAATCGGCCAGCACAATCAGCAGGTCAGACATGCCGACCACACCGTCGCCATCCAATTCCGTAGGGCATCCCACAGAAGAGGTGCTTTGAGAAAGAACGGCCAACGGGCAGGTCATGAGGCATACAAGTAGAAGGAAGAAGGAAGGGTGTTGCATGGGATTGTTGGATGATTGTCATCCCGAATCAACCCACAGAAAACACAGGTTCAACCTCCGCTTCGCCAGTGTCCCACCTCCATTTGTCCGCGCCCCAAAAATGGCCCGCATTCTTGCGGAGACCTCAGCAAATGCTCTGAAACGAACTTTAGAGGTACTCGTTGGCGAGGTTGGCCAATGGGCTACGCTCGCCCTTGTCGAGCGTGATATGAGCAAACAACTCGCGCCCTTTGAGCCTGTCGATCACATAGCTCATCCCGTTGGACTGCTCATCCAAATAGGGGGTGTCGATTTGCCGAACATCGCCCGTGAGTATGACCTTGGAGTTTTCACCTGCCCTTGTAATGATGGTCTTGACCTCGTGCGGCGTCAGGTTTTGAGCCTCATCCACGATGAAAATCACATTGGACAGGCTGCGCCCCCGGATGTACGCCAATGGACAAATCGTGATTTTGCCCTCCTCCCGCATTTCTTCAATGGCTCTGAATTTCCTTTCGTTCTGACCGAATTGACCCTTGATGAAATTCAAATTATCCCACAGGGGCTGCATGTAGGGGTTGACCTTGTCTTCCGCATCTCCCGGCAAGTACCCCAAGTCCTTGTTGCTGAGCGGCACAATCGGCCTGGCCAATATGATCTGGTCGTATTTGTTTTTCTGTTCAAGGGCCCCAGCCAATGCGAGCAGCGTTTTTCCGGTACCCGCAACCCCGCTCACCGTGACCAACTGAATATCTGGGTTCAAGATGGCGTGAAGTGCAAACGCCTGTTCAGCATTCTTGGGCTTGATGCCGTAGGCATAGCTTTTGTCTACGCGTTCGATCAGCCTTTTGGATTCAGCAAAGAAGCCCAAGGCAGAGGCAGATTGGTTGCGGAGAATGTAGAAGTGGTTGTTTTTGCGCTCCTTGCCCAGAACGCTGATTTTCCGGGTCTGGCCCGAGACGTACATCTTGCGCACGACATCCGCGTCGACTTCTTCAATCAAGGTTTTGCCGCTGTAGAGGTGTTGCTTGTCCTTGACTTTGCCCGTTTTGAAATCCTCTGCCGGAAGGTTGAGGGCCTTGGCTTTGAGGCGCAGATTGATGTCTTTGGAGACCAAGACCACCTTCATCTCGGGTTCGTCATGTTGCAGTTGCAACGCAGCGCTTAAGATTTTATGGTCGTTGGTTTTTTTGTCAAAGACGAGGGCGGCATCGAGTCCGCTGGGATGGTTGTCAGTGCTCAGGATGATCCGCAAGGAGCCCGCCTCTTGATTGTCCAAGGGGATCCAGTCCTGTAAGGTGAAGTCTTTGCTGAGCTGGTCAATGATGCGAATGCATTCACGGGCTTCAAAGTTCTTCGTGTCGTTGCCGACCTTGAAAGTGTCCAGCTCTTCGAGAACAGTGATGGGGATGGCGATCCTATTGTCCTCAAAACTCCGGATCGCATTGTGGTCGTGGAGCAATACAGAAGTGTCGATGACAAACACCTTGCAGCGGACGTCCTTTTTGAGGGCACTGGGCGCCCCGGGAGCCGGGGAGACATTGACAGGAGCCACAGAAGCGTTCGAGGGTTGGACCGCGTCTTGTGCTTGGGGCTCTGGAGCGAGGAAGGGAGTCTTGGTCGTCAAAGTCAAGTCTTTTTATGGAGCATCCAGGTCCAAACGATAGGATCAAAAGGAGATCCTGCGCTTGGCTGTACGTTCCGAAGCTTGATCCCAAGCTATCCAACGGTCACAGCGTCGCCACCACGCCCACACAGACTTCTTCACCAAGAGGGTGTGACAGTTTTACAAACCTCTCAACTGCAGGACCCACGCAGGGTTCCTGCTGACTTCTTGCTGTCCCACCATTCAAGGGGAATCAGCTTACAGCGCAGTCTTGTCGAAATACAGTTCAGGCAAACCCTCGGGCATGTTGACCACGATGGTTTTCGTTTCGCGGTTCACTGAGACCAAAGTCTCGTCTTTGATGGGAAAGAACCCTTCGCTTCCATTGAGGTCCGTTTTGAACAGGGGATTGCCAGGGAGGTCCATCACCGTAGTGATCTCGCCCAAGGAGCCATAACGGCGGTCTTCCACAGCGAATCCCACCACCTCGTGGTAATAGAACTTCAGGCCCGACAGAGGTGGCAAGGCAGCCACAGGAAGCAACAGTCTGTGACCCGACAGGGCAGTGGCTGCGTCTACATCGTCCACGCCATCAAACTGCACCACAGTTGTTTTGGGACGGATGGCGATGGATTGAATGGTGTAAGGAACAAGCGTACCCTGTCTTTCTACCCACACCATGTCCAAGGCGGCATAATGCTTGGGGACGTCCACGTCCAATTTGATGGCGACTTCCCCTTTGAGGCCATGGGGCTTCAAAGTGCGCCCCAACTCAAACATCTCATCTGTAACTGCCATGGCGTGAAGTTCGCGATTGTCTGGAAATGAAGAAGCCACCCGAAGGTGGCTTCCAATGTTGTTTTTTTGATGTTGAAATCAGCCTTCCTTCTCCTCACCACCCTCTTCGGCTGGCTTCTCTTCCTCAGCAGCGGGTGCTTCCTCAGCAGCGGGTGCTTCCTCAGCAGCGGGTGCTTCCTCAGCAGCGGGTGCTTCCTCAGCAGCGGGTGCTTCTTCAGCAGCAGGCGCTTCCTCAGCAGCAGGTGCTTCCTCAGCAGCAGGTGCTTCCTCAGCAGCAGGTGCTTCTTCAACAGCAGGTGCTGCGGCGGCTTCAGCAGCAGCCTGCGCGGCAGCAGCTTCGGCAGCAAGCTCAGCCTGCTTTCCAGCGAGCTCCTTTGAACGCGCTTCGTTGACTTCCTTTTCCTTGGCGAGAGCCTTGGCACGGGCTTCATCTGCAGCAGCAGTCAGCTTGTTGGACGCCATGGCCACTTTTCCTTCCTTCTCACGCAGCCACTCCTCGAACTTGGCTTGGGCTTGCTCCTCGGTGAGGGCGCCCTTCTTCACTCCGTTCAAAAGGTGGTTGTGATACACCACTCCCTTGTACTTCATAATGGCACGCGCAGTGTGGCTCATCTCAGCTCCGACCTGCAGCCAATAGAGGGCACGGTCGTGCACGATGTCGATCGTAGCAGGGTTGGTGTTGGGGTTGTATGTACCGACTTTCTCGATAAAACGACCGTCGCGTTTCGCGCGGGCGTCGGCAGCTACAATGTGGAAGAAGGGCTTGCCTTTCTTACCGTGACGTTGGAGGCGGAGGCGTGTTGCCATTTGAAAAACGTTTTAGAAGGGTCCGAAACCCCGTTGTTGATACTGATGAAAATGGGGCGCGAAGATAGGCAGTGACCAGCGGTCCAACAACCTTTTCATTCGGAAACCCAATCAACCGCGAATGTGGTCCAAAAATTCCCGCCGTGCCTCGTTTTCCTTAAAGACACCGTGGTAGTCTGCCGTCACGGTCGAACTCTGCTCGTCTTCGATGCCACGGCTGGACACGCACATGTGCTTGGCCTCGATGATGACTGCGACATCTTCGGTGTCCAAAATGGCCTTCAAAGCTTCTGCAATCTGCCGGGTGAGCCTTTCCTGCACTTGGGGCCTTTTGGCGTAATGGTCCACCAACCGGTTGATTTTACTCAGCCCAATCACCTGTCCAGAGGACTTGTAGGCCACATGGGCCCTGCCTGCAATGGGCAAGAAATGGTGCTCACATGTGGAGTTGAGGTTGATGTCCTTTTCGACCAACATCTCGCCGTATTCGTACGTGTTGTTGAATGTGCGGCACACAGGATGGTTCTCGGGGTTCAATCCCTTAAAAATCTCCTGAACATACATTTTGGCCACCCGCTTCGGAGTGCCGGCAAGGCTGTCGTCGGTCAAGTCGAGTCCCAACGTCTCCATGATTTCCCTAAACAAAGGAGCGATGCGCGCCATCTTTTCTTCGTCTGACAAGGCAAAGGCATCGGCCCGCAATGGCGTGTCAACAGAAGTACCAACGTGATTGTCGCCTATGGTGTCGTTGTGGGCGGCGTGATCGAAAGCACCACTGGTAAGGGGGTTGGAAGTCGTCATGTGTAGCAGGTATAATGAATAAAGCAAACAGCGACCGCTGATGTTCAATCCACCGGGTGTCCACAATGCGCGGTGGGGACACCGCTATGGCCGAAATTGCCCTTATGATCCTCGTCTATGATACCGAGACCACCGGTCTTCCGCGCGATTGGAATGCGCCGCTGACCGACGGAGAGAACTGGCCGCGGTTGGTTCAGCTCGCTTGGCAGCTCCACACGCCTGATGGCAAGTTGGTTTCTCGAGGCAACAGGATTGTGCGCCCAGACGGGTTTACCATTCCATTTAACGCGGCCAAGGTGCACGGCATCACCACTGAGCGGGCCGAAGCAGAGGGGGTGGAGCTCCACGAGGTGCTGGAGGAGTTCGGTCGCGATTTGGACCAAGCGGAATACGTCATGGGCCACAACATTGGTTTCGACGTCAACATCATGGGGGCGGAGTGGATTCGCCAAGGGGCAAGCGCAGAGCGGGTCACCCAAAAGGACACCATCGACTCAAAAGACGAAGCCACGGAGTTTTGCGCCATTCCTGGAGGCAGGGGCGGCAAGTTCAAGTGGCCCACGCTCACGGAACTGCACCAAAAGCTCTTTGGAACAGGCTTCGGCGATGCGCACGATGCGGCGTATGATGTAGACGCCACGGCCAAGTGCTTTTTTGCATTGGTTCAACACGGCGTGATCCAGCGAGAAGGATTTCCAAAGGGAAGCGCGGTCCAATATGA
>CBFHUP010000020.1:0-36860 GCA_965659115.1 uncultured Flavobacteriales bacterium | reverse complement strand
CGAGAAAACATTTTGATGGTGCTCCAAAAGGGCAGTTTGACTGCTTTGGCATAGTCATCGGCAAACGCCAACATGCCCGGGTTTTGCCGGTCGAGCAGGTGCACCATCAAAAAGCCCTCTTTGAATCCAAGGTCTTCTTGCACAGTCGTGTCGGATACCATGAGCTGCATGCCGTCGGCATCCAAGCTGTCCAATACAGAATAGCCCTGCTGTTCTTGAAGTGCGATGACACAGGGATCGTTGGAGACCGAAATGGTGTCGATTGAGGATTCGGATTCAGCGTTCCCTCGCTCGATGGAAAGGCTGGGTTCTGACGTGTCCTGATCGTCTTGCCCTTTGTTGACGGCACCGGCCACAGCCGAATTTTCATCCTCCGCGGGGACACCCAGCTTTCGCGCTTGCTTTTTGGCTTTCTTTTCTGCCTTTTTCTCGGCTTTCCGCTCCGCTTTTCCGACTGCGATGGAGTCGCGCTGGGCCTGCAGCGCGCTGTCCGGCACTGCGCCAATGCCTTCCGAGAAGGCGGGCCGCATGGTATCGAGCATGGTGGTGATGATCATGACCTGAGGCCAGACTTTGAGCACCAAAGCTTCGAGTTCCAGGTACTTGTCTTTGGATTCGTCGTAATCCTTGATGTCGACCGCGCGCCAATGGGGTCCATCCTCGGCAGCCACCACTTCTGCCTCGCCAATCAAATGCACAAAGGGACGAAAGCCGGGAGGGAAATCCGTGCTGTCGGCCGTCTCCTGAGCACAGGCTGGTGAGGCAAGCAAGGCCACAAAGAAGAAAGGAAAAAGAAGGAGCCGAAGCATAAAGAGGGGCTTGAACGGGAGTCAAAGTAAAGCTACTCGGTCAAGGCAATTTTGTCGGCACTTGGGTTTAATTTGTGAGCATGGCAACGGCATTTTCCGTGGGAGATAAGGTGCGTTTTCTGCACCAGAGCGGTGAGGGGAAAATCCTCGCGTTGGAGGACAGTGGGAAAACCCTTCTGATCGAAGACGACGACGGGTTCCCCATGCGTTTTCCGGCCAAGGATTGCCTGCCCATGCCCAATCTGGCCGAAGAGGCCAAGGCGTATGCCTCCAAAGACATCACCAAAGGAGAATTACTCGAGCGCAACGTGGACGAGCACCTGATCAAAGCGTCTCAGAAAGACTTCGACGTCAAGTACCGGAATCCCGATGCCACGAACATGCGCAAACGGGACGAGCACTTGGAGGTGGACCTGCATTTTCACGCCTTGACCGGGGCCCGGGACAGCGCGTCACCCCACGAGATGCTGAGCCTGCAAATGGAGCATTTCGACCGCATGATGCGCAGGGCAGAGGAGAAGCGCATCCCCCGCGTGATTTTCATCCACGGGGTGGGTCAGGGGCGGTTGCGCCAAGAAATCAGGGAAGCTTTGACCGCTTATTGGCCGCATTGCAGCAGCAGGGAGGGCGATCCCAGAAAGTATGGCCACGGGGCTACAGAGGTACGCTTCGGACAGCGCTGATCAATCCCTCTCGGCCTCGAGCCGCTGACGCATCATGTCGGCCTCGGTGACAGGGAATACAAAACCTGAGAGCGACACCTCTTCGGGCTTCTCCAAGGTTTCCGATCCTTTGAACACCAAAACGGTCCGTGGCTCTCGGCTGAATTCGGTATCGATCGACACCCAGCGCGTGGCCAATCCGACATAGGTTCCGATGGCCAGTCCAGTAAAACCGGTTTCAAAACGGGGCCACAGCCTTCCAATGGACACCTCTTCCTCGGAAGCTTGACTGTCGGCCCAAAGCTCGTTGATGGTGGTGCCTTCTTCGTGCCAGTAATGCGCACTCATGCGGCCATCGATTTCACGGTCGCCAGATACACGCGACATCTGCAAGGTGTCGGACATGGTAGCACTGAGCGCGGCTTCAGTCCCAATTTTGGCCTCGCCGATGGTGGTCAGGGTATACCGCACACCCAATTTGAGGTCGCCGATGTGACACATGGTGGCACCGTCGGTCTGAATCACCCGTCCATAGGAACTGTCCCCCGGAGTGTAGTAGAGGTCCATGGTCCCTTCAATTTTGCGCAATGGTTGGCCTTCTCCACCGGAAACACGCTGGACAATGTCGTAGTGGATGACCTTGGTAAAACTGTATCCGTCGGGCTTTTCCGGCATCGGACCGTAGACCTTGTCGAGCATGTCAGAAGCGGTTTCTTGGGCCTGAACCAGAGCAGGTGCGAAACACAGGAGGCCGAGAATGGCCCATGATGTGCGGATGAGTTCCATGGTTGGAAGTTACGCAAGACCAATGGCCTTAGGGCGCGTTTCTGCGCCGGTTTCGCGGTCGTGGATCTGCGAATGGGCGGTCAGAAGGAAGGACCTGAATAGGGGTGGTGTTGGGCGACAATTCCCAAGGCGAGTTTGCTTTCTTTCCCGGCACGAACGCATCAAAGGTCATGTCTGGACCGTAGTAGGCGGTGATGCCCGTCAAATGCGGCTCACTGGGCCCAAGGTGATCAAACACGATGCGCTGGGGATGTCCATCCTTGCCTTTTGTTTCGGGCTGATAGCGAAGAGAAACCTGCACTGCATCGGCATATTCCAATACCCATCTGCGCGCCATGCCCATGGTGCCATTTAGGGTCGGAGCGCCAAACCGCACCCCCCTGCCACGCAGCTGAATGGGCTCGATGACCTTTCTCGTGACCAAGGCATCGCCATCGTCCCAGCCGAGCAGCATCCAAGTGTCCTTGTCAACGGGGTCGGGCACCATGTCATAGTACAGAGCACCATTCCAGTCCTGGGGGAGAACGTTTTTTTGGGTGTTCGGCGCATCGGCACTGCTGGCGTCGTACAACAGCGTGTAAGTCCGCGGGGCCCCTTCGGATCGTTGAAATGCCACCACGCCACCATAGGAGGAAGTCCGGTCGGGCTGTGCCCAATTCCAAGTCACCACTTGGAGGCGCCCATCGCTGGATTGAACCGCGGCCATGAAACCGGGAGGCACAATTTCTGATCCAAGGTCGGCAGCATCTAAGATGTCGATCAATGCGGATCCCAAGCTGTCGCTGATGGATGTACAAGCCGCGCCTTCGCATTCCCTGAGCCCCGCGTGGAGGGCTTGCAGTGGAGAGAGGTCAATCCCCTGCGCCACAGATTCAAAAGGGCCAGCGACCCAAAGTCCAAGGAGAGCGAGCTTCATACACACCACCGATGAAGCCGCACCCAGCACATGACTGAGGGCCCACCGTTTGCGCGCCGCGAAGGGCGCATTTTGTGATGTAAAACTGTGCTTCATTGTGAGGGGCAATGGCCAGGTTTTGGCGCCATGATAAGCGGAAGGTAGGACAGCAAACCTTCAATAAAACGCCCAAAACCCCAACACATTGCACACCCGCTTGGCCGTGACTCTGGTGAATGGGGGCGGTGGCTTCGCATCCTCACCCAACGCGGCATTCAAGCCGGCGCGGCGCGCGAAGGGTCTCGTCCCTGATTTTAAGGGTGTAATCGTTCAGAGGTGCATGAACGCCTTTTTGGCGAGCAGCTGGTCCTCGGATTCCCTGTGGTCGGGGTCGTCCACACAGCAGTCCACGGGGCAGACGGCCGCGCACTGAGGCTCGTCGTGGAATCCCACGCATTCGGTGCACTTGTCCGTCGTGATGTAATAGACGTCCATGCTGCCCGGTTCTTGGGTGGCGTCGGCATCGATGGCACCTGCAGAAGGGTGGGTTCCCGATCCCTTGAGGCCGGTTCCATCCGCAAAAGTCCACTCCGCGCCTCCTTCGTAGATGGCGTTGTTGGGACATTCTGGTTCGCAAGCCCCGCAGTTGATGCAGGCGTCTGTAATCATAATGGCCATGGTACTCTTCTTTCTTGCCGGCGATATTGCCGATGCAAAAATAACCGGTTACCCCCTCCGGATGTTGGCTCCATCTTTGCAAATCCCACAAGAAATGTCATTCATGTTGACCGAGACCCAGAAATTGGACGTGGATCGCGCCCGCAAATTGTTGCTCAATCTGGCGGATGGCCTGCAATCCGTCGCCGAAGGACAACCCCAAAAATCCTGGTTGCCGTTGGCTGCTGCCGTGGATAGCGCGGTGAATTTAAACGGTTGGTTCACCCCCGAACAGGTGCGGTTTGCAATTCAAGCGTGGGTCAAGGCCCTGCAACCCGACGCCATTGATGCGTGGTTGGAGTCCATGCCGGCCAAAAAAAATGGAGCTCCATTGACCGTGGGCATCGTCATGGCAGGCAACATCCCATTTGTGGGCCTGCATGATTTGATCTGCGGAGTGGTGTCGGGACACCGGATTCAAATCAAGCCCAGCCGAGACGATGCCGGATTGATCGCCGCGTTGTTGTCCTGCTGGTCCGATTGCGCCCCTGGTTTGAAGGAACAGGTGAGCATCGCGGAGTCGGCCTTGTCGGATTACGAGGCGGTCATCGCCACGGGGAGTCGCAACAGCGGCCGGTATTTCCAGCACTACTTTGGAAAAGTACCCCACATCATTCGGGGGCAGCGCACTTCTGTAGCAGTGTTGGACGGCAGCGAAACGCATGAGGACATGTGCGCACTGGCCGGCGATATCTTTCAATATTTCGGCTTGGGATGTCGGAACGTTACGCAGGTCTTTGTGCCGAGCGATTTCGACCTCGACCGCCTGTTTGCGGCCTTTGTTGATTGGGATCACTTGGCCCATCACAATCGGTATTACAACAACTACACCTACCACAAGGCGCTGTGGCTCATGGAAGCTGTGGACTTGCTCGAAAATGGATTTGTCTTGCTCAAGGAGGATGCCGGTTGGGTCTCGCCAGTGGGGGCATTGCACTACCAGCGTTATGACGCGCTTTCAGACGTCGAAGCGCGGCTCAAGGAGGGGGTAGGCCAGATCCAATGCCGGGTTGGTAGGGGAGGACTGGCCTTTGGAAAGGCACAGAACCCGGGGCTTTCAGATTATGCCGACGGGGTCGACACGATGGCCTTTCTGCTGGCTTTGGAAGCCTAACTTCGCAACATGATTCGGATTTCATTGGGACGGTTAGGGGCTTGGCTGGCTTTGTGCTTGACCGTGGTCAGCACAGGATGCACCACCGACGTCGAGCTCAATGCTCCATACGAGGAGCGGAGCTTGGCATTTTGTCTCCTCGATCCTGCAGCCACTGAACAGTGGGTGAGGGTCAACCGCACTTGGCTGGGCGAGGGCAACAATTTGGACATCGCATTGATTGCGGACAGCAGTGAATATGCCGCCGGAGAAATCAATGTCACCGTCGAACAGTTCCACCCGGACGACATCGCCTTTGAGACCCCCATCTTGACTTTTGTAGCGCAAGACACGCTGCTCCAGGACAAGGACGACAACGGGATCTTCTACGGACCAGAGTACCGCGCTTACCACTTTCAAACCCCCGACGGGCTGGATGTCTACTTGGGCGGTTCTGACGAACTCTACACCTACCGGATGACCGTGACCTTTGCAGACCAGAGGTTGCCACTCACCGCTGTTACGACCCTCATTGGTTCCTCACCCGGAAACATCAGCAATCCTCCAGCGGGCATTCCTGGCTTCAACCTGAATTTCGCCAGTGGTGCAGCCGGACAGGTGACCTATCCCAATGTCAATTTCAAGTGGTCCTCAACACCGGGAGCCAAGCGTTATGAGGCCTCCATCGCCGTGCACTTTACAGAGCGCATTTGGGCGGATGCGGCACACACCAATTTGGTGTCGGAAACAGACCGTGTGGTCCGCTGGGATTTGGGCGAGGAAACGGCAGACGATGCTGAAGGGGGAGAAGAGATCAAGCTCCCTGTCAACGGCGAGGCATTCTATCAGTTTTTGGCCAGCCGTTTGGAGGCCGATCCACTCATCACGCGGGAGCTCGGAGAGTGGAACAACAACATTGACCGCGTTCGGGCATTTGACTTTGTGCTCAGCATTGCCAACCAGGAGCTCGACACCTATTTGGCGGTCAACGCGCCTGTCACGGGCATCATTCAAGAGCGCCCAGTGTACACGAACATTGCAGGAGGCTTGGGCTTGTTGGCCAGCCGCACGCAGCAGTCGGTAGATGGATTGGGCATTTCGAAGCCATCGGTGCAAGAATTGGTCGAGGGCGAGCACACCGCCGCGCTCCAATTTTGTTTGCCTCCAGAAACGGAGGGCGATATTTCCGAGTACGCCTGTCCCTGAGGCGTCCCAAAAAGAACCCTCATTCGGATGTGGATAGCAGCCTGAGAAGGGGCATTGTCCATCGCGGCATTCGCCCCAACTTACCACCATGTCGCACGCATTCACCTATCAGGCGCCCTACGGTGTCTTTCATTTTTCGGAAGGACTGTTGACGGTTGAATTGGCTGAGGACCTCATTGTGGACCTGCCTTTGATGCAACGCGTTACCGCTCAGCGGTTAGAGCTTCTGGGCAACCGCGAAGTGGCCGAACTGATTGTGGTACCAAGGGCGCACCTGTTGTTGGACCGGGCAGCGCTGACTTGGTTGGCCCAGTCTGGAGCACTGACAGGAGTGCACCACCGGGCCATTGTGGTGCCTGCACATTTGTTGGTGTGGCGCGACAGGTTGTACCAAATGATCAGCCGATTGCGCCCCAACGTCAAGGTGTTCCGCAACAGGCGGGTGGCCAAGGGGTGGCTCCAAGAACGTGCGGGCACGTTTGTCCCGCTCACTGCGTCAGCTGATACAGCATTGCAGGACGATCCAGTCGTTGCCGATGCCCCGGAAATAGCGGTCAGCGAAGGATAAACCGAACGGGCACAAGTCCCTCTACGGAAGCGCTGTAGGCGCCTGGCGTCCAAGCTTCGGAAGGGAGCAAGGATACCCCCATTTGACTTTCGAGGGTGCCTTCAAAGACCATCCTGCCAGCAGCGTCGAGCACCCTGACTGACACCGGTGTGCGGCTTCCGTGGTGCAGGGCGACAGGGCTTCCAACCGCTGCCGGGTTGGGCGCGACCGCAACGGTCACTGCAGCAGCCTCTGAGATCCCCGAAGGCTCAGAGGCTTCGGGCTTGAACTGCCAAATCCCAGGGATCCCCGCCAGCACCTGCACGGAGAGGACAGGCATGCCCTCGCCGGCGGCGTACCATTCATACACCGTGCCTTCTCGCGGCAGACTAAAGCCCAGGTCGGCGGCGGGAACATTGACCGAGTCTTGCGCATCGAAGGTGCGTTTGACCCTCAGGCATTCGAAGCTGGCCCCAGGAAGCAGCAGTGTCCCCCAGGCATCGACTTCAATCTCTGCAGTCTGCACCGTGCTGTAATAAAGCAGTTCGGGGAGCTCCACTGTAAATGCAGAGCTGCCCGAAAGTGTGGCGCCGTAAGTCAAGGGCAAGGGCAGCAATTCTTCCTCGTCTTCA
Organism: uncultured Flavobacteriales bacterium; assembly: GCA_965659115.1. GTDB lineage: Bacteria > Bacteroidota > Bacteroidia > Flavobacteriales_D > Sanyastnellaceae > UBA8752. The sequence goes on along the minus strand of CBFHUP010000020.1, from coordinate 29,513 downwards.
TAGATGACGGGCAGGTCGATGAAGTCCGTGGTGATGCCCAATCCGATGGTTTTGTATGCCGAACCGCCGAATTCTTGGTAGGTGGTGGCGCCGGAAATCGGCAGGCCCGTTTCCAAGCCGAGGTCGGGCAATTCAAAGGCAGTGAAGTGGTCGGCAGAGCTAAAGATGAACTGAGTGGTAAAGCCGGCCTCGCTCATGGGGAAATATTCCGTTTCCTGATCGCCGGAGGAAATCAAGCCGCTGAAGTCCCAGGTCAATCCTGCCCCGCTGTCTTCGAAGCCGTCCGTCAGAAGGGGCGGAATAGCCGTGGCCCGCAGATAGGTTTGCCCACCCTGGGGCAAGTCGGATGAGGTCAAGACCGGCTGCGCCAATGCGGCGCTGGCGTTCAAGAGCAACATGGCGGCCAAAGTGGCGGTCCAGAGGAGAGGTGCAGGGCGCTTCATGAGGGCAAATTAATGCGCCCGGAGTTGCAGGCGTGCTATGGCGCCTCGCTTTTGCGAAACAAATCCCGCAGGTGGTCATACCGAACCTGGTACACGGCGCCGAGGCCATACCGGTAGGTGTCTCGGTTGTTGAGGTCGCTTTCAGGCTTGCTGTAGCCCATGAGTTCCCAACGGCCATCTGCAGTCAACTGATACCGCAAGTCAATCGCGCCGGTGAGGTCTTTGGACTTGATCTGCAGCCCGTCTTCCGTGCGTCCCCCAAGGGTTCCTGAGATTTTCAAGCGGTCGTTTAAAAGGTTGAGTCCGAGGTCCATTTCGAAGACATCCTGTGTCAGAGCAGCATCTGGATCGACCACTGCACCGGAAGCCGAGGGGAGATAACGCAGGCCGATGTTCACATCCTCTGAGAGGCTGCTGAGCAATTCAGAAACGCCGGTAGACACCAAGCTGGTGGCCTGCGCGGCAGCTGTGGCGCGGCCCAAGGCATTGGTGTTGACCTGGTCCGATGGAATGAATTGCCCGGCGGCAAGCAGCGCAAAAGCCTGGCGCTGCGTCTCCTCTGGGGTGGCCAGCGCCGGTTGCACTTGGGCCAGCAGTTCGGGCTCGGCTTTGGCATAGGTGGGAAAAGCGATGGAAAAATCCAAGGTGGGCCGCGCCAGCTCTCCGGAGATGCCCATGCCAACTTCAACATCTGTTTTGCCCGCAGTGGAGAGCAAGCTGGGCAGCAGGGGGGCCGGCGAAGCTTTCAATGCGGCAACAGCAAGCACGTCAAGTTGGGCCTCGTAGGGGTTGCCATCCCAGTCGATCCGTCCGCCGGGGGCGACGTCAATGGTTTTGGTAAAGAGGTCACGCAAGCTGAAGCGGTACTGTCCTTCGAGGATCTCAAGTCCCCCCTCCATCGACAGCGACTGGTTGCGGTTGCTCACCAAGGACAACGCCCCTTGCGCCCGGCCGTCCAAGCGTTCACCGGCTTGTTGGTCCAAAACCAGCGACAGCCTTGCTTCGGGTGTGACTTCGATTTCCAGGTCCATTGAAATGTCAATGGGAGAGGGCGGGGGTGCCTCGGGCAGGGCCGAATCCGTGCCGCCAATGAACCGGATACCACTGGGGATGCCGGGCCCTTCCATGGCGTCAAGGGGCATGGTAAACGCTGTTCCATCCTCACTGCGGACATCGACTTGGATGGACAGGTTTTCGGCCGTTCCGAAGACGTTGGCATCGCCTGTAGCGCGGACTTTTCCATAAAAGAGCTGGCTGCGGTTGGGGGCCAAATCCATGACTTGGAAGGCCTCAGGCAATTCGAGTCCCAGGTCGTAATTCCAATCTGTGAAACCGGAGTGTAGCACAGAAATATTCAGAAGGCTCACCTGACCGTTGGGGTCTGTGATCGTCCCCCTGTCCATGCCAATCAGTCCTTTGCTAAAGTCGAGGCTTCCCTTTAGGCCATAGGTCATGCCCGTAGCGTCAATGGAAACATCTTGTGCATCGATGGCCATGGTGCCCCGGGCCGAAGGGGGGGCTCCGTTTTCTGGCAAGTCCAATGACAAGCCTCCATTGGCGGTGCCCGCCAGCGCCACACCTGCATCGACAAACAGTGGTTGAAGCAATTCCAAAGGCCAATCCTGCAGACTGACAGCAATGGATTCTGGCGCGTCCATTGTGGCGCGGAGGATTTCGTCTTCGCCTTGAAATTGTTGAAATTCAATGCGGGGGGCGTCGCTCCAAGTTCCGTTCAGGCAGAGGTCGCCAAAATCAAAGCCCTCGAGCTGGGCGTCTTCCCATTGCGCTGCACCGGTCAGCGAAAGGGGGGAAAGTTTGACATCAAACGCAGCATTTAGCAGACCGGAAGCTTCGGGCAGCGCCATGCCCAGTGGAGGCCCCAACATGGCGAGCCAAGGGGCCAAGGGCAGCCGGTCGAGTTGGACCGCAATATCCGAAGAGGTCGTGTCGGCCTTGCTTTGGATAGACAACAGTCCCTGACTTCCGTTCAGCCTGATGTCGTCCACCAACAAGGAAGTCCAGTCGGCATCTGTCCACTGCAAGCGCGGCGCCGACAGCGCGGGCATTTGCCATTCGGCATCCGCAAATCGCAGGTCCAACTGAGACGGGAGCACCACGTGGACATTGTCATCCTCGAGGTGGTGTTCAAAGGCCACCTCTACGGGAATGGTGCCGTCCCAAGCGGCATGGAATTGGGAGCCCGAGGAAAGCCCCACTTCCGCAGAAAAAAACAGATCGCGCGCCATGCCCCAATCGGTGTGGCGAAGGCTGTCGGCATGGAGCTGCCATGTCATCGGGCTTTTGCCACCACTGCCAGTCAACGCGAAGTTGTGTGCCCTAAAGTCCCCGACGTGGAGGGGGTGCAAATCCAATTGGAAACTGACCTCCCCACTGCGGTGTTGCACTTCTACATGAGAGCCGCCGCCTATGGACCATTGGTCGTGGCTGTATCGCTCGAGTAAATCGTCCCGCCATACCGTCAAATTGGCGGTCCAGTCCGGCGCTGGATCGCTGCTGGTGGCCCCCTTTGAGCCCCAACGTTGGGCGGTGGATTTCGCGATGATTTCACCCGAGACCAAGGCGTCGAGTAGCGGGGTTTTCCAGGCCTCAAGGGCGTTGGGGCCGTCGATGTGGCCTTCGATGAAGTCGCCGTCTAAATCCACTTCAAACCGGTGTTGGTCTCCCCGGCCCCGCGCATGAAAACGCTGCATAGAAAGCGGGGCACCTTGGCGTTTTCTGCCATCGAATCCGGGCAAGGGAATGAACCGGGCTCCATTTAAATCCACATGGCCCCACCAGGAGTCGATGCTGCCACCGTCCTTCAGTTTGATTTCGCCAGAGGAGCCCCATCCACCGTAGAGTTCGAGACCTTCAGTGAGGCACAAGGGGGCTGTGCGGGCGGTCAAGTCCCAGTGCACATCCATGCCGTTCTGGCCATCTGTGACTGCCGACAGGTCCAATGTTCCGTCCACAGTAAATGCGCCGGATCCCGTTCCGCTGTTGCGGGCATTCCAGGTGCCACCGAGGTTGACCCCGTTGCTGGCCGCGTTCAAGTCGAAGGCGGCGAGCGGAACGAACCGACCCCGGGTAGACCATGCCAATTCGGTGGGGACGTCGGTCCCCGTTTGCGGAGCATTCAAAGCCCCAGAACTGGCAATGTCTCCCGTCTTCAAATCCCATTCCAAGGAGGCTTCACTAGAGGCCCCTTGTGCAGGAGTATCGCGGTAGGTCAATGATGCCATGCCCAGCGCATTTTTCCAATCCAGCGATTCCATGGCCCCGTTCTCGAATGGCAAGGAGACCGGCCCTCTGAATTCCAGTTCTCCTGAAGAGGGGACGGCGTCGGGCAATGCGATCGGGAGGCGGGCATAGGCCAGGTTTACCATCTCCAGACGCAGGCTTTGGCTGTCGAGTCCGCCACGCAACTGCACCGTTCCCCATTCGGCTGCCCCCGACAGCTCTATCGAAGAGTCCTGCGGGGTCAAGGTGGCCGCCCATGCGCCTGGACAGGCGGCGATCACGGCAGGGGAAACGGAGGAGGAGGCCAGCCAGAATTGGGGGTCGGTCGAAAGCCGAACATGGAGCGGGGCCTCTGCGGCATCCCAATCGATGTGGGCCGTGTCTTGAATGCCTGTCTTGCCTTCACGGCTGAGGAGTTGAATGGCCCCCTCAGTGCTGGTCCAATGGGGCCATTCTCCGTTCCATTCCAACCCGCGCACCGCGGCATTTTCTAAAAGGACCACATGGTTCCAGCGCGAAGGCGCCAGTGCTTTTGGCAGCGCAATGCGCACGTTGTTGAGGTCCAAATGCTCAACCTTGAATGGGACTTTTGATGAGCGAGTGGATTCATCCGAAGCGGCTGTGCCTCGGGTGAGCCATTGGCTGCCTGCAACACTGACGTCCAACCCTTGGGCCGAGACAGTCAACCAAGACATTCCCGAGCGGTCGGCGGGGAGCAAGACAAGCTCTGAAAGCGAGGCCAACGGAATGCGGGAGCCAACAGAATCCTTGCTGTGAAGGGCCAAGCCATTTAAGGACAGCCCCAAGGGGGACCAAGCCAGGTCGACGGACTCCAATTCCACTTCCACCTTGCCGCTGTCGGACTCCAGCATGGAGGCCGCCACCTCTATAGCGCGGTGAACAGCCCACCTCTGTCCCGGTGGAGTAAACAGCACCAAAACCAGGACCAACACTACGGACACGCTCGCCGCGAGGAGCCAAAAAAGTCCTCTGCGCAGCGCTTTTTGCGGACGCCGCTCTGAACTTTGGGGCGGTGTTGATGGGACCTTCATTTCTCTATGCGAACTTCGCCCATACAGAAATGATGCCATGATGTCTTCCGGGCAAGAACAAAACGCACAAAATGACGGCTTCGTCTCCATGCCCAACCGGATCATGCTGGGCATTGAAAGTTCGTGTGATGACACGAGCATCGCCGTCCTCAGAGGCAGGGAGCTTCTGGGTCAATTTGCTGCAGTGCAGCACATTCACTCCAAATACGGAGGTGTTGTTCCCGAGTTTGCTTCTCGGGCGCATCAGGCGCACATCGTGCCGGTACTCGAGGGGGCATTGAAGGAAGCGGGCTGTCGGCTGGACCAAATCGACGGCATCGCTTACACCAGGGGGCCGGGCTTGCATGGGTCCCTTTTGGTCGGAAGTGCCTTTGCGCGCAGCTTGGCGTGGTCGCTCGGCGTCCCCTTGTATCCTGTGCACCATATGAGGGCCCATGTGGTGGCCCATTGGATGGCCGATGCGACACTCACCCCTCGCCAACCCATGATGGCCTTGACCGTTTCTGGGGGGCACACTCAGCTTTTGGAAGTGCGCGCTCCAACGGACATGCAGGTGATCGGCACCACCATGGATGACGCTGCTGGCGAAGCTTTCGATAAGGTGGCCAAAATGTTGGGGCTGCCTTATCCGGGTGGGCCCGAAGTGGACCGGTTGGCAGCATGGGGAAACCCTGAGGCATTCCAATTCACTGCGCCCAGAATGGAAGGGCACAACTTCAGCTTCAGCGGTGTCAAAACCTCGGTCTTGCGCGTTTTAGAAAAGGCCCTCGCTGGAGGGGTCGAAGCGTCAGACGATGTCGTCAGGGACATGTGCGCCTCGGTGCAGGCCACCATTGTGGCCATCCTCTGTGGCAAGCTGGAGGCCGCGGCATTGGAGCGGGGTATGAAGGCCGTTGCGATCCAAGGGGGAGTCAGTGCGAATTCGGGCCTGCGCAAAGCTGTGGAAGAACTCGGAAAAAAGCACGGTTGGGATGTCCACATCCCCCCGTTTCGCTACTGCACAGACAACGGGGCCATGATCGCGTTGTCAGGCCAATATGCAGCCAATGAATCGGCAGAAGGCCGGTTGGATGAAGCGCCTATGGCACGGTGGCCAATCGCTTAAAATCAGGCGAGTACGGCCTCTTTGTTAAAGTGCTCAGAAAGCAAGGCCCAGTAATTTCTGTTCCAAGATTCGGTCATCCACCCAGCGTCTACACAAGGAACGCCGAGGTGATTGAGGATCAACGTGGTTTCGCCACGGGCGTTTTTGCTCAACCTCAGGTCCACCGTCGTGAAATGCCCTGCTGGAAATTTCTTGTGGGTCCAAGCGCACACGATGCGCTTGTTTTGGACGAGATGGAGGAAATAGCCGGTGTGGTTCTGGTTGCACAGTGAAAAGGAACCTCCTTCGTGGGGCTGGATGAAGGCTTCTTTCGCCGTGAATGCAACGTGAGCGTCCTGATCAAGCAAAGCCTCAAAGACTTTGGCAGGTGCAGCAGCCAATTCAATGACCTGATAGATGTTCTCCGTCTGGAGTTTCATGATGCAAGGTGTTGCCATAAAAGTAGCAGGTGCATTCCTAAAATTGAAAGAGAACCGGAACAAGTAATTCACCGAGCCCATGTGCATGGCACAATCAATTTAACCTCAGTACTGTGCGGAGAGGTGACCAAACTCAAACTGCTTTTTCCTGAGCGGTCCAGCAGGTTGAGGCGCTGGCGGATCAGGTCTGAGGCATGCCGCCGGCGGGGGGTGTCGTCATCGGGACGAACGGGTTCTGGCTCCTGCAAATGCTGGGAGTTGGGTGTATTGGAGACATGGATTGTCACGTGCTCTTTTCCGGTGATTTCGGCCCATATTGAGAGGTGGCCTGGGCCTGTTTTAGAAGTGCCTCCCAACCCATGCCACAGTGCGTTTTCTACCAGTGGTTGAACCAGCAGGGCAGGGATGTGGCGTTCCTTTGAGCCCTTTGGCAAGGGAGACAAGTCCCATTGGATGGGGCGGTCCAATCGGCGCACCTCAAGTTCGATGTAGTCCTGCAATGTGGTCCATTCATCTTCCATGGAGCGCCAGCCTTCATGGCCAGCTTGGATCTGATGTTTGGCCAACCGGTTAAAGGCCTTGAGGTGGTGCAAGGCCCGATCCCATTCGAGGGTCATCATGTCGTGCATGATGCCATTCAGTGCGTTGAACAGGAAGTGAGGGTCCATGAGTCGGCGCAACGACATCGCTTGCACACGGTCCAGCTCTTTGCTGCGCAGTGAGGCTTGGTGGGCCAGTCTTTGATCGGCGGGCTTCCGCACTTTCCAATGCTCCATTTCAACCTGGCGCTTGTGAGACTCATGCGCAATGAAGCCTTGAACACTTCTATCGAGCGCATATGCCCCCCACATTCCGAGCACCAATGTGAAGCAGACCATCCACGACCAGTGGAGGACCAGGCCCGTAGCCATGCCCATTGGCAACAACAACGAAAAAGCGATGATGGCGGCTTGATCCCGGGCGCGTGACAGGCCCAAGCGCCACCATTTTCGCCGTGTGGCCAAGTCCAGTCGGGTCAATACAGCCCCCTCAAAGGCCACCAACCCAATGGCGGTGCCACCAGCAGCAAATTCGAAGAGGGTCAGGTAATGGGGCGTCAAAACACGGCTTTGTTGTCCAACTGCATTGAACAACAAAGGGGTCAATTAAAGCCGTTCGAACGCCTGAAGTTTGCAGGCGTAGGGGAAGCATTTGTAAACGAATCAGTCCTCGAATGCGAGGCGGATCAGCTGCTTCATTTTCCGTTGGTACTCGTCCATGAGCCATTGACGGTAGTTGTCTGTGGTCTTGGAGATGCACTTGGTATAGTCGCGGATGCGCTGTTCAATGTCCCCTTCGAGGTGGTCCGAAAGCTCGATGGCGTGGAACTCGTCCTCTGATACCGCGACCAAAATCTTGACGTGGTGCTCCAAGCTGGCGTCTATGGCCGCTTTGGGCCGCTTACCCTTGCGTGTCGCTTCGATGTAGGCATCCTTCATGTTGAAGGTTGGATGCTCGTCCAAGCGGAACATCACCCGCAGGTTTTGCGGCATCTCGTAGACAAAAGTCTCCTCGATTTCGTCGTCGGTGTAGAGCCCCTCGAGGTAGGCATTCGGAGAGCGGAAAATGTCAGGCCAATTGACGTGCGCATCCCACAATCCAAACCGACGGGCATTGTTGCCCAAGTCGATGACCGTGAAGTCCTTTTTGTTTTTGAACGTTCGAGATCCCCGTCCAATCATTTGATGATAGAGGGTCAAGGACTTGGTGGCACGGTTGAGGATGATGGTCTCGACGGAAGGCGCATCAAATCCAGTGGTCAGGATGCTGACCGAGGTCAAGATGGCATCGGGCTTCTCGTGGAACCAAGTCAGAATGTCGTGCCGTTCTTTCTCGCTGTGCGTGTTGTCGAGGTGGCGAATTTCATAGCCTTCTTCTTCAAACAACTGGGCGACTTGCAGCGAAGTGTGGATGCCGTTGTTGAAGATGAGCGTCTTGGTGCCTTTGGCTTTCTCCTCATACGCATAGAGCAACTTCTCCTGCATGAAGTAGTTGCCGTAAAGCCGCTCGGAACTGGAGACCGTGTAGTCTCCATTGATGCCCACTTTGAGCGACTTGAGGTTGACGTCGTAACTGTAGGTCTTGGCCCGGGCCAAAAAACCATCGTCCACCAGCTTGGAAATAGATTCTCCAACGATGAGCTCCTGATAGTTGTCCTTCAGGGGCAACTTGATGTTGCTGGACAGGGGAGTGGCTGTAACCCCAAGCAACACTTGGTTCTCAAAGTGCTTGAACAGTTTTCTGAAGCTGTTGTAGTGGGCTTCGTCAATCACCACAAGTCCCAATTGATCAAACACAATGTGCTCGTCATTCAATCGGTTGTTGAGGGTCTCGACCATCGCGACAAAGCACCAATGCTGCTTGTCCTCCTCGAGTACTTTGACTTTGGAGTCGATGATTTTGTTGTCGACGCCGATGTCCGTCAGCATCCGACTGGTCTGGCCCAACAGTTCGATTCTGTGGGTCAAAATCAATACTTTCTTGCCAGTTTCGATGATGAATCGTTTGGCCAGCTCGCTGAAAATCACGGTTTTGCCGCCTCCTGTAGGCAGCTGATACAGCAAGTTGTACTGGTCCGGAAACTGGCGCATGCGCCCCATGATTTCATCAATGGCGCGGGCCTGATAGCCGTACAGCGTCTTGCCTTCGGTCGATTCGAGCTTTTCCTTGAGCGTTTCCAACATCATCAAACGATGAGCAAAAGTACCGAGGGAAATGACGAACACCAATCGCAGAGCGGCTTGTATTTTAGGAGGTTTCACACATGCTTGCGTTTGAGGACAAAATATCCGCGGCTTTGGATGCTGCATTCTCCATTCCTGAATGGGGAGATGTATTGCTAAAGGCCATTCCTTCAGCGTTTTCCGAAACGCTTGCCGCCGCCTACCTCCATGACAGGTGCCACCCGGAGCCGCCGCAATGGTTCAGGGCGATCCGTAAAGTGGGACCGCCAAAAAACGTTCGGGTGGTGATTTTGGGGCAGGATCCCTACCATGGACATGGCCAAGCCGATGGTTTGGCATTCTCTGTTCCGATGGGTCAGCCGCTTCCTCCATCGCTGCGCAACATTTACAAGGAAATCGCAGCATCCTGTGGCGGTGTGCCTTCGGGGTCGGGGGACCTCACTTCGTGGGCATCACAAGGGGTGCTGTTGCTCAATGACGTGCTCAGTGTCGCACATGGCGTCCCCCGGTCGCACCGGGAATTGGGCTGGCAAACGGTCACTTCGGCGCTGTTGGCGGCCTGCAAGGAGCGGCCTGCGGTTTTCATGCTGTGGGGCAAGCATGCCCAGCAGCACGCCGAAGCGGTCCGCGCATTGCGGCAGGACCACTTGATTCTAGAAGCGCCCCATCCGAGCCCATTGAGTGCGCACCGCGGCTTTATGGGCTGTGGGCATTTTGCGCAGGTCAACCGTTGGCTCGAATCCCGAAGTGAACCGACCATTCGCTGGTGGCCCGAGGCCTTGTGACGGTAGACACAGCGTCCCGCCAGAAACCCACGGAATACCTTTGCACCGATGTCGCAGCCGACCCATAATGCCTCTGATCAGCAGCAAAACGCGCCCATACAGCCGGTGCTGCTGCATGCGTTGGAGGGCCATCAAGGAGCCGTGTATGACCTGGCGTTGAACGGTCAGGGAGACCTGATCAGCGCAGGTGGAGATGGTTTGCTCGTCAAGTGGTCCAAGGCCGACCAGGGCTGGGAGGCCGGTGGCACAGCCGTCGCCAAGGCGGCGGCTCCGTTGTTTGCGGTGTGCACCACGGCATCAGGGGTGCTGGCCGGTACGGGCGATGGGGGCGTGTTGAGCCTGGAATCAGGCGGTCAATGGGCGATCAAGCCCGCCCATCCCGGAGGCACCTATGTGGTGACCCCCGGTGCCACTGGTGGTGCCGATGGCCGCTGGATCACTTGGCCCGAAGGCCAACAGACGGCGCAAGTGGCGGGCAGGATCCGGTGCAGTTTGACCACAGAGAGGGGGACGTTTTTGGGGACTTCCGAAGGCGCCATTTACCACCTCGGGAGTCGGGTCGCCACCGCAGCCCACGAAGGGGCGACCCGGGCTTTGGCCATGTGGCCAGGGAAATCCGCGCTGGCCAGTGTGGGCGGCGATGGCCGGCTGCGCATTTGGAAGATGGAAGCAGGAGGGAGCCTGTCGGCAGTGTTGTCGGTAGATGCGCACAAAGGCACCGTATATCGGATCGCAGTTTCGCCAGACCGCCGTTGGGTGGCGACCTGTTCTCGGGACAAGAGCATCGCATTGTGGAATGCCGAGTCCCTGGCTTTGGAATGCCGCATTGCACGCCCACATTGGCAGGGGCACACCCGTTCGGTCAATGCGATGGTGTGGAGCGGCCATGGGGCCTTGGCCACTGCGGGCGATGACGGCCGCATTCTGATTTGGGGCTTTGGCGGCTGAGGAAGCCCCCGCGCCCTTGTAACTTTACCGGCTTAGCATGAGCAAGCCCAGCATTCCCAAAGGCACGCGAGACTTCACCCCAGCGGTGATGGCACGCCGACAGTGGATTTTTTCCACCCTCCGTTCAGCCTTCGAAAGGCGCGGATTCCAGCCCATCGAAACGCCGGCCATGGAGGGCCTCAGCACCCTCACAGGGAAGTACGGAGAAGAAGGAGACCAGCTCATCTTCAAAATCCTGAACAACGGCGATTTCTTGGGAAAGGCACAGGACGCCACCTTGGACGCCCGAGACAGCAAAGCTTTGGGCTTTCAGATCAGCAAGAAAGCGCTGCGCTATGACCTTACCGTTCCATTTGCCCGGTTTGTGACCATGCACCGCAACGAGATTCCGATGCCGTTCAAGCGGTATCAGATGCAAACGGTTTGGAGGGGCGACCGTCCTGGAAAAGGCCGGTATCAAGAGTTTGTTCAGTGCGACGCGGACATCATCGGTTCAACCGGTGTCTTGTGCGAGTTAGAACTGGTGTGCTTGTTTCATGAAGCGCTTTCTGCACTGCAGGTGCCGCAGTTCAGGATATTGGTCAACGACCGCCGCATTCTCGCTGGAATGGCCGACCACTTGGGCATCGGCGATCGGCTGACAGAGTGGACAGTGGCCATTGACAAAGCCGACAAAATTGGAGCCGAAGGCGTGTGCAAAGAGCTGGGTGAGCGCGGCTTCAGTGACGTGGTTCAAGAGGGGACAAAAGCGCTCTTTGCTGCCCGTCCAGCTGGAATCGAGGGCATGGAGGCCCTCTCCGAGCAGTTTCCCGTTGCCGCTGTGCAGGAAGGGGTGGCGGCCTTGTCGTCATTGTGGAACCTCGCCAAATCGGAAGGGGTCCAAGAACCGGAACTGGTATTTGCACCTGGCCTGGCCCGGGGCTTGGACTATTACACAGGGGCAATTTTTGAAGTTCAAGTGGTCGACGGACCTGTCGGCAGCATCTGTGGTGGCGGACGGTACGACGACCTCACAGGAATTTTCGGAATGCCCAATGTCAGCGGCGTAGGCATCAGTTTTGGAGCAGACCGCATCTACGATGTGCTCGAGCATTTTGGCGCATTTCCAACCGGATTGGACGTGGGGTTGGATGTATTGCTCCTGCACATGGGGGAAGAGACCTTGCCTCAGGTACTGGCCGCTGCTGCGCACTGCAGGCAACACGGCTTCCGCACAGAGGTCTATCCAGACGCCGCCAAGCTCAAGCGTCAATTCAAATACGCCGATGACCGCAATGTGCCGAGCGTGATTGTAATTGGCAGCGATGAAGCCGCGGCGGGACATGTCACCCTGCGCAACATGGGTACGGGCGACCAACAGTCCGTGTCATTGGAAGGCCTCGTGGCCCTTCTTCAGGCCTGATTGAGCCCCAGAAATCAACGGCAGTTCAAAGGACCATGCCCCACCTGCGTGGGCCATGCCGCCGTGCCGCAACATGAATGCGGCATCCCAATCGCGCAGTTCGCCGCCGCCGAGCTGCAAAGGCGCTCCTCCTGTGGCCACGAGCCGGACAGTGTGTTGTTCTAAGCACCAATGCCAGTGCATGGGGGTTGCCTGGGTGGCTTGCAGCGCTGCCACGCCAAGGCGCTCAGTGGCGCCCAACATCAGGAGTGCGGGGATGCGCCGCTGGCCCGCTGCAGACTCGGGGTCGGGGGCACCTGAAATGCTGATGGCTGCAGTACCCAGCTTTTGAAGGACTTTGGCCCATCGTGCGATGTGCTTGCAGGCCTCACCAAGGGGGAGGTCATCGCAATCGGACTCCATAAAGACATGCCTCAAATGGGCGGCAAAACCACCCACGATATCCGCGGCTTCCATGGCGTCGTGCTCCATGTCGGCCACCTGTTCCTCGAGCTTTCCAAAAAGCTGGGCGAGGTCATTTCCACCCCGCCTCGTCAGCATCAGCGTTGCTTGGCATCTGCGAAGTCGACGCTCCATGGCCTCTCGCTCGCAGGCGCGCATGATTTGGTCTTGTACGCTGCCGCGTTGCCTCACGATCCACGTCATTTCGTGCAGTTCTTGTGCCCGAAAAACCTGGCGTCCTTGATGGCCCGTGCGCCACATCAATGCACACAAGGCTGCACCTGACAGCACGGCCAGCGCACCTGCCAAGGGCGCCGAAGAGCGGATCCAGAAAGCCATCCCCACCGCCCACAGGCATGCTGTAGCCGAGGATGTGAGAGACCAAGGGTTTCCAAGCACCCCGGTCAGGGGCACATGCCCATCCAATCCGCCATCCATGGCCAGCGCGATTTCATGGCGCCAGGCCACGCCAAGGCCAAGGGCAATGCAGCACAATGAAAGGGCAAAAAAAGTGAGCAGCACGGCAAGAAGATCAAGGGGAGTGTACCCCGTGTTCTGCCTAAGCTAAATTTTTGAGCAATTGCCTCACCTGTTCAATCGGTAAGATTTGTGAGTGCACGGCTTCTTCTTGTAGTCGTTGCCACAAGGCCTCGAAATCAGGATGATTTTGAACGCGGCGCAGGGCTTCTCCGGCCAACAAGGCTTCGGCACTGTCGCGCCACTGTCGCGTGCGGCGCGCCTGCAGGTTTCCATTGCGACCGGCTTCGGCCAATCGCGCTTCCAATACATCGACAAGGCCGTGAATCTGCTGGAGGTCCAAGGCCGAACCCGTGCCAAACAGGGGAGGGGCCCCGTCCTCTGGATCGGCCAACAATGACAACGCTCCTTGATACACCGCGAGGGCCGACTGGGCAGCGGCAAGGCGCTCAGGCCCGCCATCGGCTTTGTTGACCCAGACCGCATCGGCCCATTCCAAAATGCCCCGCTTGATGCCTTGGATTCCATCGCCACCTCCAGGGATCAAAAGCAGCACGAAAACGTCGGTCATGTGTCGGACTTCTGTCTCGCTTTGGCCCACGCCCACGGTTTCGATGAGGATGCGGTCAAAACCAGCGGCCTCGCACAGCAGCGCGACTTCTGCGGTGGCTTCGGCTACGCCACCCAGCGTGCGTCCCGAAGGCGAGGGGCGCACAAAGGCCTCGGGGTGCATAGAGAGGTCTGACATCCGGGTCTTGTCTCCGAGCAGGCTGCCCCCCGTGCGGTGGCTGCTGGGGTCGACGGCCAACACGGCCACGCGGTGTCCCCGTGAGATGAGGTCGATGCCCGCTGCTTCGATCCAGGTGCTTTTGCCGGCTCCGGGCACGCCCGTGACGCCATACCTCAAGGCATGGCCTGCTTTTTCTGCCGCTTTTTTGAGCAGCGCTTCGGCGGTGACCCTGTCCTCGGCTTTGGTGCTTTCTACCAGACTGATGGCCCGAGCCAAAGCAGTGCGGTCGCCCGCTGTGATGCGGTCCATCCATTCTTGGACGCCCTGCTGTTGTTGCGTCCGCGCTTCCCGAATCCGGTTCAAGGCCCGATGGCGGGCTTCATTTTCAAGGTCTTTGGCCATCCCGTGGCCAAGTTAGCGGTAGTTTGGCACCATGGAGCACCGTCCATTTTCTTGGCCTGTTTTCGTGTTTGTCCTCGCTGTTGCGATGGGCGGCAGCGTTCCTGCCGCATGGGCACAGGAGGCCCAATTGGCGGCAGAAGGAGAACAAAAGGTGAAGCTCAATGGAGAGGTTTTGGGCCCGGATGGCCGCGGGCTGCCTGGCTGTATGATTGTGAACCGCAGCACAGGAGAGGGCCGATTTGGGAGCGCCAGTGGCCGCTTTGCATTCCGCTCATCTCCCGGCGACACCCTTCAATTTGCGGCCATAGGTTACCGGACAGTATCCCGGATTGTCCCAGCAGGTGCACCACCCACCTCGGGCTGGTCGTGGTCCGTGCACTTGGTGCCTATTTCTGTGCAGGTGGCCACGGCAGAGATCATAGCACCCCGTGATTTGGGTGACATTGTGCGCGACATCAAAGCCTTGGGCTACAATGAAAAGGAATACCGAACGAGCGGAATCGATGCCTTGACCAGCCCCATCACCTTCTTGTACGAACAGTTCAACCGCATGGAGCGCAGCAAGCGCGAAGTGGCCCGCCTCGAAAACGAAGACGAGCGCAAGGCGCTGCTGCGTGAATTGCTCATCAAGTATGTCGACTATGACATTGTCTCCCTGCAAGAAGCAGAGTTCGAGGCCTTTTTGGATTTCGTCGATCCAGGTGAAGCGGTGCTCAAAGCGCTCACGCAATACGAATTCATCTTGTGGACCCGCGAGCGGTTTACGGCCTTTAAATCACAGCCAGAAAGGCTCGAGGGGGTGGACTTTGAATACCAATGGGACGATTGATTCCCATTTGCCGTTGGTTTACTCCAAATAGGCAGAGTCCAAATAGAACGTAAAGGCCTTGAAGACCAATCCAGCCATGCAGAAAGCGATGGCGGCAACCCGGGCATTGCGCCGGTGGTTTTCGTAGGCGTCAAACCGGACAATGAGGTCCACAAAAACGGAGATTGAGGCAATGGCCTCAAAGAGCGTCACCCAGCCACGGCGTTCGTCTATGAAGGCCATGAACGCCGCGGCCCAGCGTCCCACACCGGCCCCGTCAAAGATGACGTCCAACAGGAAAAGACTGTTGTAAGCCACCAGCAGCAGCAGGCTGCCGTCGAGCAGCCATTGGTCCTGTCCTTTGTCTTCCTGTCCTTTCATGGTCCGAAACTAAGCGTGGAAACACAACCACAAACCCTCTTTGTCACGGAGACAACATTTCGGTGCTTACCTTCGTTCGCTACCTGTCATGCCGAAACCAAATCCCACCAATTTCTGGCGTCCCTCTGCTGTGAGCAAAGCGCCTGCCTTGGATGCCAGCCAGATGCACCGCCACTCCAATCTGCAAAGGTTGTTTGTGGCCATGCTGGGTTGCCTTTGGATCCTTGCATTTGCTACTGGATGTAGCCGCAACGCCAAAAACTGCAGCGCATATGACGGCGTGGATTTTTCGCAAAGCGTGGCCACGGAGCAGGCCGCTGACGCAGTCACAGACTGACCCTCAGAACTGGAAATAAATAAACGGCGTTCCTCCTGCAGCGAGGATGGCCGAGGCTATGGAAACCGCCACGATGGCACATCCAGCCTGAAGCGCCAATGGGGCGCGAACGAACGCTTGTCGGTACGCCTCTTTGATTCTGGAAGGGAGCAAGTGAATCACGTACCCCAAGGCCATGACCCCAAACACCATCTTGTAGTGATGGGCGACCTCGAGTCCCACGGACCAGGGCGTTGATTCCACCAGTTTGGAAAGGATGACCATGGCGGTATCCCATTCGCTGACCATGTCGTGCTCCGTGCCAAAGCTGGCCCACGTGGTGTGGGATGCACTCCGGAACCAAATGCGGGTAAAGGTGATGAAGTGAAAGGTGAGGGCCACCGCAATGGCGCGTTTCCAAAAGGTGTCCTTGGCCTCCCAAGGGCTGACTTTGCGCCACAGCTTGTAGACAGTGATGCCCAAGCCATTGAGTCCCCCCCAGATCACGAAATTCCAGCCGGCACCGTGCCACAATCCGCCGAGCAGCATGGTCATCCAGAGGTTGATGTTGGTGGTCACCCATCTGTGAAAAGCGGGAATACGCGCCATGGCCAAGGCGGCGGTCAGCACCACGCCGAAGAGCCCGCCGAGGATCTTTGGGTTGGGCCACATCAAGGCCACAAAAGACAATAGGAATGCCCCACAGATGGCCGTAAACCAAGACGCTTTGCGGTTGCCGCCCATGGGGATGTAGAGGTAGTCCTTTAGCCAACCCGACAGACTCATGTGCCAGCGCTTCCAGAAGTTTCCGCAGCTGTCGGCTTTGTAGGGGCTGTTGAAGTTTTGCGGCAAATGATAGCCCATGAGCAAGGCGACGCCGATGGCCATATCGGTGTATCCACTGAAATCGGCATACACCTGCAGGGAGTAGCCATACATGGCCATCAGAACTTCAAAACCGCTGTGCGTGGCAGGCGAGGCAAATACCCGGTCATTGAAGTTGACGGCAATCCAATCGGCCAAAAGGACCTTCTTGAGCAGGCCATTGAGGATCCAAAAGCCCGCGCGCCCAATGGTGGCTTTGGTGACGGGTTTGGGCTGCAGGATTTGGGGAACGAAATCGGCAGCCCTGACAATGGGGCCCGCCACAAGCTGCGGAAAGAACGACACATAGAATCCGAAGTCGCTGAGCCGCTTCAAAGGCTGGACCAGCCCGCGCCGGATGTCTACGGTGTAGCTGATCGTCTGAAAGGTGTAGAAGCTGATGCCCACAGGGAGAAGGATGCGGTCGACAGACCAAGAGCTCCCGGCAGCGGCATTGACCCCCATGGCGAGCCAATTTCTTGGGATGATGGACGACCCCGTAGCGGCATTCCACGACTCGGTCAGGAAATAGGTGTACTTGAAGTAAAAGAGCAGGCAGAGGTTGAGCGCAATGCTCAGAGCGAGCCAACGGTTTTTGCCGCGGTGGCCTGCAGTGGCTGCAATGCGGTGGCCGATCAGGTGGTCGCTGACGGTGGAGAAGACCAGGATCAGGAAGAACCACCCGGAGGTCTTCCAGTAAAACAAAAGACTGGCAGCAAGGAGCCAGAGGTGCCGCATGCCGCGCTGCCGGTCGCGGTGCAGGGCCGCGTCCAAGGCCAGAACCACGAGCAAGAACAGCCAAAATGAACCGTTCAGAAAGGTCCAGGGCGACGTGGCGTCGTGGTCAAAAAACTGTTGCAAGGCGCTCATGGCGTGCTGGTCCAATGTTGAATGGCCGCCCTGACAAGCAGTTCATAGAGCAGTTCGCCGATCAGGATGTAGCCGTCTTTGCGAAAGTGCAGCCGGTCGCTGGCTGCGAACCCTGCGGCATTCAATGCATCGATGGACCCCTTGCCGCCGAGGTGCCCATAGAGGTCCCAGCAAGCCACCTCGCGCTCGGAAACCAGTTCCAACATCGCCTTTCGGACGCTTTCGGCATTCGGATTGTGGCGGTGCCGATAATGGCTGTCGTTGTTGGTGACGAGCAGGATTTCTGTGGTGGGCCGGGCAGCGCGGATGGTGTCAATGAGGGCCCCATAATGCCGCGAAAAACGGCGGGCATCGAAGCGGTGTTGCGCCATGTGCGCATCGTTGATTCCCCAAGCCAAAATCACCAGGTCGGGCGACACAGCACGCAGTTGTGTTTTGAAGTGGGGGTTGCGCATCCAAGACGTGGAGTTGGCGCCGTTGGCCCCGAGGTCGTGAAAGACGAATTGAGCGTGTTGGGGAACCCATTCCACACCGTGCAGGACCTGGGCGCCAGCTCTGGTGGGCTCCAAGGTCAATGTGTCCGGCGCTGCGCCCCCTTCGGGTCCGATCCACTGGGCGATTCCCGCACTCGGTTGTGCCCCGAGGTCGGCCATCCATGGCTGGGGGAGCAGGGGTTGCCAACCGGGGGCCGAGTCCGGAGGAGACAAAACACGGATGGAGGAGACACAGTGCGATCCAGCAGGCGCACCGCTCCAGCACGACACCGGCGCTGCTTCATCGATTTGGGCCTCCACACCAGTGATACCCCAGCTGCCGCGGTGCCGCCGGTTGGCGCATGATTGCCCTGTCCAATTCAGCGGAGAAGACCAGCCCCTTTCGGGCGGACCATTGGAGTCCACGAGGCGGTGGGGCGGCTGGATTCCGCAACCGGCCACCACACCGGGCCTGTCCTCATGCAGCCGCTGCCGCAGGGCCCAACCTATCCGGCCAGCCTGGACATGAGACCCGCCGAAATGCACCACCTGGAGTGGGCGTTCTGTGCCGGTGGTGGCCTCCGAAACATCGAACAACAAACGGTACCAGGACTCCAAAAATTCGGAGAGGTGCTCCGTACCGTACAGGGAGCTCTCCATGGTGGAAAGCCCGTCCAAGTCCCCATCTCGGTGGACGTCGCCCCGGTGCCAAAATGCGGGCGCGCTGCCCGATTCCGATTCCGTGGCGGCAGAATCGCGCTGTCCCCAGCAATGCCCGCCCACCAGGACGGGGCCGCCGAGCAACAAGGCCGACAGCAGGGTCCGGCGCACTGCGGTCCGCAGGATGGGGGACAGATGCCGTTTAGCGCAGTCCATCGGTTTCGAGGGCAGGGGTGTTGAGTCCAGTGGGGATGACCGGAGCAGTGGTGCGTTTGGGCATGGAAGCCGGAGCAGGTTGCGCCCAATCCTTCTTCCATTCGCTGTAACACCCCAAAAACGAGCGGTCCAGCAGGGTGCCCACGCGTTTGGCACCCACTGGCGTGAAATGCACATGGTCGGGGCCCGCAAGGGGAGGTTCGCTGTCCACCCAAGCCGGCATGCTGCCGAGGCCGCCCATGACCTCCAGCAGGTCCCAATAACCGGCGCCGTTTTCCAAAGCGGTTCGTTTTAACACGTCCCTTACCGCTGCCAACTGCGGGAACGAAGTCCACCGCATGCCCGTCTTTTCGGACATGTCAGAGGGGCCGATCACCAGGATGGCCGCGTCGGGAAGGACGCGCTGGAACAACCGGATTTGGCTGCCGAACCAACCGCCAAACCGTTCGGCTTGGGCCATGTCCTTGCAGTGTGGAACCACATTGCCGCCGTACTGAAGGATGACCAGTTCAGGAGCCAATGTCTGCAGTTGACGTGTGAAATGGGGGCGGTCGAGCTTCCTGAAGAGCGTGCCAGAGCTTCCCCGCATGGGAACACCGTGCCATTGGACACCCCGGCCTTTGGGCTCTATGGCAAAAACCCGCGGGACGCCGCCCTGAAAGCAGATTTCAGTGGCCAAGGACGGGGCAGGGGTACCGCCGGCCTCCATGGATGGAGCACCTCCGATCCACGGCGTGGCCAAGTCGAGCAACGATGGCCCTGTGCCGGCCGGGAGCGTATCCACCGCAATGCCATTGATGGCCACAATACATTCTGAGGCCACCGTGTCGTGCCACAACCGCACCCCGTTCCAGCGTCCAAATTGACGGTGGTTCCGGGGCTCAGGGGCGACGGTCAGGCAAGCTGTTGTTGCAGTGTCTTGCAGCTCGGCATAGCAGGCCATGAGGCCGTACCGCTCATCGGCATCGGTGGTGTCACGCCGACCGTAGCGCGTGTGGCGCTTCCAAGGCCCAGTATGGGTTTGGCGCAGCGCAAAGCTTTGCACAAGTGGAACAGGTGCTTGCAGTCCAGGCCCCGATCCACCCCAGCGTTTCTGCCAGGCATGGCGCATGATGCCCGAGATCCGATCGCCCTCAATCTGGCTGTCGCCGTAGTGCAAGACGTTGACCTCTCCGTGTTCATCGAGCTGCGCAAAAAGCCGACCAAAGGCCCAACGGGCCGATTCGGGAATGGCCAGACGCAAGGCAGGGGGCAGGGCCGCCGCGTCGGGCAATGGAACGGCAATGCGGCGTGGCTCCGTTTCGGCCAAGGCCGGTGAGGGGGTGGGGCGAACGGTGTCCGAGGCGAGGGAAACAGGAGCGGCGGAGGGGCTTTCCTGCACAGCGTCGACGGCGGTGCTGTTTGCTGCGGGCAAAACGGCCGCCGCAGCGAGGCCATCAGCAACCGGTTCCACAGATGTGGCGGCGGTCCAGCCGGAGTCGTATTGGGCGAGCAGGTCTGAGACGTCTTCAGGCTTCCACCTCGGGACCACAACAGTAGGGGGTTCAGGGTGGAGCCAAGCCCGCCATTCCTCAGGGTAGGAGATGCGCACCACCGTGTCACCTAAGGTGAGTCCTTCGGAAGGCAACAAGGCGGCCAGCAGTGTTACCGCACATCCGACCACAGAGAGGGCCATGGCGCCTTTCCAACGGTCATCACGAGGGGTTTCTGGGGCGCTCATGGCGGCGGAATCCTCAGTTTCATGCCGGGCTGGAGGGCTTCCGCTGACACGGCGTTCATGCGCATGATTTCCTCCAACCCTGCTTGGGGGTACTGTTGGGATATGGTCCAGTAGGATTCACCCTGCTGCACCGTGTGCCAAATCCAAGGGGCATCGTCGTCGGGCTGCGCGGTTGGAGTCGGAGTGGGGGCAATGCGTCCCAACGACCCGGGGATTTCCAGCTTCTGACCCACGCGGATGAGGTCGCCCTCGAGGTTGTTGAACCGTTTGATTTCCCCGATGCGGACTCCGTAATCGCGGGCGATGGCACCGAGTACATCTCCAGGGCCCACAACATGCACCAAGGCTGCAATGGGCGCAAGGGCTGTCGGGCGGCGCGAGCAAAACGCGTCCCAGTTGGACCACCGCAAGCCGACTTCCAACGGAACCAGCAGCTGGGGGCGCTTTTCATGGAACCCGATAGAGTCCGTGGTGAACCAAGGGTTCTCCATGCGCAATGCACCGTACACTGCGGGCACCGTGTCGGCCAAGCTAAAAAAAACAGGCCCAGCTTCCGGACAGGTCAGCCTTTGGAGTTGAGCGTCGCGCAGCATCCACAGCGCTTGGGTGTCATCCCAATCAAAGTTGCGGTCCACTTGCAAAATGACGCGGAACAAATGCAGCCATTCGAGCAATGCAGCATCGAGTGCCGTGGCGTCCAACCCCCGCGCTGCCTGTGGACCTCTGACAAAGGCCATGACCTGTCGCAATGGGTCCTGGGGGAAGGCCTCTGCGGCCTTTTGGGCTTGAGCGATGGCGGCAGGGATCATCGCTTCGGGCACATGACGCTCGTCCCAACCGCGCCGAATCTCAAGGCCATGCGACAGGGCGGACGTCAAGTCCATGGCCCAAGGCCCTGCGCGACGGCCAGGACCATAGTATGCGTTGTTCCATCCAGTGAGGGCCATGGGGAGGATGGCCCAGTCTGCGGGCAGCCCTGCTTGTTCGAAAGCGGCCTCGACTTCTTTACGATGCCGATCCGCAGCAGCTTCCATCAGCCGAAAGCACAGCATGCCATTGTCGAGCATGCGGCGAAGGGCCCGGTCTGCATGGTGCTCGGCCAAGGGAAGGGCCTCGAGTTGCTTGAGCAAGGATTCTCCCCAGGGGCTGCGAACGCGCCAGCGGCTGGGATCCATTTGTGGCTCCAGGGGCGTCAGGACGCACCCGGGCTCCAAAGACTCCAAGTCTTCTATTCCAGGAGACCACTCCAAGGAACGCACCAAGGATTCCCACCCAATGAGGTCAGGCTGTGCGGAGACGGAGCCCCAATGAAGGCAGGCCAAGAAGGCGGCCAACCCCCTAAATTTCTGAATCCAAAACTTCCGCATTGTGCGATACGAATATGGACAGGTTTGGCAGTAAATTACATGCAAGCTCAAGCGAACATCTTGAACATGCCAACACCGACGAAATCTGAACTAAAAAAAAGACTCGCAGCGCTAGAGCAGGAGCAGTCGTTTTTGCGGTCGCAGCTGGCGCGTTGGGAGGAAGCCCAGGAAGACGGTCCATTGGCAGTTCCCGCTGTGGAGGACATTCGGCCCGAGATCTACATCTTGGACAAGGCAGAAGACGGGATTTTTACCTTGAACCAAAGGGGGCAGTTTAGGTACATCAATCCGGCGGGAAGCCGCATGCTGGGCCAAGAGCAAGAGGCCTTGACGTCCATGAGGTTGACCGATGTTCTCGGCAGAGGTGGACAACGAGAATGGGCGACGAAAATCGCGGAGTGGATTCAAGATCCCCACAAGTTGTCTCCCCAATTGTGGCTTGAGATTTCGAGCAAAAACAAGCTGGGCACCCAGCGCTGGTTGAATCTGAACCTCAGCTGGAGCGTCAACGCTGGGCAGCTAGAGGATGAGGTCCACGGCATGATTCGGGACATCACCGATCAAAAGCGGTTGGAGCTGGCACTCCGCCAGTCGGAAGAGCACTACCGGGGCATCATCGAGAACATGGACCTCGGGATTCTAGAAGTGGACAACGAAGAGCGCATCATCCGAGCATTCCCAAAGTTCTGCGCCATTGTAGGCTACTCAGAAGAAGAATTACTGGGGCGAAAGGCGTCAGAATTGCTGATGACACCCGCCGAAAGCGAGCGCATGGAAACCCGGACGCAGGCGCGCAGTGCGGGCGAGTCAGAACTCTACGAATGCGCCATTCGCAACAAAAAAGGCGAAGAGCTTTGGCTGTTGATCAGTGGCGTACCGCTGCGCAATGAAGCGGGCCATGCTGTGGGCTCCATGGGCATTCATTACGACATCACCGAACGCAAAAAGGATGAGGTGCGCCTGAAAAAGGCCATGAGGGTCGCCCATGCAGCGCGACGCGCAGAACGCCGCTTCTTGGCCAAGATGAGCCATGAAATCAGAACGCCGCTGAATGCGATTTTGGGGATGTCGCACCTCTTGAACGACACCGATTTGAGCACACAGCAAACCGAATTTGTGCAGGCCATCACACACGGGGGCACCTTGCTCAAAGAACTGCTGGATGGCGTGCTGAACATCGCCCGCTTAGAGGAAGGGCGAAAGACGTTGGACCTGCAGCCTGCGCTGTTGCGTCCCACCTTTGACGGGATCATGGTGGTGTACACCACCCTCCTGCAAAACAAAGGTGTCGGGCTGGAACTGGATTGGGACGGTGCACTGGACAGCGGCTTGAAAATCGACGTGCAGGCCCTGTCTCAAGTGCTGTTGAATTTGGTGGGCAATGCCGCCAAATTTACCCGTGAAGGGTCCATTTGTATCCGGCCCCGGTTGGCCCACAAAGAGGGGCAGCTGGTGCTGCGCGTGCAGGTGTCGGATACGGGTGATGGCATACCGCAGGCAGCGCTTCCACGGATATTTGATCGGTTTGTTCAGGCCGACGAGAGCAGCGACCGCTTGCAACAAGGGAGTGGACTTGGGCTGGCCATATGTCGTGAGCTCTGTAGGCTTCACGGAGGCAGCATTGAGGTGGTGAGTGACTTGGGCAAAGGCAGCACGTTCACCTTCGAATTTGCAGTGGAGCAGTCCCACATCGTTCCGGGCGTCAGGGGGACAACTGATGCAGAACCCCTGCGCGGGCTTCGGGTTTTGTGTGCCGAAGACAATCCCGTGAACCTGCTTTACATCCAGAAACTGCTCAAGGGTTGGGGCGTCCGATTTGAGTCGGTGGTCAATGGCGCCGAAGCGATCGAGCGTTGGAACCGAGGTGCAGTGGATCTGATTCTGATGGATGTACAGATGCCGGGAATGGATGGACTTGAAGCCACGCGGAGGATCCGAGCGCAGGAAGGAGGGGGCCAGAGGGTGCCGATCATCGGATTGACAGCGTTTGCTTTCGAAAAAGATGAAGAGGAGGGGATGCAGGCGGGCATGGATGCGTACCTCAAGAAACCTTACTCTCCGGAAGAGTTGATGCAGGTGATGCTCGAGTGGCGTCCGGTGTGACCTCAATGCGGATTCAAGTGAAGACTGGCCATATTGACCCATTTGTTAAATATAATTTCGACGAAATGGATAAAATTGTTGCTCAAAACAAATATGATTTGTAAATTAGAACCTGTGGTTGACAGGCACTTCGGGTAAAATCCGAAGTCAATCACAGTTGTGAATCGTAGAGAAGCACCCGCAACGGCGGGTGTTTCCATTTTCAGACATTTTTGAGGCGCCCCTTGCGTCGCCAAGAATTGTGGAGAAGC
The DNA here is from genome assembly GCA_965659115.1 of uncultured Flavobacteriales bacterium. Classification (GTDB taxonomy): domain Bacteria; phylum Bacteroidota; class Bacteroidia; order Flavobacteriales_D; family Sanyastnellaceae; genus UBA8752. The sequence goes on along the minus strand of CBFHUP010000020.1, from coordinate 5,317 downwards.
CAAAACGGCGGACATCCGAGAGGGCCAAACCACAGGTTAACTTGAAGGCATGGCAGAAGACCGATCCGACAGAAGTTTCAAAGTCATGGGGGGGAGCCGCAGTTTTGACGTCTGCGAATATGTCCGCGAGATGAAGCAAACGGCCGACAAGTTTGCCCTGTATGTGGGCTGTGACAGCCAGAATTACAGAAGCTATACCGTCTACGCCACCACCGTTGTATTTCGTTACCCAAGCGCAGGCGCTCATGTGATTTACCGCAAGGAGAAAGTGCCCCGCATTGAAGACTTGTGGACCAAACTCTGGGGCGAAACAGAACGGTCCGTGGCCCTGGCCCACATGATCAGAGAAGAGACCGGAGTGCAGGTGGAGCAGATCGATTTGGACTTCAATACCGACCCGGCCTATCCCTCCAATAGACTGCTCAGCGCCTCTGCCGGATACATCCAATCGCTGGGCTTCCAAACCGGCGCCAAGCCGGGACTGTTGATGGCCGCATGGGCGGCAGACTCTTTGTGCCATTGATGTCCAACGAGCTGACCGATACCGTGGGACTGGCCGTCCCCTTGGAAACGCTGTGGCGGTTTTTTTCGACGGCCCAAAACTTGGCACCTCTGACACCGCCCGACCAAAAGTTGCGGGTTGGAAAGGGAGGGGACGTGCCCATTCGACCAGGACTGGAAATCGAAATTTCCGTGGCTCCGATGCTGGGCATACGCACCGGATGGCGCACCCGCATTGTGGAGGTCCATGGACCAGGAGAAGGCACCCAGGCTTGGTTTATGGACATCCAAGAGTCGGGACCGTTTGCTCAATGGGACCACACGCATGCCTTTAGGGCGCTGCCAGGAGGCGGAACTGCGGTCATGGATCACGTAGCATACAGACTCCCGGCAGGGCGGTTGGGACAAGCCGTTGCGGGGCATTGGGTTAGGGGACAAGTGGAGGGGCTCTTCCAATACCGGAGGGACGCCTTGCACAAGATGTTTGGTGCAGCCGAACTCCCCGAGGCTTGGGCCACGGGGTGGGATTTGCCCAGCGGAGCTTCACAGTTGGCGGGCTAAACAGGACTGTATGGCAGTTTCTTGGCCGTAAGCGCGTCGATAATCAGAGCAGTAAAAGGTAAATTGCCACAGTGAAGACGCTTCCATTTCGAATGTGCCTGTTGATGGCGGTCGCCCTGCTGTGGGGAAATCCAGAGGCACAGGCGCAATTCGACATTGAGCCCACCGACAGCCTGGTGGACGTTTTTGCGACCGACAGCCTGACCCGCATCTTTCAAATTGATTTTCCGAACACCTCAGGGGATTCGCTCGCGTTGAGCTGGCGGTACATCGACGGCGGCTGGACCGAGGGCTGGGATGTCAACCTGTGCGACCTGGGCGAATGCTATACAGGTGTGCCGGCCGACGCCGACATGCTCGCCATGGGGCCAGAGGGAGCCGGATACCTCAAGCTGATCGTGAATGCCCTGGAGTTGGAAGGGATGTGCTTCTTGCACTTCTGGGTCTGGCCAACGGGCAACCAAGATGCCCTGGTGAACGTCTACTTTGACCTGCGCAATGGAGGCGTTTCTGCGGTGCAACAGCCTGTGGCAGAGGGCCGTCAACAGCAGTGGTCGGCCTATCCAGTGCCGGCGAATGTGGGACAGCCCATTCGGCTCACATTGCCCCCTCACTTTAATTTTGAAACGCCCGTGCAACTCTTGGACATAAACGGAGCGTTCACCCCCTGTCAATGGGACGCTGGAGACCAGCCTGCTCTGCAAACAGCAAGCTTGGAAAAAGGCGTTTATCTGTTGATTCACAAAGATTTGAATCCGCCGTTGCGGATCATCATGGAGTAACCTGCAAATCCAAACCATGAAGTTTTCTCTGACCCACTGCGCCGCTGCGCTGGCCTTGTTGCTCCATGCAACGGGCGTGATGGCCCAGCAAGCCACTTTGATCGCCGATGACCACGAAGGCATCGTGCTCCGTTTCGATTTCTCAGACCCCATGTTGGGCGAGGTAGAAACGCCTGAAGGAACCGCCATCGTGCCGCGGGTCTTGGGCGATACCCCATTGCTGAGGGCTGGAGCTCCCGACCTTTCTAAGGTGGACGCCACCATCCTCATCGGTGCCCAAGTGGGGACCATGTTGGAAGTCATCGACAGCGAGTTCACAGACATGACCGGCATCGACGTGGCCCCCAGCAAGGGCAACCTGTACCGCAACGTAGAGCCTGCCACTGTTCCTTTTGAGCAGGGCGGCGTGTATAGCCAAGACGCCTTCTTCCCAGCCCAACCTGCCGTGCTGCGCACGCCGTTTGTGGAGCGCGGGTTGCGTGGTCAGGCGGTATGGGCACACCCCTTTCAATACAACCCCGTGACCGGTGTATTGCGGAGTTATGCGAGCATCACGGTCCGCGTGGTGGAGACGGAGTCCGCTGCGGTAAACCCCGCCTTGTCGACCCCGCGTATGGCCCCAGGGACTGTGGATATGGCCAGCCGCTTCCTCAATGCAGCAGGCATGCAGAGCCGCTACGATTACATCGAGGAGCACGGAAAAGTAGTGGTGGTCACAGACGCCATGTACGACGATGTGCTGGCCCCGCTCATTGCGTGGAAGCGCCAAAAGGGCCTCGAGACAGAGGTGGTTTATGCAGCCGATTTCGGCAACGACTACAACGCCATCAAGGACTTCTTGTCGGATCAGTACTTCAATGAAGGCCTGACACACGTGATCCTCGCAGGCGATGAGGACCAAGTGGCCGCCACACTCATTACCAACGGTGGCGGTAACGGATACTGCGACCCGTGCTACGGATTTGTAGAGGGCGATGATCACTACCCAGAGTTCTTTGTGGGCCGACTGCTCGTGCACAACGTGGCCGAGATGCAGACCCTGGTAGACCGCACCTTGGAGTACGAAAAGACCCCCTACCTCGGCGAGGAGTGGTTCAACGTTGGCGTGGGCATCGGATCCAACGAGGGTTCGGGCATCGGCGACGGTGGTGAGTCCGATTGGCAGCACCAGAACATCATCAAAAACAAGCTCATCAACTACGGCTTTAACGAGGTGTGGGAGCTCTATGATGGCAACCAGAATGCCCAAAGTCCCACCGGTGGTGAGACGGCAGACGGCACGGGGAACCCCAACGCAGGCGACATGGTGGAGCTGGTCAACAAGGGCCTGAGCTTCATCAACTACACCGGACACGGATACCACGGAGGCATCGCTTCTAGCGGATTCGATGTCAACGCCATCGGCCAAACGACCAACGCAGGCATGTACGGGTTCTTCGTTCCTGTGGCCTGCTGCGTGGGCGACTTCGACGAGGGCGAAGGCTCCGGAGATTGCTTTGGAGAAGTGTGGATCAAGCACACCTACAATGGCGCTCCCGCGGGAGGCATCGGAGGGGCGTTTTCCAGCGTATTGCAGAGCTGGGCTCCTCCCATGAAAGGGCAAGACGAGATGGTCGACCTGGTGGTCGAAGGAGGGGAGGTCGAAATCAACCACACCTTTGGTTCCATCGTAGCCCATGGCTGCGCGGGCATGATCGATGCCTATGGCGGAGCAGGTGAAGAAATGATGGACACCTGGTGCATTTTCGGCGACCCGACAGTGGTGTTGCGGACGGCGACCCCACAGAACCTGTCGCTGGGCCACCAAGATGTCTACTTCTTGGGCTCGCCCTCCATTACCGTGACCTGCCCCACAGAAGGTGCCCTCGTGGCCCTGACCTTCAACGGTGAGATCCTCGGCACTGGATTCGTAGAAAACGGCAGCGTGACCCTAGAGCTCGCAGCGCCCATTGCTGTTCCTGGCGATTACATGATCACGGGAACCGCTTACAACACCATCCCATATCAGGCCACGGTGCAAGCCGTGCCCGCGGAGGGTCCCTATGTATTGAGCAACGGCAATACCGCCTTGGACCCCATGGGGGACAACGACGGCAACGTCGACCAGGGCGAGAGCATTGACTTGGAATTGGACCTGTCCAACGTGGGCATCGAAACCGCCATGGACGTGCAGGTGACCATCACCACGGCCGACGCCTGGGTGAACATCACCACCGGCACTGTTTCGGCAGGCGACATTACCGCCGACGCTGCACTCACCGTGCCCGGCTTTGCCTATGACGTGGTACCCGGCGTAGAAGACCAGCATGTGGCGGTCTTCGATGTGGAGATTGCAGATGCCGACGGCAACGTTTGGAACACTGCATTCAGCACCGTCTTGAACGCACCGCACTTCACCGTGCTGGACTTGGTCGTGGAAGACGGAGGCAATGGCATCCTCGAAAGCGGAGAGACGGCCACGCTCACCTTTACCATCATCAACGACGGCCACGATGCCGCTCCAGGCGGATTGGGCCTCTTGGACCTCGAGCACCCCGACGTTACGATGTTCAACAACGGCGACTACGTCATGGAGGACATCGAGCCAGGCGCCACGTTTACACAGGGCTACGGTGTGGAGGTGTCTGAGGATGCCGCTCCAGGCGGCTTGCTGCCGATGGTCTTTACGTTCAACACGTTTGGACCGGACGAGCAGGACCTGTACTTGACTTCTGCAGACTTCTTCGAGCCCATCAACCTCATCATGGAGACGTGGGAGAGTGGCGACGACCAGACTTTCCCTTGGGCCTATGACGGCGACCAGGAGTGGTTTGTCTCCGGTACCAACCCTTTTGAAGGTGATTACTGCATGGAAAGCGGCGACATCGCCGACAACCAAAGCACCGAGTTGACCATTGGACTCGATTTCCTCGGCGATGGCGACCTGAGCTTTGCCCGCCGCGTCTCTACAGAAGACGGTTGGGACTACCTCCGCTTGTACATCGATGGACAGATGGTCAGCGAGTGGTCCGGAGAGCTCGATTGGGAAGAGGAGACGTTTGCGCTCACAGCAGGGTACCACACGGTGACCTGGGCTTACGAAAAGGACAACATCATCTCCTCAGGTGCCGATGCCTGTTGGGTAGACGACATCATTCTGCCTCCATTCTGCTTCATCGATGTGGCCATCACACAGTCCGGTACCGCCGGCGTGTTGTGCCCCGGAGAGTCGGTGACCCTGTCCACGATGGGGGGCTACTCCACCGAGTGGAGCACGGGGGCGACAGAAACCAGCATCGAAGTCACCGAAGGAGGGGCCTACACCGTGACCCTGACCGACGAGGCGGGTTGCAGTTTCGTCTCTGAGCCCTTGGTCATCGATGTATTGGAGACCGTCACACCGGCCATCGACTTCGACGGTCAGTTGGGATTCTGCGAAGGGGGTTCGGTGCTCTTGAGCGGCCCCGACAATGGCGAATATTCTTGGAACGTGG
>CBFHUP010000019.1:0-39572 GCA_965659115.1 uncultured Flavobacteriales bacterium | reverse complement strand
CGGCCACATTGGCGTGGCCTACTTCAAATTGGGTCAGTGAGCAATGGGGGTTGGAGCAGTGGCCCATGCTGGCCTTGTTCTTGCCTGTTTTTGTGGGCCTTGCGGCGCACACACGGCTCATGGAGTACTGGCATCACCGAGAAGCGGCAGCGTCGCCAGTGGCCTTGGCCAATGGAGGAGCGCCCATTGCCGCTGAAACAGGAAAGTTCGCCGGTTCCGCAATTTTGCCTTTGTCCGGTTTGGCATGGGGCTCTGGAATGGGAGTCTTGGCCCGGTGGGCCATCATGCGCAGGGGGCTTGCGGAGGTGTGCCAGTCTGTGGCCTGGCGCCAATTGGAACCGGAGCCAGGAACGGCCAAAGCGCACCGTGACTACCCCACTTGGGTGCTGGCTGGAAGCGCCATGAACCGGCTCGCGCAGTGGCTTCATGTGTTGTTGTTGGGGGTGGCATTGGGCCCAGTGTTGCTGGGCATGTTGGGACTGGCTAGGCGCATGGTCATGCAGCCCCTCTCCATTTTGGCCGCATCGGCTGCTCCTGTGCTGTTCAAGTCGGCCACAGAAATGGCGGATGGCGCACCGTTACAACGTTTGTTTTGGCGTGCCTTTGCGGTGATCGCGGGACTGTCCTTCTTGGTATGGCTCGCGGTGATGCTCGCGCCAGACAACACCACAGCATGGCTGTTTGGCCAGCAGTGGCTCGGCGTCATGGAGGTGGTGAGGTTGTTGGTGCCATGGTTCGCCCTCAATTTTATGGCTGCGGGCCTGGGATCCATGTTTCACAGGGTTCAGCGGCCGCGTTGGATCACCGCACTGGATGCCCTTCACTTGCTGGCTGTTGGAACAGGATGGTGGTTGGGCACCCTTCATCCCGAGTGGTTCGGTGGTGGAGAATGGGGTGCATTGGTGGGCATTGTTTGGGCCAAATGCGGCTATTATTTGGTCAATGTGTCCGTCCTCATCTTTGCGGTCATGACCCACGGAAATGCGGATCGCTAACGTTGTGCTCAATGACTTTACCCGCGACAACCGGGTATTGAAGGTCACCGAAAGCCTGTCCTCCCAAGGCCATGATGTTACCGTAGTGGCCTTGCACAAAGACGGCCTTCCGCAAGAAGAGCGACGTGAAGGTTGGCAGATCGATCGGGTGAAGGTGGCGACAGCGGCACTGCCCCGCGGCACTGCATTTGGAGCACTAAAAATGGCCGAGCTCGCTTGGAGGATGGTGTGGAGGTGGCGCAAAGTAGATGCATGGCATTGCAACGACGTGGAGGCTTTTGTCTTGGGTTGGTTCGCCCAGCGGCTCAATCCCCGGCTCCATTTGGTGTACGATTGTCACGAATTTGAGGCAGAGCGCAACGCAAAGCCCGCCATTGAACTCAAACTCGTAGCCTGGTTGGAGCGCCGAATGATCCGCAAAGCGGCAGCGGTTGTAACAGTGAGTCCTTCTATAGCAGCGGCCTACAAGGAGCGCTACAATGCCTATGGCATGCCACAGGGCTTGTTGGTGCGCAACGTTCCAGCCCCCTTGAAGAAGTCAAATCCAACCTCCAAGCCCGACCTGTTCAGACAACGCTTTGACATTCCGGATGGCGACTTTATTGCCCTGTACCAAGGGGCATTTAGCTACAATCGGGGCTTGGAAACCGCCATTGATGCTGTGGATGGGCTCGAAGGAAAAGGCATCCACCTGGTGTTCATGGGATATGGACCACTTCAGGATCTGGTAGACGATGCTGCCCAGAGGCACGCCCATGTTCACGTTCATCCCGCCGTGGCTTACGAGGAGGTGTTGGACCACACTTTGAGTGCGGACGTCGGACTTGTTTCGGTGAAGCCCACTTGCTTGTCTTACTTGTACTGCCTCCCCAACAAGCTGTTTGAGTACATTCTGGCCGGGGTGCCGGTCCTGTCCAACGACCTGCCGGACTGTAGGGCGTTGATCGCGTCGTTCGATGTGGGACGTATCGTTGAGCAGGATGACGCCGCGGGATGGCGTACAGCGCTGATTGAACTGAAAGCCGCAGGAACGGCCCCATTCAATGCTGGATTGGAACGGGCCGCCCAAGAATTGTCTTGGGAATCTGAAGCACGGCCACTGGTCGCGCTCTATGCCAAGCTATCAAAAGGGCAACGTTGACTTCACTTTTGCTGGCATCACGGTACATTCGTGCGATGCAGGCATACAGAAACACCGCCGTCAATGCGGCCATCGAGGCCGGTAAGGCGATTCTTGAAATCTACCACAGCGGCAATTTTGATGTAACGTTGAAAGGGGACGATTCACCCCTCACCAGGGCCGATGTTGCCTCCCACGACGTGATCATGCGTCACCTCATTCCTACGGGCATTCCCGTGTTATCAGAGGAAGGCCGGGACATACCGTTTGAGGAGCGCGGCGAGTGGCGGGAGTTGTGGGTGGTTGATCCGATTGACGGTACCAAGGAGTTCATCAAGCGCAACGGCGAATTCACCGTCAACATCGCCTTGGTGCGCGACGGGGTGCCTGTAATGGGCGTCATTTATGTTCCTGTTTCAGGAGAGCTCTATGTCGGTACGGCAGGCGATGGCGCCGTCAAAGCCACATGCCCCGCCTCAGACGGCGTCGATGCTCAATCGGTGATAGATGGAGCGGATTCCATCCCTTTGGCCCAAGGAGACCGCCCATACACTGCCGTGGCGAGCCGTTCCCACATGTCGGCAGAGACGGAGTCCTTTATCGAAGAGCTCCGCAAGGAGCAAGGAGAAGTAGCCCTCATTTCAAAAGGCTCTTCTTTGAAGTTGTGCATGGTGGCCGAAGGCCGGGCCGATTGTTATCCCCGCTTTGCCCCCACTATGGAATGGGACACTGCCGCCGGACAAGCCATTTGCATGGCCGCCGGATTTGACGTTATCGACCAGGATACGGGAGAGACCATGCGGTACAACCGCGAGGATCTGCTCAACGCTTGGTTCTTGGTCAAATAAAAGCAACAAGGCCGCCCCAGTGGGACGGCCTTGCCATTGTGTCTTGCAGCCCAAGGGCTGCCTGTATGTTGTATTACTGCTTGACCACGGCCTTCACGGCGCGCTGTCCATCAGCCTCGATGACCACCATGTAGCGGCCACTGTCAAAGCCACTCATGTCGAGCATGCCACCTGGATTGGTTGTATCAAAGCAGATGCGGCCATTGGCGTCGAGCACCTGCAAACGATCCACCTGGACATTGCCCCAGCGGAGCGCGTCGGTGGTGGGGTTTGGATACACCTCGAAGAGGCTGCCCAATTCGACCTGATTCACATTTGAAGGCAAGCTCAAAACGGCATCGATGACGTGCACCACGCCGTTGTCTGCTTCCAAGTCAGCAATGATGACGGTGGCGTCGTTGACCATGACCATCATGCCATCAATTGAGATGGTGACCTCATCACCTTGCAACGTGGCGATGGTTTGTCCATCAGAGAGGTCGGTGCTCATCGCAGCCGCCCCTGCCACAACGTGGTAGGTCAGAATGTCAGTCAGTGTGCCGGTGGGGTCGGCGAGCAACTCGTCGATGAGGCCTTCTGGCAATGCAGCGAATGCGTCATCAGTTGGAGCAAAGACCGTGAAAGGACCTTCACCTGACAAAGCGTCGACCAATCCAGCAGCAACAACAGCTGCTTCGAGGATGTTGTGGGCTGGGCTGTTCACGATGATGTCCACCACTGTAGCAGGCGTTGGAGCAGGTGGAAGCAACACAGCGTCGATGACGTGCACCACACCATTGGAGCCGATGAGATCGGCCAAGATGACGGTAGCGTCGTTGATCATGACCATGTCACCATCAATGGTTACGGTCACATCCTCACCGAACAAAGTGGTGATGGTTTGTCCGTCAGAAAGGTCAGCAGACGTGAGGCTGTCACCAGCAACGTGGTAGGTCAGAACGTTGGTCAACGCGGTGTTGTTGGTCAACAAATCCAAGATGACGGCTGGTCCGAGTGCATCGAACGCAGCGTCGGTAGGAGCAAACACGGTGAAGGGGCCGGTTCCAGCCAAAGCATCATCGAGGTTGGTGCTGTCCAAGACAGCAGCCAGAACAGTGTGTACTTCACTATCGGCGATGATTTCTGCTACCGTTGGAGTGACCTCAGGGGTTGGTGGGAGGAGCACAGCGTCGATGACGTGCACCACACCGTTGTCGGTGGTGATGTCGGCCACAGTGACGGTGGCGTTGTTGACCATCACTGTACCGTCCATGATGGAGATGGTGATGTCCGCACCGTTGAGGGTGGTGAACATGTCGCCGTCCATGAGGTCGGTGCTGAGTGCTGTCGCGCCCACAACGTGGTAAGTCAGGATGTCACCCAAGCCTTCGAGGGCGAGGAGGTCGTCAGCAGTGATGCCCAGTTCGGTCACCAGTGCAGTAATCGCGTCGTCTGTAGGAGCAAAGACCGTGAACGGACCTTCACCTGAGAGGGCATCAACGAGCCCAGCTGCGCCTACTGCAGCTTCGAGCAGGGTGTGGTCCTCGCTGTTGACAATGACGTCGACCACGGTGGTGGTCTCAGGGGTTGGTGGCATCAACACGGCGTCGATGACGTGCACCACACCGTTGTCGGTGGTGATGTCGGCCACAGTGACGGTGGCGTTGTTGACCATGACTGTACCGTCCATGATGGAGATGGTGATGTCCGCACCATTGAGGGTGGTGAACATGTCGCCGTCCATGAGGTCGGTGCTGAGTGCTGTCGCGCCCACAACGTGGTAAGTCAGGATGTCTGCAAGACCATCAAGTTCGAGGAGGTCGTCAGCAGTGATGCCCAATTCGGTCACGAGTGCGGAGATCGCGTCGTCAGTGGGAGCAAAGACCGTGAACGGACCTTCGCCTGAGAGGGCATCTACGAGCCCAGCTGCGCCTACTGCAGCTTCGAGAAGGGTGTGATCTTCACTGTTGACAACCACATCGACCACGGTGGTCTGGGCTGAAAGGAGGGACCCGAGCAAGAGCAGGGGCAAGAAAAAAGTATGCTTGGGCATGTTGTGGATTTGTGTGATTCTGAAACATGAACAGGGACATGCGTGGAATGTTCGGTCGGACAGAGGTATAAATCTCATTTGTTCGTCCTTGTGATTTTCTCGAGGGGACATGTTGTCCGAGGGCATTCCACATGAGGGGGAATCAAATCGCATGTTTTCAAGGGTTTTCCATGGATGTGTTCTCCGGGCCCTGAAGAAATCAGAGGCCCTGCCGACGAGTTTGAGGTTCCCATTTTAGCACTTCTTTGCTTTAGCCGTCCCTTGCCGGCTTCGACAGACAGACAGCGGCTTCAGTCATGGCCACTCACCGCAGAGCGCGCATTCAAACCTCAGGCCAAGTGTGTTCTGGCGACATAAAAAAAGCCCATGTGCAAGAGGGCACATGGGCTTTTTTATAAGTCCTCCCACGGGGAGGTGCCGGAACGCAGAGCCTTACTCGACCACAATGCGTGTTGGCAGGCCTTGGCCGTCCACCGCAGCAGTGTAAACTCCTGAGGCCACACCGGTCAATGACAGCTGAGTTGTTGCGGGACTGAGCTGGGCAGTCAACACTTGGCGACCAGACAGGTCGCGGAGGACCAAAATTCCGGGGGCCGCATCAGATTCCCAACGCACCGAAAGAACGTCGCGGGCAGGATTGGGATAGACGGTGCAAATCGCAGTTCCTTCTTGGTCTTCGACCGATTGAATGACGCCAAGGGCAATCATGATGCCTCGGAACTCTTGGTGGTAGAGGTTGGCCACCCGAGCGTCATGAACGATCACGGTGTTTTCGTCGTTGACGTTCTCAGCGGAAGACGACCAGTTGTGAGAACCAGTGATCACCACAGGGTCATTCGCAGGGGATGCATGGTCTACAATGGCGTACTTGTGGTGCAGGTCATTGCTGATGTTGTGGTGATATACCTGAACGCCGTTGGCCAACAGGTTTTCGTATTCACTTCCCGTGGTGTTCACCTGCTCAATGCCACCGATGGGGTTCACAAAGAAGCTCTGACCCAAAGCCGAAATCGCGTCTCCGAGGTCGTCACGCGTAAACGCCAAGACCGCGAATTCAAATTCTGAGTCGGCGGCTTCAATCTGTTCGCGGATGGCGTTGGTTGTGCCATCGGATGGGGAGAAATACAATTCGACTGGAACTCCGCCCACCAGGAAGTCCACCGGTGTGTTCCAGGTCTTGTCAGCGCCAAATTTGGCGTTACCAGCATCGGGCGTCATGCCCTCTGCACCCCACATTTCATTGAACTCAATGGTGTAAGCACGGGCGAGGCTTTGGTCCTCAAAGACGATGGCGTTGTTGAGGTCTTGAACCAGGTTTCCGGTGGTGAGGTTGGTCGATCCGGTCAGTACAAATGCGCTCTCAGGATAGTCTGCGTCGCCCACGATGAACTTGTTGTGCATGCCGCTGCCTTCTCCGTCCGTTCGGGGGTGGGTGACCACGGAAGCGGGGAGGTTGGACAAGCCCACGTTCGCGTTTTGTCCTTCGTAAATCCAGCGGATTTCAACCCCGTTGTTGGCGGCAGCTTCAAAGGCGTCTTCCAAAGTTTGGTCGTTGAAGTTGTAGGCCGCGACGTCCAAGGTGTGCTGCGCAGAGGTGATCCATGCGGCTACGGTGTCGTTCATGTCAGTTCCAAGCGACATGGCCTCCTCGTCGGTGGCAACGGACACATCGACTGCGCCATTGAAGTAAACGTGGATGTCACCTGAAGAGGCGGAAACAGTGGCATAAGGACGGATAGGAGACAAGGCTTGACCACCATCGGGCAGCGTGGCTGTTGCACGCGCATAATAGATGGTGCCGGCCTCAAGTCCCGTCAAGTCCACACTGTGACTTGTGGTTCCGGAAGCCCCTTCAATCACCTGCCCCAAGTCTTCGGTCAAGCCGTACTCTACCGTGCCGGTAGAAGCGAGGTCGGTACCCCAGCTCAAGGTGAATCCTGTGGTGCTCATGTTGGATTGCACCACGGGTGAAGTGTAGCAGATGTCGGATGCAGGAATCATATCCACCGGACCGCGGGGGAGCAACTGATACCCACCGAATCCATCAAAGGAGAATTGAGAAACAACCCCCACCAAGTCCACGGCACATCCCGTCAGGGTTTCCCCCACCAGGCTGTTGCTGGAACGAACATAGATGATGCCCGTCTCGCCGTCAGCGGAGAAGTCATACGTGGAGTTTCCTGTGATCTCGAGTCCGGCAAGTGGGAATGTGGCACCATTGACACGCACCAATTCACCTTCAAGCCCTTCGTTCATAGCAGAGGCAGAGATGATTTGGGCTTCAGGAACCGTTCCGAGACCGTGGAAGGTGACCTCCGTAAGGTTGGGGCCCACCTCCAGCAAGCCGTTGTATTCAGTCACCTCTCCGGTCACAGTGAGGGAGTCTCCGATGACAGGGTCGGCATCCCATGCAGACCAGTCGCCGCCAGGATACAGAGCGATGCCTGCCGTCGCGTCTTGCAAGTAGCGCACCGAGCCGAGGTTCTCATCGGAAGTCACCACGCCCGTAACCGTAACGACATCACCAATGTTGAAGTTGGTCCGGGCCTCGAGGATGTTGTCCTGGGCGCACACCGTGCCCGCCGCACCGGCGAACAACAGCGAAAGGAGGGAAGTGTATTTCATGTTCAGCGTGGATTTTGGAGTCCCTTGAGTTCGAGCACGGCACTGACACGTATCATACGTGGAGGGCCTACAAAGACTTCAGCCCTTCCGCTTCCTCCTTCGAGGCCGTAAGGGTTGGGGGCGTATTGAGAATTGTTGGTCGCGTCGGCGATGTACAGTTTGTCCAAGACGTTGGTCACACTCAAGCGCAACCTCAACAGGGCGTTATCTGAGACTTCAAAAGTGGTGCCGGCGTTGACGTTGAGCAGCGCGTAGGCCGGGGTGACCCAGACGTCCTTTGGTTCTCCTTGGGTGATCACATCGCCTGGGGAGAAATTCGCGTAATGCTGCCAAAACCAAGTGTTGCGAATGGACAGGTAGGTGCCGCGCTTGGGGCGGTAACTGAATGCGGCAGAGATTTGACGCTGGGCGGCATCGCCGACTTTGACGCCGTCGAGGTTCACGAGTGTGTCAGCCACAGTCCCACTGCCTGCTCGGGTGATAAACGCATTGGTGTTGCGGTTGACCAAGTCCACCCGCTCATTGCTGGTCCAACGCCAATTTCCCGCAGAGAATACCCCTTGGACATCGAGTTTGTCGGTGACGTCATACGCGAAGTCCCACTCGATGCCTGAGTGTACCGCATCCGCATTGAGCAAGTTGTAGCCCAGGTTGCGGTCTACGTTCTCGATGATGTTGGCCTGTTCGTTGGCCCAATCCACATCTTCGATGGCACGGTCGTCTTCACCCAAGATCAGCAAGTCCTGACGACCAGCTGTGGTGGAGGTGTCGGCATAAATGGACAGGTTGGGGTCGTTCCAAAGTCCACCTACACTGTAGAAGCGGTTGACGGCTTTGTTCTCCCACCCTGTGCGGTATGCGTTGAGGTTGGATGCAAAACGGCCCTTGGCATATTTCAGGCCCACCTCGACCGCCTTGACATACTGGTTCTCATACCCCTCAATGAGGTTGTTGTTGATGTCGAACACAGAATTGAAGAGCGGTGCCCGGTTCAAATAGCCCACATTGGTATAGGCGTTCATCCACTCATTGATGTTGTAGCTGCCACCGGCCTTGATGGTGGCGCTGTTCAAGCGCTCCCAATCGGTGGAGTACGTTTCGAGTCCAGGGTTGTCAGCGGTGAGGACGGTACCGTTGGCCAATGCGCCTGTGGACCAATCGTCTTCTCCGATGAGCCTCCATTCGTCGGTAGAACGCACCTCATAGGTGTCGCCATCGAGGGTGATCACCTTGGGGCGGAAGTAATCGATGCCCCGGTACCAACTCTGAGCAGCGGACACATTGACAAAAGCCGAGTAGTTGTACTTGTCCAACTCCAGCTGCAGGTAGGTTCCTCCCCATGCGACTTGACCATCGTCAGAGTAGTAGTACTTGTCTCCTTCTCTCAACGGCGCATCAAAGTCCGCATTTTGGTCCCTGCGGTCATCAGGGGCGTCATAATAATCGGCGCCAAACATGTCGCCAATGGTGCGGTAATGGCTGCCGGTATAGTGGCGAACATCCAAGCCCGTGCTAAAGCTGAGTTCCTTGGAAACTTGGGTCGTGAAGTTCGAGAGGGCGCCATACCAGCGGTGGTCGTTGTGCGCAATTCGGATGAAATTGGACCCCTTGCGTTCGCCGTTTTCGTCTACGTTGAGGCCATTGGCTCCAAACTCAAACAGTTGGTGGGCATTCCAGGTGGGCTGCAGGTCGATGGTGCCATCGGCCAGCCGGCTTCCTGGGGTGCTGTTCATCGCTTCGCCTCCACCTTTTCCAAAGCTGGCATAGGCGGTGGTGATGAGGGTAGACTTGTCGCTGATCCCCCACACGTCCCGCGCCGTGAAAATCGGCTTGAAGTAGTAATTCTGGCGGGAATTGAACCGCCTCGATTCGCCATAAGTGGTGTCCACGAGACCGGTGGCCTCATTGTAGTTGTAGTACACCTCGTCGTAGTTGACCAGAAATTCATTGAATCCGCGGCCGCGGGAAACAATGGCTGTCTCGCCCAATCCCGAAATGACCTCGCCCAACTCTTGCTGACCATTGTTGTCCGTCAATTGCTCTGCCAAGTCCGCATCGAACTCATACACCTGCATTTGATAGGCGCGTTGGCCATGTCGTTGCGGGGCCCCGAAAGCTGTGAAGCTCACGTTGTGGTTGCCCATGGTTTTGCGGCCCTTGAGGTAGTAGGCGTAGGCTTTGGACTCCAAACCCTCGGCAAACCCTTGGTTGGTTTTATAAGACCCTACAAAATGCAGGAAGCCCTTTTCTTGGTTGCCGATCACGCCGGCCAGGCTGTTGCGGTAGTATCCGTAATTGCCAACTTCCGATAGGAAAGTGAGCCGGCCGTTTCCGCTTTCATCGCCTCCCGTCAGAATGTTGATGGTGCCGCCCACAGAGGGTATGGCCAGCTTGCTGGCGCCTAGGCCACGCTGCACCTGAGTGGTGCGCACGACCAGGTCCAGACCCGCCCAATTGCTCCAATAGACCCAACCGTTTTCCATGTCGTTCATGGGGACACCGTCCACCATCACCGCCAAGTTGGTTTGATCAAATCCACGGATCGTGACCCGCGCATCTCCATCTCCTCCGCCTTGCTGGGTGGCGTAGACGCCTGGGGTAGAGTTCAAAATCAGCGGCAAGTCCCGTCCGGCCAATTCCTCTTGGATTTGGGCCGGAAGAACGTTGGTGAAGGCCACAGGCGTTTTCCTGTCAATGGCCAAGTCCGCAGCAACCACTGCCTCTCCGAGTACCAGAGACTCCATTTTGGCATTCACGGTCATGGCGGACCCCGTCAGGACCACGGTCTTCTCTGTGGCTTCATACCCGATGTAGGAGAATCCGATGACCGTTTCTCCTTGAGGCAGCGTCAGACTGTAGCGGCCATCAATGTCCGTCGGCGCAATGGCTTCTCCGGACATCACGTAAGCCCCAATGAGGGGTTCTCCTGTGAACCCGTCTTTCACCAGTCCGGTAACGGTACAATTCTGGCCAAAAGCAGCCGAAAACAACCCCAGGCCGATGGCGAGGGCCAGTGCGAGAAAAGACTTCATGGTCGCCGAGATTGAGGCAATCAGTGCTTCACCACCTTGCGGTGACGCGCTGTGCCGTTGGCGAGCTGAACTTCTACGAAATAGGTGCCTTCTGCAAGGTTGGTCAAGTCCAATTCAGAGCGGGTCGCACCATTGGCAAGAACGCGGCGGACTTCGATTCCTGCCATGTTCCGAACAATCAACTCACGCATGGGGGTGGCCATGGTGATGGACAGGTTGCCTTGTGTGGGGTTGGGGAAAGCTTGGAAGCCATTGCGTCCATTCTCATCCACAGAGACAACACAGTCACAGACGTGCTGTCCCAGTTCGTCAAAGGTGTTCACGAGCAATGAATCCCAAACAGCAAGAACATCGAAGCTGTCGGTAGCGGTGACGTCGCCTGAAGTGACTTCTGAACGGCGCACGAGGGTGTGGTTTTGGGTGACTTCGTCCCATCCGGCAGAACCGGGATCTTCACCAATCACGCCGAAAATGTCGACGACAGCATTGGTAGAGACTTGACGCAGTACCATGGCGTCGTTGCCATTGAAGTACATCGTGTTGTTTTCCTCGTAAACGGGGCACAGCCAGACGTCGGCTTTTTCGGCCAACTCGTCCCAGACGGGAGCTTCAAAGTCTACGCCGTCAGGATCTTGCTTGTCCAAAACGTACACGAGCACATCGTTGGGAGCAATGGTGCCGCTGAGCACGACTTTTTGGTTTTCTTCTGCGGCTGTGGCGCCATTGGAATAGCGCTCGAGGCGGTAGTCCGTCATGTCGATGGCTGACCCGGTTGGGTTGTAGATCTCGATGGCTTTGTTGTTGGACCATCCCTCGATGTACTCAGAGATGAAAAGGGCATCGCACTGTGCGAACAGGGCGGGAGTAGTGGCGGCCAAAAGGGCCAAAGTGAACAGCTTGCGCATGATGTTGGGCTAGAGTGAATCGCCGCAAAGTTAGACGCGATTCTAAACCACCGAGCTCAAGTTGTAAGTAGGGGCACCAATTGTTGATTTCTGTTTGCCTCAGATGCGGGATTCCAACCAGTCGAGGGCGCGCTCCATCCCGTGGTGGTAGTCTTGTATCAGCTGTCCGGCATTGATGCGGTAACCGTCTGACCTCAGTGGTTTCAGCGGTGCAATTTCCTCCCAGCTGATCCGGCCTTCTCCACCAGAAGCCAATCGGTCTACATCGTTGTTGTAGGTGGTGTGGCCTTCATTGTAAAGCGCCACGATGGCGGGATTGTCGCGGTACCAGTAAGTGGCAAAGGTGTCCATCCAACCCTTGGCGATGTGCGCACCAGAAGGACGGGTTCGGATGACGAGGATGTTTTTTCCGCCCCCATCGATCGCCGCTTGTAGTGGAAGGGCGTCAGAAATACCGCCGTCGAACATCCACTGGTCGCGCACCTTGATTTTGCCGCGGGTCACCATGGGCAGCGTGGCTGAGGCCCACATGATGCGGAGCCAGTCGTCGACACTTGGCACCAAGTATAGAGGGCGTCCGGTGTCAAAATCGGTGGTCACCATTCGTACTTCTTTCCCTTTTGCAGCAGCAGCAGCGCCTTGAATATCCAAAGGCCGGTGACGCCGAACATGGTCAAACAGGTGGGCAAGGTTCATCAACCCTTCTTCTTGGAAAGCCCCTGTGAATCGGATGAACTCCCCATCTTCGACCATGTGACAAGCCACATCGATGAAGTGCTTGCGCTGTCCAGAAAGAAAGGAGGTGAGCGCCATCGTCCCCGCAGAAACGGCGTAGTAGCGCTTGAACTTGTTGAACCTGACCACAGAAAAAGTGTCGAGCACACCGGCAGTAAAAGCACACCTAAGGCTGCCTCCCTCTATGACCAAGGTGTCATAAGTGCGCTTGATTCCCATGATTTGAATACGCGAAAGTCCTTGGTTTGTTGCAGTTCAGACGGGGTTTCGCAGAAAAAACCCAAAGCATCCTCCGCGGTGTAGGAACAATCTGCCCCGGAAAGGGAAACTTTGAGATTATGAGTGTAGGGTGCTGTGAAACAGGCTTTTGAACATTTTGATTCTTCACATTGTACCGGCCGTTCAAAACAAAGCAGTGACTCTGGATCTTTAGGAAATATAGATTCGCGCCACTAGAACGGACACGTCATGAAGATTCAGCCCAACGTCATCAATGCCCCTTCAGGACAATTGCAGTTTGCGCAGCGTGAAACGGATGACGAATTTCATTGGAAGAAGTTTGCCATGGTCGTGGCCCACGATCTCAAAGAGCCGCTGAGAAACATCAGCAGTTGCGCCCGCATGCTGTTGTCTACAGAACCCGACAACCACGAGGAGCGTCAGCAGATCTGTGATTATTTGCAGTCCTCCTCAACCCGTTTGGATCAAATGGTGCAAGGGTTGTTGGATCATGCGCGGATTGGCGGAGAAAATTCCGCCGATCGCATCGACCTCGGGAGGATGGTTACCGAAATTCAAGAAGATTTCAGGTGTCTGATTCGCCGCACTGGAGCGCAGTTGCACATAGGCAACCTTCCTGAGGTTCAGGCAGGACCACTGGGCATGCGGATTGTCATGAGCAACCTGATTGAGAACGCCATCAAATACGGCAGGCCCAGCGTTCAGGTTCATGTCGATGTGAGCGCAAAGAAGGTGCCAGCGGGTTGGCTGTTGGTGATCGAAGACAATGGCAGGGGCATGAGCAAGCAGCAAGCCCGTGAGGTGTTCCAGCCGTTCAAAAGGTTTGCCACAGAAGAAGAGGGCTTGGGAATGGGCCTCAGCCATGTCTACAACATCGTCCAGAAGCACGGGGGAACGGTGCAGCTTCACTCGGAGCCTGGCATCGGCTCTCGGTTCGAGGTTTTGGTACCGGATTGAGGTTGGGTTTGCCTCAGAAAGGCGATGAAAAAGCGGGCTCGGCCGTGATCGCCGTGTCTGAGAGTGTGTGCAGGAAGTCGACCAGTCCCACACGCTCCAATTCTGTCAATTCAAGCCGATAAGGTTCCTGCCCCGGGGGGCCAATGCCATTGTCCGAAAACCGCTCATCGAGATAGGGGTGCTGCAGGATGTCATCGCTGTAAAAGTCCACCACCGCCCTGAGGTCTTGAAACCTGCCATCGTGCATGTACGGTGCGGTCAGGCCTACATTTCTGAGGGAAACCGTCTTGAAGCGTCCGTCATCGGACGGGTTGCCCGAAAGGGCGCCAATGCCGGCATCACCTGCAGCCGCATAGTCCATTTCGAGTCCGTTGATAAACGCCTGGGTCGAAAAGAAATTCAGGCCGCTGTGGCATTGATTGCACCGTGTGTCGCCCCTAAAAAAGACGTCTTTCCCGGTCATTTCGCTGGCCGTAAAGTCGGCAAACCCATTGGCGATCCCTGCGTCATATCGGCTCTGATAAGACCGAATGGACATCAAGAACTGCACCAGTCCATTGGCAATGCGGTCAAGGTCAATGGCGGGGTCGCCAAAGGCCGCTTCAAACAATGAGGGGTAGTAGGGGAGGTTCGCCAATTTGGCCGCCAGCGCTTCCAGTTCCATGCCCATCTCATCGGGATGCCCAATGGGCTGCAGTACCTGGTTGGCCAGTCCCACCGCGCGCAAGTCCCAGAACAGCCGGCGTTGATAGCGCAAGTTGAAGAGCCCGGGCGTATTGCGGGAGAGCGGAGTGCCCGAGATGCCCGCAGACCGAGGGACCACATCTGCAAAGGCATGCTGTTGCTGGTGGCAGCTCCCACATGAAACCGAGTTGTCTGCTGAAAGCTGCACATCGTGAAAAAGAACCCGACCCAAAGTGGCTCCGGCATCTGTGACGTCCACCGTGGCTCCAAAGCCGCCGAACAAGGCCAAAGCCGGGTCGTTGATCCAGCTCTGGGGAAATTGCATCTCAGAGTAGCCGAATGGCGTTGCAGGCAATTGGGGGTGGGCCGCTTCCTGCTCCGAACTTGGCTCGGGTTCGGGAAGTTCAGTCTTTCTGCATCCTGTGCCTGAAAGCACCATTGCACCCAAAAGTGCCATGATGAAAACCTCTGCCCAGCGCGTCATGATGACAAGGTAGTGCGCATTAGTTTGCTTCAGATTTACTGACCCCATGCGCCTTCTTTTTTCTGTTGTTCTGATGGGCTTGATCGCCCCCGTGATCGCCCAAAACACACCGTCTGCCATCACCCCCAACCGCACGGTGCTGATGGCCACCGAATCCGACGCTGTGACCCATGTGCCCGCCCCGGCATTGGTCCCAGAGGCAGAGCGCACGGCCACGTTTATCGTGAACTACACCGGCTTTTCTGCCAACGCGCAAACGGCGTTCCAGTATGCGGTCGACATCTGGTCAGGTTTGATCACCAGTGATGTGCCCATCGTGGTCAACGCCACGTGGGAAGACTTGCCGGGCAATGCATTGGGTTCGGCGGGCGCCAATGGACTCTTCCTCAACTTCGGAGGGGCGCCGGCGACCAACGTGCTGTATCCCTCTCCTTTGGCCAACAAACTCGCCGGCTCTGATCTTGATCCTGGAGAGGCCGACATTTCGGCCAACTTTGACAGCGGCACCAATTGGTATTACGGCCTCGATGGCAATACCCCTTTCGCGCAGTTCGATTTGGTGTCGGTGGTGCTCCATGAGATCGGCCATGGCCTGGGTTTCGCGGGGACAGCATATGTCGGGACAGACCTCAATGGCTACATCCTCAACGGCAACTTGCCGCACGTCTACGATGGGTTTGTTTGGACGGGAGGAAGTGTCCCTGTTTTGGACCTTGGAAGTGGATCGGAAGCCCTGGGGGATGCCCTCGTTTCTGACGACCTGTACTGGGCAGGAGCCCAGGGCAATGCCTACAGCGGTGCCTTCTCTCCCAAACTCTATGCGCCTGCGGCCTGGAACCAAGGTTCCAGTTTCTCGCATTTCGACGAGTCGACCTATCCCGCAGGCAATGAGCATTCTTTGATGACGCCACAAATCGGAAACGGTGAGGCCATCCATTCTCCAGGCGCCATGTGCCTTGGGGTCCTCGAGGACATCGGGTGGACAGTGGATTACGATGCGCTTGACGGTCCTGTTGGTGTGCCTGGCTGCACCGATGATGCAGCGTGCAACTACGATCCTGAAGCCACGTTGATCGACGGTAGTTGCATTTATCCTGTGGCAGGTGAGCCCTGTGGCAGCTGTACTTCTTCGTGGAACATGTCGCTGAATGCGGCGGCTGGACAGGGTGTTGAATTCACTTTTGGCGGCGTCGGGAGCATCGATGAAATCCAAGTCGATGTGCAATGGGCCGGGTCGACCACCGGAGAATGGACCTCAGATTTGTTGGTTCTATTGTGCGACCCCAATGGGGATTGCTTTGAGTGGGGGGGCTATGACCAAACGACCGGAGAGGCGTCCGCTGGCGTAGAGTGGCCTGAGGATTGGAATACCGGTGGAGCGGGCAGCTACTCGGCAACATTGAATGTGGCTGGCCTCAATCTGTCTGGGGTCGGCACCTGGACCGTTACCCTCTACAACGGTTTTGGAAACTCTGTGGGACTCGATTTGACAAATGTGACCTTCACCGTGCCCTACATCTGCCCACTGGATGGATTGGTTCCCGGATGCACAGATGGCGCCGCATGCAACTACGATCCGGCAGCAGACTACGACGATGGCAGCTGCGATTACTTCTGTTTCACCTGTTCCGAGACGCTCTTGCTGGAGACCTTCCAGTCGTACGATTCAACGGTTCCATTGACGGCACAGGCGACCAATGGCTGGGATACTTGGAGCGGGGCATCGGGAACGGCCGAAGATCCTTTTGTGCAATTCAATGGATTCGATGGGGCGCTCGCGCTTGTTTCCCCCGAAGCTGACCCCTCTCAAGCCAGCGATGTGTTTTTTCCCATTGGAGCCACAGAGGGAGAATACGTGGTTCAATTCGCCATCGCTACTGAAGTGGGGCAATCGGCCTACTACAATTTTCAGGGAGAGGTGACCCCCGGGATTGAGTGGACGCTTGAAACGTTCATCAATACAGCAGGCGAATTGAGCTTTGTCCAAGGTGGGGACACGCTTGAGTCCTCCGGTTTCCAGGTGGGCACAGACAATGTCATCACACACCTCTTTGACCTCGACAACAACGAATTGCGCGTCATCATAGGCAGCCAGCTGGTCGGGCTGTTGGATTACCCGGGCAACCTCGGAGGGGTCAACTTCTACGCTTTTAGTTTTGATGGCGGCGTCGGGTCTTACTTGCTCGACGACGTGACCGTATGCGCATCTTCAACCGCCACAACGGGTTGCACAGATGACCAGGCCTGCAACTATGATCCAAGTGCGACTGAAGACGACGGTTCGTGTTCGATCCCAGAGGATTTTGGGTGGTGCGATTGTGAGGGCGCAGTGTTGGATGCGCTGGGCGAATGTGGTGGCAATTGCGATGCGGATGTAGACGCCGATGGCATCTGTGACAACGAGGACCCTTGCATCGGTGGAACTTTGGATGAATGTGGCGTTTGCGATGGCCCAGGAGCCGTGTTTGAATGCGGCTGTGAAGCCATTCCCGACGGAGATTGTGATTGCGATGGCAACCAACTGGATGCCCTTGGTGAATGCGGAGGCGATTGCGATGCAGACGCCAATGGCGATGGCATCTGCGATGTGCCCGGTTGCACCGATCCGGAAGCCTGCAACTATGATCCTTTGGCCAATGCGGAAGACGGCAGCTGCACATTCGCAGAAGTCTACTACGATTGCGCAGGCAACTGCCTCAATGACAGCGACAACGATGGTGTTTGTGACGAGTTGGAAGTGAACGGCTGCACCGACAGCGAAGCCTGCAATTTCGAAGAGGCCGCCAGCGAAGACGACGGAAGTTGTGCCTACCTCGCCGCTGTGGGGATCGATGGCAGCGCAGTGGTAGATGAAGGGGCAACGCAGTTGTATGTCGCCATGCCTTCGGAGGCTGGAAACGGCTACACATGGGCTGTATCAGGCGGCACATTGCTCTCGGGCCAAGGCACCTCTTTGGTGACCGTCGAATGGTCCAATGCAGGCGCACACAGCATTCAAGTGGTGGAGACCAATGATGCGTGCACGGGTGGGGTACTGAACCTCGACGTTGAAGTTTTGGAGGTCACCAGCATTTCCACGCTCCTTCAAGTGCAATGGAACGTTTGGCCCAATCCTGCCCAATCCGGCTTTTGGTTGAACGTGGGGGGAGTCCCGGTTCGGCTGTGTGACGCCAGTGGGGCAGTCGTCAAGCGTTGGTCACCTTCCGCCACGGGAGCCTGGCATGCCATAGATGATGTTGCGCCAGGCATTTACTTGCTAGAGTGTGACTTGCCGACAGGGCGAGAAGTCCGACGGTTGCTGGTGGCGCGCTGAGCAAGGGTAGATTCTCCATCGGCCATCCGTCTACTTTCCTGCCGCTTAATTTCGCACCATGAAAACGTCCTTCATACCGCGGGCTGCCCGCAGCATTCTTCTGCTCGCGTTGTGGGGAGCAACAGGCATGGCGGATGCCCAAACGGATTTCCCCCCCTTCGTTCCGGTTTTTTTGCAGGATGAGGTCGCCACCGTCGCGATCACCATGGACCCCGACAGCGCCGAAGCCATGCTCTTCGGCGATGTGGATTACGCATCGAGCAATCCATTTCCTGCCACCATGGTGTACCAATCCACTGTAATCGACACCCTCATCGACACCGTGGCCGTGCGCCTGAGGGGAAACACCTCGCTGTTTGCCCCTAAGAAGAGCTTCAAGATTGACCTCAATGCGTTCATCCCTGGACAGAAGTTTGCGGACCTCGAGAAATTGAACTTGAACGCCAACCAAAACGATCCTTCGCTGCTCCGTGCTGCGTTGAGTTGGAACATTTTGCGGAACATGGGCCTAGCAGGGTCCCGCACGAGCATGGTCAAGGTGGAGCTCAATGGCGCGTACATGGGGGTGTATGTCAACACCGAGCACATGGACGAGGAATTTGTGGAGGAGTACTACGACAAAGACGACGGCAACTTCTACAAATGTCTGTGGCCGGCCACCTTGGAATACATCAGCCCAGAACCCGATGACTACAAGTTCGAAGTCAACGGCCGCAGGGCTTATGAGCTAAAAACCAATACCGAAGAAGACGACTACACGGACTTGGCAGAATTCATTGACGTCCTCAACAACACGCCAGATGGGGATTTTCAATGTGCCATCGAACAGGTGTTCAATGTGGCCGACTTCCTCAAGGTGATGGCCTTGGATGTGATGAGCGGGAACTGGGACGGATACACCGGCAACAAAAACAACTTCTACCTCTACCACAATCCTCAGACCGGACTCTTTGATTACATCCCCTATGACCTGGACAACACTTGGGGCATCGATTGGGTGGAAGGCGACTGGGAGGCGCGTGATCCGTATGAGTGGGCCACTGAATCTCGCCCATTGTACGATCGGTTGATGGAGTTCCCCGAATACCGGAATTGGTACACCCATTACCTCTGGCTTATGACGAGCGAATATGCCCATCCCGATACCGTCAACGGCTTTTTGGCACCGCGCATAGAGATGCTCACATCGCACGTGGCCACCGACACTTATTACCCGCTGACCTTCGGTTTTGGCATTGACGATTTCGAGGCCTCTTTGGATGAGGCGTGGGGAGATCACGTGGAATTTGGCATCAACGACTGGCTGACCAACCGAGGTTATGCGCTGTATGGCCAATTGGATGAACCGGGCTCTGTGCTCATTGCCCACGAATTGGAGGACAATGCACCCGTGCTGGACTCGCTGAGGGTGCGGGCAATTGTCGATGGTGGAGGCGATGCCTTGGACGTCACCTGCTGGGTGGATGCCGGAGGAGGGGCGCAGCCTTTCACCATGTATGACGATGGAGAGCATGGCGACCGCAGCGCTGGAGATGGCACGTGGGGCATCAAGGTTCCCATCCAGTGGAATTGGACCACGGTCGATTACCAAGTGCAGGCCACATCGGCCCAAGGCTTGGAGCGCTGGCTGCCTTGCGAACCGGTCACTGCGACCGTTGGAGTTTCGCCTTCGGACCTGGTGGTCAACGAGCTGATGAGTTCCAATGCCAACAATGTATCGGACGCCTTTGGCGAATTCGATGACTGGGTAGAGCTGTTCAATGCGGGCAACTATCCCATCGAGCTCGGCGGAAAATACCTGACCGACAACATTGGCATTCCCAATAAATACGCGCTGCCGGAGGGCACCATCGCTCCCGGTGAGTGGGCGTTTTATTGGCTCGACAACGACCCGGAGCAAGGCGTGTTCCATGCCCCGTTCACATTGTCTTCGACGGGCGACGAAATCGCGCTCTTCGATTGGGACGCTGAAGAGGAGGTGTGGGTTCTGCTCGATTTTTTTGCTTTTGGACAGTCCGAGCAAGATGCGTCCCTGGGCCGCTATCCGGATGGAGCCGACTACTGGGTTTGGTTTGCAACCCCCACGGCGGCGGCAACAAACAACTATGCCATCATTTTGGATGTGGGCGACAATCCTGTGCGGAAGGCGCGGGTCATGGGCCCCAATCCATCCTCCACATGCGTGGCCTGGGATGGGGTGCCGGCTTCAGGAGCACTGTGGGACGCCAAAGGTCAATTGCGGCGCACGTTTAGCAACGCCAACGGTTTGTGCCGAGACGGCCTTGCCTCGGGCGTTTATATGTTGACACTCGAAGATGGAAGCCGCTGGCGTTGGATCGTCGTCGACTGACTTCCCCTGGCCGTTCTTTGCACCATGGAGGCTGCCAAAGGCATTCGCATCAACAAGTACCTCAGCGAGGCCGGACATTGCTCTCGCCGCGCTGCTGACAAGCTCTTGGAGCAAGCTCGGATCACCCTCAATGGTACCGTGCCAGAACTGGGGACAAGGGTCATGCCGGGTGATGTGGTGGAAGTCGATGGCAAGGCTGTTGGCCAACCGACCAGGGCCGAAGACCACGTGTACATCGTCTACCACAAACCCGTGGGCATCGTGTGCACGACGGACCAAAAAAGGGAGCGGGACAACATCATTGATGCGATTGGGCACGAGCGGAGGATCTTTCCAGTTGGGCGCCTGGACAAACCCAGCGAAGGGTTGATTTTTCTGACGTCAGATGGTGATGTGGTCAATAAGATCTTGCGGGCGCGCAACCACCACGAGAAGGAATACCACGTCGTTGTAGACCGTCCCATCCGAGGGAAATTCCTCGAAGACATGGCAGGCGGTGTTCCCATTTTAGACACGGTGACACGGCGGTGCGAGGTGGAGCAAACCGGGCCACGTCATTTCCGGATTGTGTTGACCCAAGGACTCAACCGTCAAATTCGCCGCATGTGCGAGCACCTGGGCTACGAGGTTGTGCGGCTGAAGCGCGTGCGCATCATGCACATGCTTTTGGATTTGCCGCTCGGCGAATGGAGGGATTTCACCGCAGCGGAACTCACAGAGTTACAGCGATTGGTCTCTGACTCGGGCAAAACTGCCGATTCTGGTCCCCCTTCAATGCTTTGACCATGTCCGTACTTTACGACAAAGGACCGGTCGTCATTGGGGGCGGCGCTGCAGGGTTGGCCGCTTGTCTCACCTTAGAAGAGGCGGGGTACAGTCCTTTGCTGATTGAAGCTTCGGACCGATTGGGTGGCAGGTTGCGCACCGAGCGTTTGCCTGATGGCACACCTGTGGACCGGGGATTTCAAGTGCTTCAATCGGCATACCCGGAACTGCAACGCTGGGTGGACTTTGAAGCCCTCGACTGCACCGCATTCGTGCCGGGGGCACAGGTTTATTTGCGGGGCAAATGGCGCACCCTCGCCGATCCTCGGAGGGCCTTGGATTGGCTGCCCGCCACGCTGTTGAGTGGCATAGGAAATTGGTCAGACAGGATCAAGGTGTTGCGGCTCGTACTCGCGCTGCAACGTTGCCCTACCGAAGACATTCAAAACGGTCATTTTGGTGGCAAGGTCCGGAGTCAGTCCACCCCACAGCCGGGGCCTTGGGCCCTGAAAAGCACAGCCGATTTTCTAAAAGAGTGGGGGTTTTCTAGGGAGTTTGTAGCCGATTTCCTGAGGCCATTTTTCTCGGGTATTTTTTTAGAAGGGTCGCTCGAGACGCCGGCAGCCCAGTTCCAATACACGTTTCGTATGCTCTCCGATGGGCATGTTGTTCGGCCCAAGGGAGGCATGGAGGCACTCGTGGCGCAGTTGGCGTCTAAACTCACCCGCACGGAGGTGAAGTTGGGATGTCGGGTGGAAGAACTGACGGCCCGAGGGTTGCGGGTCAATGGAGCGCTCAAGCCACTCCAACAAGGAGCGGTTGTGGCTGCACCTGGGGTTCACCAGGATTACCCCACGGGCCAGTGGAACGCGTGTATCAACGCTGTCTTGCAGACCCGTGCACGGCGGTTTGGAAAGCCAGTCATAGGCTTGATTTCGGAAGCCAGAAAGGTGACCAACTTTCATTTCATGGAGGACCTCGAAGGGCCACAAGGGTCGGGCAGGGTCAATGTGACCGCATTGCTCCAACCAGAGGAGACCGCTGAAGAAGCCATGGTGCACATCCGCAAAGAGCTTCTCTGTGCAGGGGTGGAATGTGGGGAAGTGGAATGGAGTGCTCTGGTCCGACAAGCACTTCCTTGTGGCCGTCCTGTGGGCGATGAGCCCGGTGGCCTGGTCCTTGACGAAGGTGTCTTTGGTGCAGGAGATGCCCTGCTGGCGCCTTCTCTTGATGGGGCCATGCGTTCGGGGAGAAGGGCGGCTCTCGCTGTGGTGGATTGGCTGAATCGCACCAAACAGCCGCATTCGTAATGAATACAAAAAGACCCTTTTGGGAAGCGTGGTGGAAAGCCGGCCGGCCGGGTGCCATGACTTATTCGGCCTACATCAATGCCGTGAAAAGTTGGGTGGAGCAGGAGGCGCACAGCGGTCCAAAACCGTCAGAGGCACTCGCGGAATACACCAGGCTCAATGCATTTCGCATGCACAGGGTGGAGAAGACGGCCCAAATTCCTCCTGACCTCGATGCCTTTTTACTTGGGGGTAAAGCGAGCGGCCAGCATTGGGTGGTGATTACAGAAAGTTGGTGCGGAGATGCGGCCCAGACCGTTCCGCTGATAGGGGCCATGGCCGCGCGGGCCAACATCAAGTTCGATGTGGTTTTGCGCGATGCGCCTGCTGGAATCATAGGGGATTTTCTAACCCGTGGTGGCAAGGCCATTCCCTTGTGGGTCTTGGCAGATTCAGAAGGGAAAGTGTTGGGACAATGGGGCCCTCGTCCCGCGGAGGCGCAAAGCATGGTCGTCAGCTTCAAGGCCGCCCCCCTTCCCAAGCCAGAATACCAGGAGTTTGCTGCAGAAGTCCAAAAATGGTACGCCAAAAACCGGGGGCGCTCGTTCTTCGATGAAGCAGGACCTGTGATCGCACAGGCTGCTCCTCCATGAATCCAACCCGTTGCTTGCAGCACCTGCTGGTGTGGTGTATTAACTTCGCGGCAACAAACGATTCATATCATGAAAAAATTGATTTTCCTCGGGGCCTTGGCCCTGTTCACTTGCTTGGATTCTGCTGCTCAGGAATACAAGATCATTACGGTAGTTGAGAGCATTGTGCCAGGTGGAGTTGGTCGTTCAAGAATCATCGAAACCACTTCAGAAGCCGACAGTGAGGCTGCAACCACCGAGCGTGTGGATGGAAAGAAGAGTGGTCAGGGAGATATCAAGCGTGGAGACCTGAAAGTCGATGCATTCAAAGAGACCAAGTTGGTGAACTTCTTCAGCGGAGTCGGTCTCAACTTCCAAAACATTGCATCCAACGACGCATTGATCACAGACAAGGTCAACAACATGGTGTCCGCCGGATGGAGCCTGGAGTTCGTAGTGAGTGGTGTTGAGTCTGATGGCGGAAAGCCGGATGGCCAGGGTCTCTACATTACCCGCTTCATCTTTAAGAAGTAAAGGTTTTTGCGCAGTTCCGAAAAACGTGTTTTCACATATGCGGAACCCGACGTATCTTTGCAACAGCTATCGCTAGGAATGGCGATTGGCAAGTAGATTGTTAGGAAGGAAGGGCGCGAAGGCGCCCTTCTCTCTTTTCCAAACTTTCTCACGAAATTGAGGGCATGAAATTCAACGGCTTCTACCTCGCCCCATCATTGTTGGCGCTGTGTTTGATTCTCCCGGGCTGCAAAGAGCCCGAGCCCATCACAAGGTGCGTGATTGACCGTGTAGAGGTCCTGGCCACAGACCCTGATTATTTTGAGGATACGGTCGATGAGGGGCCTCCTGACCTCTATGTAGAGTTGAGGGAGGCGGTCTCTCAAACGGTTCTCTTTACCTCAGGAACGGCCCAAGACGCAGAGTTGCCCGTGGACTTGGATTTTGTCGCGGTCAACATTGAAGCAGAAGATTTTGCCACAGAATTTGAATTCACTGTTTTCGACGAGGATGTGGCCACAACACAGGACTTTATTGCGCTGGGACTGCCCTTCAGACCACAAGACCATGTGGATGAAGAGCGCCAAGAAACCGACATTTCAGACGGTGCAACAACCATTCGGGTACACTTGATTTGGTACTGAGTCGTTTCGCATGGAGGAGTTGACTATATTTGCCCCCCCAAAACGCAAGCATGGCGAATCATAAATCAGCCCTCAAGCGCATCCGCTCCAACGAAGCCAAGCGTCTCAGCAACCGCTATTATCACAAGACAATGCGGAATGCTTTGCGGAAGTACCGCGCCACAACAGACGCCAAAGAGCTCGAAGACCAGCTCCCGAAGGTGTCGTCGATGATTGACCGACTCGCCAAGAAGAACGTCATTCACAAAAACAAAGCAGGCAACCTCAAAAGCAGCCTCGTCCGCCACTTGGACACTGTAAAAGGTTAACCATTTTGGCCTCATGAAGGCCATTCGACATTCAGTGAAGGGAGGCTCAGGCCTCCCTTTTTTTTGCAGCAAATCTCAGTGCGTGCAGTCCTCAAAATCAAGGGCGTAATGCGGCCGAGAGAGCGGGCCATCGTCCATGGAGTGGGGGCATTGAGCGATGCTGAACTTGTGGCTCTGATGGTGGGAAGTGGCACCCAAGGAGAGGACGCCATTGGGGTGGCGCGCCGCGTATTGTCCGAGGTCAATGGAGACTTGCATGCGCTTGGACGTTGCGACCTCCTGAGGCTGAGGACCATGCATGGCATAGGCAATGCGCGCGCTGTGCTCATAGGTGCAGCTATGGAGCTGGGCAGGAGGCGCATGGGCCGAGAGGAGGCGCCTCTGATGCGCGTTACCTGTGCCGATGACATCACCAACAGATTTCGACCGAGGCTGGTGGACTTGGATGTCGAGGAGTTCTGGGCGCTGGCCCTTTCTCGCGCCAATGCGCCCATTGCAGACCTCCTGATTTCGAGGGGCGGACAGTCTGGAACTGTAGTAGATCCCAAGGTGGTGTTTCGCAAAGCCCTCGCCGTCCGGGCCGCGGCCATGGTGCTCATTCATAACCATCCCAGCGGGAATCCCCATCCAAGTGCTGCAGATCGCAAGTTGACAAGCGACCTTTGTGCCTCTGGAAAGTCCTTGGATTTGCCTGTTCTTGACCACATCATCATTGCTGGCATGGGACATTTTAGCTTTGCAGAAAATCGCCTCATTTGATGTCATCCGATAACACACCATCCAAAGACCTTCTGACGGTGGTTGGAGCCCGTCCTCAATTCATCAAGTCAGCCGCCTTGACCCGCGCACTTGCAGAGGCGGGTTTGACCCAATCGTTGGTCCATACCGGACAGCATGCCGATGACCACATGGGGATGGATTTCCTGATTGAATTGGGTGTCCCAGCTCCAGATGCGAGGATCAGTCCGTCTCAAGAGGGACGCAGCAAAAGGCTCTCCGACATGATTCGAGGAGTGGCGCAGCAGATTGAGCGGGTGAAGCCACGGGCGGTGTTGGTATATGGGGATACAGACAGCACGCTGGCAGGGGCTTTGGCTGCGCACCATGCAGGTGTGACCTTGGTGCATGTCGAGGCCGGACTGCGCAGCGGAGACCGCCAAATGCCAGAAGAGCACAACCGCATTATGACCGATCAGTTGTCCGACATCTTGTGCACGACGGGACCATCTGCATCCGAACAATTGCGTCGCGAAGGGGTGGACGGTCATCGAATTCTAGAGGTGGGCGATGTTATGTTGGATTTGGCCCTGGCTGCCAAAGCCACGGCGCAGAATCGAGGAGTCCAGGGATGGCCTGAGGGAAACGCACCTGTATTGGTGGCGACCTTGCATCGGCCATCCACTGTGGACCAGCCTGGATTGCTTCAAGGGGCATTGGATGCCATGGCATTGTGGGTAGAAGCCACAGGAGGAAGTGTGGTGTTCCCCATTCACCCGCGCACGCTCAAGGTCATAGAGGCACATGGCATGGCCTTGCCGCCGCGTTTTATCAATCCCGGTCCATTGGGGTATTTGGACATGCAAGCGGCGCTGTGCAATGCAGATGTGGTGCTCACCGATTCAGGCGGGCTGCAAAAGGAAGCTTGGTATCAGGGCACCCCTGCTGTCATACTCAGGGACACCACGGAATGGCGTGAGCTCCTGGAGATTGGGGCATCCATCTTGTTTGATCCTGCGCAATTGTCGTCTGCTTCTGGACGTTCTGACCTCGTGGGTCATTTGTGCAACGCGCCTTCCGTTCCTCCTGTAGAAGGGTCTGGACTTTTTGGAGAGGGCCGTGCTTCCAAGAGCCTCTTGTCGGGACTTTTGGACCGAATTTGAGCAATGCCCAGGTTTCCTTCCCAACCACATGTGGTGGTGCATTCACCCTGTTTGACGCCCCGTCTGGAGGCGGCTTTGCAGTGGGCATTGGATGCCGTCTTGGGATTGGGGTGGCGCCATGAGCCCGATGTCCAGGCCTTTGAGGAGTCTGAAGCCGCCTGGAAACTTCAGTACGGAGGCAGCACTCCCACCTCGGGTGCGCACTGGATGAAACCCGAGGGTTTATTGGATGAGGTCGGATTCAGACGGTTGCCACCTGTTTTAGAGCATGCCAGTCCAGACTGGCTCGCTTCGATTTTTTGGATGGGGAGCCGCATGGAGGAATGGAGGGAGGATGCCGTTAGGGATGCCCATGGCAGGTTTGATCCAACGGGGTCCGCCCCCATGGAAAACGGTTGGTTGTCGGTCCCCATCTGTGAGCAATGGGCTTTTGATTTGGGAGCACAAGTTCTGGGCGAGGCTTGGCCTGAACATCTGGAACGCCTGAGGGCGGAATACCGGGTAGAGCCCACTTTGGATGTCGACAGTGCCTATGCTTTTCAAGGCAAAGGGCTGTGGCGCACTGGCGGGGCGTGGTCCCGAGACGTCATGCGCGGAAACTGGAGCCTGGCCGGACGCCGCTGGCGTGTTGCACGAGGCGCTGCTCCCGATCCCTACAACACTTACGATCAAGCCAACCAATGGCACCGTGAGCTTGGGTTGGAGCCCAGGTGGTTTTTTCTGTTGGCGCGTTTTGGTTCCCACGACAAAGGATTGCCGGCCAACAGCAATCAGCTCAAGGGGCTCATGCAGGGTTTGGAGGCGTCACTTCCAGGTTCGGTTCAGTGGCACCCCGGGTACGCTTCCGCATTGGACCAAACAGCATTGGAGCGGGAGTTTCAAAGCTTTGTGGACATCATGGGCAAAGCACCTGTGGCATCCAGACAGCACTATTTGCGCATGGAGCCCGGGACGACACGCCGGAACCTCCTCAATTTGGGCATCCGGGAGGACCATACAGAAGGGCATGCCGTTTGCACAGGTTTTCGAGGAGGGTTCACGCGACCCCGACAGTGGTATGACCTCGCTGCCGAGTCGCTGACACCGCTGATGCTGCATCCTTTTGCCGCGATGGATGCGACCTTAAGTCGGTACCAGAAAATCGACCCGTCGGTGGCCCCTGCTCACCTGGAGGGTCTCGCGGAGGGGGTGCGCCCGTTGGGAGGAACCTTGCGCCTTTTATGGCACAATGAGAGTCTGGCACCAGAAGGAGAATGGGCCGGATGGGACGGGGTATATCCCAACGTTCTCCAAGCGGTGAGTTGAAACACCCTGAGCCTCCTTTCCTTTGCTGTCAGAATGGAGTGGTCCACATTTTTCGAAGCTGCCGGTTGGATGTTGTTCAGCTTTGTCAAGTTCATCGTCATGCCATCTACGGCTGTGGCAGCAGGGCTCGATCCTGTGCGGGTGTTCGCCTATTCGGCAGGAGGTGCTGCATTGGGACTGGTGGCATTGCAACCGGTGGTGCGTTCACTCTTTGGTTGGCGTTCAAGGGTCCGCAAGCGCAAGGGGAAGCCGGCGTTCACGGCCAACCGGCGCAGAATTGTAGGAGTCAAACAGAATTTTGGCTTGATTGGAATTGCAATCTTAGGAGGCGTTGTCGGCGTTCCTGTAGGCGCTCTGCTGGCTTTCAAGTACTTTGAGAATCGGTCCGAAACCTTGCCTGTCATGATGCTGTCCTATGCCATGTGGAGCGCTTTGTTGACGACATTGTCGGCACAGGCCCTGATTTAAATGCCCATGTCTGAGCGCACTGCCCTTTTCTTTGATTTGGACCGCACCCTCTGGGATTTTGAGCGGAATTCACTCGAAACCTTGAAGGGGTTGTTCGCAGATTTTGCCCTGGCCGAGAAGGGGGGCGGAGACTTTGATGCCTTCAATGCCGTGTACCAAAAAGAGAACGCCCAATGCTGGGCCGATTACCGGCTTGGAAAGATGCAGAAGGAGGTGTTGCGTTCCGAGCGGTTCAAGCGTGCCCTCACGGGGTTTGGAGTAGATGACCTCGAACTGGCAGAGAAGCTCGGTTGGCAATACGTGGAGCGCGGCCCGCACCAAAGGCACTTGATTCCTGGTTCCCTTGAAGTCCTTGAGGCGCTGCGGAACAGAGGACATGAGATTCACATTCTGACCAATGGTTTCAGCGAGGTACAGCACATCAAAGTCAAGAACACGGGCATTTCCGAGTGGGTAGACCACCTGCTCACCAGCGAAGAGCTCGGTCACCTCAAGCCCGCTCGCGCCTGCTTCGATGCTGCCCTCGAATGGACAGGGGTGCGCAGAGAACAAGCTTGGATGATCGGCGATGACCACGAGGCGGATGTGATCGGTGCCCACAATGCAGGTTGGAAGACGGTGTTTTATTGCCCAGTAGACCGCACAGAGCCCGACTCTCCGGCTTCGGCTACTGTGGGCACACTGCAGGAATTGTTGGCGGTGTTGCCCTGACGCCATCGGAGGTCTGGGTTAACTTGCGTCCATGAGTCAGGAGAACCAAGGAAAGAAGCCCAAGTTGAACATCGAGCTGCCCGAAGAGGTGGCACCTGGTGTATACTCGAACCTTGCGGTGGTGACCCACAGCCAGACGGAATTCATTTTGGATTTTATCCAGGTGATGCCCGGCACGCCCAAGGCCAAAGTGCGCTCTCGGGTGGTGCTTTCACCCCAGCACGCCAAGCGGGTCATGAAGATGCTGGTAGACAACATCAGCAAATTCGAAGGCCAACACGGCAGAATCGAAATGACCAGCCAACCCGAGCCGTCATTTCCAGTGAATTTCGGAGGGCCCACAGGCGAAGCCTGATCGGTCTTCAGCGGTCAGTTCCAGTGGCTGCCTCTGGCGGTCACAATGCCGACCACTTTTCCCACTACAGGAGCAGAGTCCACGGTGTAGAAGGTGTTCGGTGCCCGCGAGGCAGACTCTGGGAGCGCCGTTTCAGTAACAGAGAATACGGTGAACTCCGCGGTTTGCCCTTCATTGATGCCGGTTTCAGATTCCGATGCGGCAAAGACTGTTCTGGGACCCGCCACGAGAACGTGGTGCAGGGCGTTCAGGGCCTCGTCTATGGAGGCACCGTGATCGGTTAGTGCTCCAAGGAGCACAGGTCCTGCAGCGTGAACTCCTGCAATCCCTGGTTGGACAACCATAAAGTCGACATCGTGTTCCTCCGGGGTACGGGGGCGGTGATCAGAAACCACCAGGTCCATGTCGCCGTTTAGAACTGCTGTGCGCAACGCGGCACGGTCTTCTATGGAGCGCAAGGGCGGAGAGAGCTTCATGTCGCTGTTGAAGCCATCGAGGTCACCATCGGTCCAACAGAGGTGATGCACGGTCGTACCACAGGTCACTTGAAGACCTTTCTGCTTGGCGGCGAGGATGGCGTCCAGTCCAGCGGCTGTTGTAACCACAGGAAAATGGAGGTGCCCTCCTGTGTAAGACAGGATGTCCAATTCTCTGCCAATGCGCAGGAGCTCAGATTCGCCTGAATTCCCTGGCAATCCCAATGCAGTGCTCATGGCACCTTCGTGCATGACGCCGTCGGGCTGAAAATGAGGGTCAAGCGCGGCAGAAAAAACAGGCAGTCCTGTGGTTTGATGGTACTCTAAAGCACGCCGCAACAATTCGGGGCGTTCGATGGGGACATCATCGGAGAAGGCCCGTGCACCGGCATTTTTGAGGGCGTATGCTTCGGTAAGCTGCTCTCCCTTGCAGCCCGCACTCAACGCGGCCACGGGCAAGACCCCGGATACGGCGTTGGAAGTCCGGTGCAGAAGGGCGAGGATTTCGGCGGGTTGATCGCGACATGGCCGCGTCGACGCCACAGGGGCCACGCGGGTAAATCCCCCTTGCGCTGCGGCTTGAAGACCTTGGGCGAGCCCTTCGGCCCGTTCTGTTCCCGGATCCCGGAAGTCCACTTGGCCATCCCACCACCCCGCAGAAATCCAACAATCGGTCAGCAAGTGATCACCGTCATTTTTCGAACCTGAAGAAGCGGCTCCGATCGAGACAATGCGGCCATCTTCTACAGCCAAATCCACGGGTTGGCCGTGCAGGGGGTGTCCCGGTTGCAAGAGTCTGGGGGCGCGGTATCGGGTCATGACGGGCTCTGGATGATGGTGACTTCAGTCTTTTATGACACAGGCGTTTCCTGGAGTGGGCGCAGGGCAGATTTGCGCTTCAGCAAGATCATTTCGACGAGCAGAAAGAGCAATGCGAGGGTGATCAGATTGAGCCACAATGGCGGCCCAGCCTCGAGGACTTCCACCTCTTCTACGAGGTCCTCGACATCAGAAGAAATGACGTCACTGCGCCTCCAACCTTCTGTGGTCAACGCTTGCTTCCAGTCTTCGACATCCCAAATCGCCAAGTCACTTTCTCCGCGTGACGGGTTGATGCCCAAAGCCATTACCACAGACACGCTGTCGCTGTTGCTTCCTGCGGCAGCGGTGGACTCGATGAGGTAGGACCCTGGCGCAGCGTCACGGAGGGGCAAATACACCTCGACTCCTCCGGGAACTGTTCCCGATTCCAGCAGCAGACGCTCGGAAGCATCTCCAGCGGCGGGACGAAGTGCGAGACTGGCGCCGGCGACGCGGTCCAATCCTTGAAGAAGCACAGCGGCTTCGCTCCCCGCGGTAAACTGCTGCAGACCGGTGGCTCGGCTGGTTTCGGCCATCCTCAGTGATGTCGGCACCAACAGGGCATGCTGGGCCAGGTTGGACCACTTAGGGTCCAAAGGCGCCGCGCAAAAGTGATAGCGGCCAAGGCCTTTGAGGCCGGTGGTCAAAAAAGGCCTTCCGTCGGCAAACGACATCAGGTTGCGTTCCAGCGATCCGGTCCGACTTCGTGCGTGCCACCCGCGGACTGTAGGCAAATCGACACGGCGCGGTGCACGGGCAAAAACACCCGCAAACAGGGGGTGATCGTGGTGCAATTTCCCGAGCCGAACGGGCTCTTCAGAAGTCATCCAATCGGCGATGCCATGGGCACCGAGCCCAACAAGCAGCTCATCCCAACCGGCGCCAAGGGCTTCGGCTGGTGGCATCATGATGAGACTCTTGCCAGAGGTGACATTGCGCAAGAGCGCTGCGACAAGGCCGTTGGAAGGGTCGCGGACACCTTGGAGCACGATCAGGTCTGCGGCATCCAGCCCATCGTAATCCAAGGACGAAGCCTCCATGGATTGAACTTCGTGCAAGGCGGCATCGCCAAACAACCTTCCGAGGGAGACCTGCTCCACCGGCGTTGATTCCCGCCCCTGAAGCAAGACGACTTTCACGTTTTCCGCTACGTTGTAGCCCACATGCAAGGCGTCGTCAAATGTGACAGGAGCGTCTGTGGTGGAGACGATGGCGTGCACAGGGCCACTTTCTTCGTGGCGAAAGCGCAAAACAGTGTCGGTATCCAGCCCTGGTACAATGCGGTAAGAACCGATCGCAGCCTTGCGGCCATTGATGCTCAAGCTCAACGGCAAGTCGTCTACTGGACGCTGGGCATCGTGGGCAATGCGCACATGCAAGACTTCACTCCGGCCAATCAAACGCATGGGAGTATCGAACCAAGCTGAGTCCACTCGGATGTTCACCTTGGGCTGTGCGGCCTGTGTCACAAAGCGGACAAAGAGCGTGGAGTCGACCATCCCCGCCGCCTCACCGGTCATGGAGTGGCTGGATTGTTGAAGGTCGGTGAAGAGGTAGGCGAGCCGCTGCTCTCCTGCAGCATCACTGAGGAATTCTTGCTGGTGAAACAGCACGTCCCGGATGTTGGGGGCCGCATGACCAGGTTGCACCGAGGCGATCCTTTCCAACGCTTCCTCTTTGGTCAGCCAACGGCGGTCAGAGGGGTCAAAAGAGGAGGACACCACATGAAAACGGTCCGTAGCAGCGTGCGACTCAACCAAGGCCGATGCTCCATTCTTTGCGGCTTCGAGCATGGGCCCGTTGCGTCCTTCGAGCTCCATGGATGGGCTCGTATCCATGTAGATGGAAACGCGCTTTTGTCCGCCTTGCTCTTCGCCGTCTTTCGCCGGCCACATGGGCTCAGCAAAGGCGAGGATCACGCAAGCCATGGCGGCCAGACGCATGAGGAGCACCAGCCAGTTCCGAATGCGGTTGCGGGACCGCGACTCCATCCTCACTTCCTTCAGGAAAGCGGTCTGAGAGAAAGAAACCTTGCGGTGTCGGCGGAAACTGAACAAGTGGACCAGCACCGGTATGGTCAGCGCCGAAAGCGCCCAAAGGACCTCGGGGTGGACAAACTGCATCTATATGCGAATTTAGTGCCCAACCGTGCCCGAATCATCTTCTTCCCCAAAGCGTCGCCCACGCCGTCCTCAGAATAACAGGCGAAGGCCTTCAAAAGCCAGGCTCGATGAATGGAAAACCCTGCTGGATGAGGCGGCGGACCGCTACGAGCAGCCAGATTTTTTGGAGGCCGACCCGCTGGGTATTCCCCACAGGTTCAGTGCTCCTGAGGACATCGCCACCGCTGGTTTTTTCGCGGCGACCTTGGCCTGGGGCAACCGAGCGAGCATCATTCGCTCCTGTGACAACCTATTGGACAGAATGGATGGTGCTCCCGCCGCATTTGTGCGGGAGGCATCCGACCGTGACCTTGCCGTACTCGATGGTTTTGTGCACCGCACGTTCCAATCAGAAGATGCCAAGCGTTTTGTGCGGTGTCTGCGCTCATTGGAGCGCGACGGGGGGTTGGAGGGCGCGTTTACCGCAGCCTTTGCGGGGCAAGATGGCACCGGTATCGGCACAGGAGTCCCCGATATGGGAGCGGCATTGCACCGGTTCAAGCTTCGGTTTTTTGCCGATGAGGCGCCAGACCGCACGGTCAAGCATGTGGCAGACCCGGCCAAGGGCAGCGCTGCCAAGCGGCTGTGCATGTACTTGCGTTGGATGGTGCGCTCTAACCACCGCGGCGTGGACTTTGGACTGTGGAATGGCATTCCGTCTTCTGCACTGCGCCTGCCACTCGACGTGCACACGGCTTCTGTATCTCGTGCGCTGGGCTTGCTCCAGCGCAAAGGCAACGATTGGAAGGCGGTCGAGGAAGTCACGGAGGCACTGCGTTGGTTGGACGCAGAAGATCCTGTACGCTATGATTTTGCCCTCTTTGGTATGGGGGTCAATGGCGCCTTGACGCCGCTGGAGTGACCTTGTCACGCCCCGGCCAACGCCCGCCAAGCAGCCCGGTCTGTTGCAAAAGACAAAACTTCTTCGTCAAAGGCGTCCAGGTCAGCCCATCGAAACGACTGTTTCGACCCTGTTTCAAAGTCAAAGAGGTCTGACGCGATGCGAAAGGCAGGATCGTCCTCGAGCCGGGCCACATAATAGTGGCAGAGCACCTGCTCTTCGGCCCGCCAAGCCGAACGTACAAACCCACCAGTGGCATGCACCAGTGGCCCTAATTTGATGGGCTGTCCCAGTTCTTCCAATGCTTCCCTTCTGGCGCAATCTGCAGGGCCTTCACCAAATTCAAGACCGCCTCCCGGCCATTTGGTGAAGCGACGGCCGGCGATGATTTCATCGCTCACCAGAACCCGGTCTCCCAATAGTGCCCCAGGTTCGCCGCCATCCATCAGAAAAAAGTACACCCGAACATTGAAGCGTTTCGGTGCCACGTCTTCGGCAGCCGGCCGGGTTGCCCGGAGCATCTCGCGCTTGCCCGGGGGCCCGGGCAACTTTTCTACCAAGAATCCAGCAGACTCCATGGCCCTCCGAACGGCTCCTTTGGCGCAGTATGTGACGAGCACTCCGCCGGTATTGAGCAGCGCGTAAGCTTCTTTGAAGCGGTCTTCTACCCACAGTTCGGGCTGGCTGTCTGGCGCGAAGGCATCGTAATAAATCAGATCGAATGTTCCTGTTTCCGATGCCGCAAACGCCTGCCATTCTTGGAGGAGACGGACACATCGTGCGCCATCCTGCCAATCCACTTGATGGCGAAGGGCGCCAGGTCTGTCGTGCAGTGCAGATGCCAGCGCTAGAGGAACTCCTGCATCTGCGGCAAGGTCCATTTCAGCCAAGGTCTCCGGATGCAGCGGGTGGGGCTCCAAAGCCATGTATTCAAGCGGTGGGCGGCGGGCTGCAGGCACTGCGGACCAAGACCGGTAGGTCATCAATGCGTTCAGACCGGTCCCCAAACCAAGTTCCAAAATGCGCAGCGGTTGAGGTGCGGTTTGGCCCTGAATACAATGGTCAAAACCCGCCCCGAGAAACACGTGTTCCGATTCGGTGACAGCCCCATGACGGCTGTGGTATGATTGGTTAAACCTGAGCGAGTGCAGGGTGAACGACCCGTCTTCGGTGCGCTGAGGGGTCAATACCTCGCGCTCTGGATGCATCGGTCTGGAATCATCCTTGCTGGCCATGGTTCTAAGTTAACGCCGCCGATGCGGTCAGGGGCTTCAAGGCCAGTGGCCAGCCCGCGGCCGCGTTTAGCCCGTTTGACCGATCCTGTGCATCACACAATCGTCGATGCGCCTGTACAGCTGAGGGGGACTAAACGTGCGCCAACCCATTTCCTGAAGTTCACCTCCCATCACGAAATACTGATCCAGGTCGGCATGGGTCAACTCGTCGGTCACATGCTCGCGGAAGTTGAGCATGGCGATCCAACCGTCTGCATCGGTCACTTCATCAAACCATTCCTCGTAGTAGCAGTCGTCGCCCGAATGGAAGTTCAACACGTTTTCGCCAATCAGAATGAAGCGCTCAATCCCCTCGTGCATCAAAGGTTCGATCACATTGCGCTTGAGATTCATCACGTCGTTGAAGAGGGTGTCGTTCCATTCACCGATGAATTCAATCACGGTGAAGCGCTCGTCGTAATCGGTGTAGAGGATTTTCGCAAACAGGGTCGTGCTCCCGATGTTGTCCCACTGCGGATGAATGAAGTGGTTGTAGATCCTCTCGGTGAAGTGGGTCTCGCTGTATTGCCGGTCGTAGAATGGGGAACGCTCATCGTCACTGGCCACATAGAAGTTGCGCCAATTGTAGAAGGGTTCGATGTCGTGCATGTCCGGGCTTAGTTCTGGGACTTGAAATTATCGATGGCCTGCCTGACAGAGCCAAATTCGGTCAGCAGTTGCAGGGCGCGGTCCATAGGGAGGTCCAGCGCTTCGGCCACCATCCTGGCTCCACGGTCCACCAATTTCTCATTGGCGAGTTTCATGTCCACCATTTTGTTGCCCCGCACATGGCCACATCGGATCATGATTCCAGTGGAGAATTGGTTGAGAATCAACTTTTGCGCAGTGCCTGCTTTGAGTCGGGTGCTGCCGGTGACAAATTCTGGACCTGTGCGGGCCACAAGGGGCAAGTCCACCGCAGCGGCCAATGCGCCCTCGGGATTGGAGGTGATGCCCACGGTGGTGATGCCCTTGTCGGAAGCCCATTTCATGGCCCCGACCACATAGGGGGTCCGACCGCTGGCTGCAATGCCCACCACCACGTCGGATGGGTTGACACCATGCCGCTCCAAGTCCTTCACACCGCCTGCGGCATCGTCTTCTGCGCCTTCCACCGCTTTTCGAATGGCGCCATCTCCCCCTGCAATCAAGCCGATAAAGAGCCCTTCAGTGCCGAACGTCGGCGGAATTTCACTGGCATCGAGAACACCCAGTCGGCCGCTCGTTCCAGCGCCGAGGTAGAAGATCCGGCCTCCTTTGGCGACCAGCACGGCCGCGCGGTCAATGGCCTGGCCGATCTCCTTGGATAAAGCCTCAACGGCGCGTGCGGCCTCCCGGTCGCAGGCCGCCATGGCCTCCGCGATTTCCACAGAGGTCATGTCTTGCAATTGGTTCCAATGACCGGACTGCTCTGTGGGGGAGAGGGGGGCTTTCATAGGTGGGAAATTCGGAACCCCATTCCAATAAAGCGCTATTAGCGTGCGGAAAAGCCCTCTTCTTCCGGTCCAAATCGGCGGTTGCCCCATTGCAAACCTGCTTGCAACAGCAGAAGCACCAGGGCAAGCAGTGCCGCCAACACCTCGTGTGCAACGGCTCCCCATCCATCCATCCCAAAGGAGAGCCTCAGGATGATGGTCGCGACCACAAATCCTGAGTTCCTCAGTATGAGTCCAAAATTGGACAGGTACCGGAGGGAGGTCACCAACAGGATGACATCCACAAAAATCAACACCGTAAAGAAATCATGGTAGAAGATGGCGTTGGGGTCCAACAGGGCTCCGGTTCCTCCCTGGGCGTGGTGCACCATGTCCAAACACCAATGACCAAAACTCCACAGCGCGATGAAGGCCAAAGCCACGCCCAGCAAGGCTGCGACATGACGCTTGAACCGAATGAACCGGGCCAGTTCACTTTCTTCGAGACGGGCCATGCGCCTGGGCAAAATCCGGTAGAAGGCCACCAGTGATGCCCCGAGGAGGACCGCGCCGACAATGTGCGGGAAAAAGGGGTCCTTCCAAGGCCAGATCACGGCCATTCCTTCGGCTTCCTGCAGCACAGACAGGTCTTTGAAGACCGAGCGGATTTCGATCAAGGAAACAATCTCCAATTGCTTGCCCATAGACCGCGCAAAGGAGGACGGGAGATGGTACACCAGCAAATACACCTCGGCCACGAGAATGGCCGAAAATGGGGTGTACAGAACGTGCAGGGGATGACCGAACAGGCTTTCGGGCATCGGGAAGGGGAGCCAGCCTGCTTCGTGAATCCCGAACAGAAGCAGGTGCACGAAAAACAGGCCCAGGGCAATCCGCACCAAGGTGTGTTCCACAGCCTTCTTAAAAGAATGACTCAGGATGAATTCCGCCAGGCGGTCAAGTTGATGCAGGAGTGCGCTCAAAATTGTGTCGCTTCGGCC
This sequence comes from uncultured Flavobacteriales bacterium, assembly GCA_965659115.1. Classification (GTDB taxonomy): domain Bacteria; phylum Bacteroidota; class Bacteroidia; order Flavobacteriales_D; family Sanyastnellaceae; genus UBA8752. The sequence continues at coordinate 2,352 of CBFHUP010000019.1, read as the reverse complement.
TCCCAGATTTCCCAGGCTGCCTCAGCTTGCAATTCCAACATCGAAAGTCCACCTAATGTTCTGGCTCCTAATTCAGAAGCATGTTTGAGTAGGCGTGTTTTGGTGGGGTTGTACACCAAATCAATCACCAAGTGGTCGGGCCCAATGGCATCCAATGCGGACCCAGACAATGGGGGCATGTCGTCCACCATAGGGTGCATGCCCACAGGGGTGCAATTGACCAAGAGTGGGGTTGTTTTGATGCCCTCTGCACGGATGTCTTCATAGTGGACCGTCTGGGGCCCATTGGGCTGGCGGCTCACCTGAAAAACATCGAGTCCTATCGTTTCGAGAACGTGCCGCACAGCCGCCGCCGCCCCTCCTGTTCCAAGAATGAGCGCCCGCTGGTGGTGCCCCTCAAGAAAGGGTGCGATGGAGCGCTGGAAGCCTACTGTATCGGTGTTGTGACCGATGCGCCCTTGCGCAGTGAAGGCCACGGTGTTCACCGCCCCGATCGCTTCGGCCGAAGGCGCCAATCCATCCAAGAAAGGCAGGATGGACTTCTTGTAGGGGAGGGTCACATTCATGCCCGCCCAGCCCGGGTGCTGCCAAAGCGCATTGACGTCTTCAATGGACGCCAAGTCGTGCAGTCCGTAATCACAATTTTCAATGCCCATCCGGGTCCATTTCGCTTCGAAAAAGCGCGCGGACCAGCTGTGTTCAACGGGGTGTCCAATCAAGCCAAACCGCCGTCGACGTGCTGTCATGCTGCGACAGAAGTGCTGCCTGGTGTGGGAGCAACATCTCGGCGAGACAGGGCGCCAAGTCCGGTCACCAAGAGGGCTCCTGCTGCCATGGACAGCACGGCAAACCACCATTGGGGGTCTCCATGGGCTTCAGGCGAGACGTTGGCCTGCAGGTATTCTACCCTTCCATCGGAGTGGGTAAAGAGGGCGCGGAGGTTTTCCTTCCAAGGCCAAAGCTTGCGCAACGAACCGATAAGAAATCCACTCAGCAGGGCCATGGCCAGTTCCCGGTGGCGTCGGAAAACCCACCCGAGTCCTTTGCTAAACCCTAAGAGTCCAGCAAGTGCACCGGATGCAAAGGCGACAATGCGCAACACATCAAAGGACTTCAATGCGCCAATGACCGATGAGTACGCCCCAAGAATGACCAAGATGAAGGATCCACTGATTCCCGGCAGGATCATCGCACAGATGGCGATGGCTCCTGATCCGAACAGAAAGGCAGGGTGGTTGCCTTGCATCAAAGGAGGGAGTCCTGTGAGCCACCATGCAGTTCCAGCTCCGACAGCCAGCATGGCCAGTACCGGTGCCTTGAATGCACTGCGCGGTATGTCGCGCAGCATGAAAGGAACACTGGCGGCCACAAGCCCAAAGAAAAAGGACCACAGCAACACAGGGTGGTGTTCGAGCAAATGGTGCAGGGCTCCTGCGAGCAGCACGACAGACAATCCGATGCCCGCCACTAGGGCGGCCAAGAATCCCAAGTTGTAGCGTTGCCAAGTGACCAGCGGGCCTTCCTTGAACAGGTCGCGCAACGTGCCTACACCCAATCCGCCGAGTGTGTCCAGCAATTCTTCATAGATGCCTGCGATAAAGGCGACGGTCCCCCCACTGACGCCGGGAACCAGGTCAGCAGCTCCCATGGCCATGCCACGCAAACCCAGTCGGGCCCAGGCTTTTGCGTTGCGTTGGCGGACCATCATTAGGCGACCTCTACAGTGCCGTCCACTTGGCTGGACCAAGCTTGTGCTCCTCCCTTGAGGTTGTAGAGGTTGTCCATTTGAAAATGGTCTTCCAAGGCGGTCAACAGAGCGGCTGAGCGGCCTCCGGAGCGGCATTGGAGCACCACCGGGATGTCCCGGCTCAATTCGTCTTGACGGTCCAAGACTTCACCCATGGGGATGTGCTTCCCCCCCAAGTTTCCCGTTTCGTATTCGTATGCCTCGCGGACATCTACGAGCTGATGAGCAGTGTTGTTATCGCGCCAAGATTTGAGCTCAAGTACGTCGATTTCTTTCATCAGTCAGCTTCTATTTCCTGTTGGAGGACGTCCTGTTTGAGTTCGTCCGGCAAAAAGTGGAAGAACGTGTCTCCGCGAAGGCCCACGCGCAAGCACTCGAGTGGAATCACATCGGCAGGACCGATGTTGCCCAAGTTCACGTTGGAGCCAAACTGCTTGATGAACCAGACCTGTTGGGTCTTCTTTGGAGCCTCCCACAAAATGTCCTTGAGGTCGACTTTGGACAGGATCTTCCGGATGAGTTGGGTGTGGGCTGAGCCATTGGGCCGGTAAATTCCGACAGTACCGCTTTCGCGGGCTTCAGCAATGACCTTAAAGGACCCGGCA
>CBFHUP010000018.1:0-39824 GCA_965659115.1 uncultured Flavobacteriales bacterium | reverse complement strand
CGTCGACCACGGCTTTCAAGGCCAGCCCCTTGGCGCCGCGCTTCATGCCGTCGCTGGTGATCACGCACACGGCTCCGGCGTCTTGGATGCGGTCGGCCAAGCTGCGCGCAGAGAAACCGGCGAAGACCACGCTGTGCACCGCACCGATGCGGGCGCAGGCCAGCACCGCCACAGCCAGCTCGGGCACCATGGGCAGGTAAAGCGCCACGCGGTCGCCCTTGCCCACCCCACGGCTTTTCAGCACATTGGCAAAGCGGCAAACCCGATCGTGCAGCTCTGCGTAGGTGATCGCCACGGTGCTGTCTTCCGGGTCGTTGGGCTCCCAAAGGATGGCCGTTTGGTCGCCATGTTCGGCCAAGTGCCGGTCCAGGCCGTTGGCGGTGATGTTGAGCTCGGCGCCCTCGAACCAGCGTACGGACGGCGTTTCAAACACTGCGGAACACACGTTGGTCCACGGCTGCATCCAGTCGTAATGGCCGGCGATGTCGGCCCAAAAGGCCTCGGGGTTGTGGGATGCACTCAGGCGGGCAGCGGCCACCGCTTCGGGCGAATCGAGCAAAAAAGGCATGGCCACAAATTAGCCCGCTTGAGCGGAAGGCCCTCATGAAGGACCGGTTTCCATCTTTAGAAGGGGCGGCTCCAATCGCCGTATCTTCCTGTCCCACCTTGCGTTCATGAATCCACTCCGCTTCATTTGGCCACTTTTTGCGTTGCTGCTGTTCAGTGGGGTGAGTCAAGCACAGCATGGTTGCGAGCACCAGAAGCAGCGCGACGACATGCGCCTCGCCCACCCCGAGTGGATGGGGGGCCAAGAACTCAGGAGGTTGTCTCTTGAGGACCACACGCGAAACTTTGCCGCCCAGTCTCTTTCCTGCACGGACGAGGACCTTTTGATTCCCATCGTGTTTCATGTGGTGCACGACAATGGGCCAGAGAACATCTCTGACGCGCAAATCCATGAGGCCATTGTGCAATTGAACGAGGACTTCTCCGCTTCAAACGCGGAGCTGACCGAGGTCCACCCCAATTTCTCCGGCATCGTCGCCGACGTGGGCATGGGCTTTCGTTTGGCCGACTTCGACCCCAATGGCCAGCCCACCACCGGCATCAATCGGATCCAATCCGAACTGACTTACAACGGCAGCAACATCGCCCTCAAACAACTGGTGCAGTGGGATCCCACCATGTACCTCAACATTTGGGTGGTGCACTCTTCGGATGGAGGCAACGGATCTGCATTCGCGTTCTACCCCGCTGACGTCGAAGGATCGGCCTCCATTTACGACGGTGTGGTGTCTTCATACTGGGCTGTGGGCCGCACGGAGACGGCCGTCTGGACCCACTACAAAATCCTGACCCACGAGGTAGGACACTGGGCCAACCTCAAGCACACTTGGGGTGATCAGTCGGGCAATCAATCCACAGCAGGATGCGGTTTCGACGACGGCGTTGAAGACACCCCCAACACCATCGGAAATACAGGATGTGACCTGGAGGCTGAGTCATGCGACTCCCAGGACAACGTGCAGAACTACATGGACTATTCCAATTGTTCCAACATGTTCACCCAAGGTCAGAAGACACGGATGCTGGCGACCATGTGCTCGGACGTGGCGGGGCGCAACAACATTTGGTCTGCGGACAACCACGCGCTGGTCTTTCTTGAAGGGTTCCTGCCTCGGATGGTGTACTTGGAGTCCTCCTTTTCGGAGTCTTTCGCCAACGATGGCACTGTGGACAGCGAAATCGGCATTGAATTGCTCGACCTGACCTTTGGCGCCGCCGGCACACTGGTAGAAGGGGTCGATTTCAGCACCGAAAACCTGCCCGCTGGGACCTCCTTGTCTGTGGTGGTCGTGGACTCCACCCATGCGACGGCACACCTCACCGGTCAAGTGGCCAGCCATGCGGCCGGCGACAACCTGGACAACCTCGCGCTTCACTTCACCGTCAACCCCTTCGCCGGAGTAACATACGAGGACCTCTACAACCCGTCCAACACCGCCCTAGGGCTGACCTTCTTGGACCCCTACGAGATTGTCTTTGTGGACTTGGTGGACGATGCCCACAACTTCTTCGAAGGGCGCCGATGGACTTGGTTTACCATGGGGTCTGGTGGTGCAGACTTCGGGTTCTTTCACTACGACCTCATCAACATCAAGCTCGAAACCTATGGCAACGGCGCCGTGTGCTACCCCGGCACGTCCAACCTCGTCCCCCTTTCCGTGGGTACGGTGGTGGGGCCCGACACCGACATCACCGAGCCCGGCCCCTGGTACCCCGATCAACTGGACCTGTCCAACCCCGACTACACCGATTGGAATGGACAAACGGCCTATGCTGGCGTGCAGTTCCAGCGCAACGGCCATGACCATTACGGATGGATTCGGATGCGGGTCAGCGAGGATGGCCGCCATTATTACGCCCTGGACATGGCGTACAACGAGCAACCGGAAGGCGCCATTGCCATGGGCGAAGTGCAGTCTCCAGTGCTGGCTTACACCCAGACGGTGTTCCACGAAGCTTTGGACAACGATGGAAGCGTTTCCTCGGAGCGCAGCATCGACCTGTTTGGGGCCACATGGACCGAATTTGACACCCTTGGGACCGGGTCAGGCTTCGACGTTTCCGACCTTCCCGAAGGTTTGACGGCACACATTGAGCGCGTCTCCGATTCCCGCATTCGCCTGTCTCTAAGCGGACAGGCCAGTGCCCACGCCGATGTGGACGACGCTTCATTCCACGTTTCATTGGACGCCTCTCTCCTCTCCGATGTCCCCAGCGGCATGGACCTATCGCGGTCCATGTCCCTCGACTACGCCGACCCCTATGCCATCCAATACGTGGAAGTGGACCCGGCCGAGGGCATCGCGATTGCCAACCCCGGAAACAACTGGAAATACTTCAGCTGGAACTTGGGCGATGCAGACTTTGGGCTGTGGTACGTCAATGGCCATTTCCGGTTGGAGACGTATTCCAAATCTGGCGTTTGCAACGTGGGTTCCACCAACTTGAGCGCGCTCCAAGCCGGAGACACCATCCAAAGCGAAAGCCACTGGAAGTACTTCTCGGAATTGGAAACCCAATTGGTGATCACCTCTCCCACCTACAGCGAATGGAATGGCCAAACCACGTTTGCCGGCGTCAAATTCACCTTGGCTGAGCGCTTCCATTACGGATGGATGAGGTTTGAGGTCAGCGAGGCTGGCGACATGGTGCGCCTTGTGGACTACGCATACAACCGCAAGCCCGGAGAGGAGATTTTGGCCGGGCAGATCTATGCCACTTATGGATGCACCGATCCGTTGGCATTGAACTTCAACCCTTTCGCAGTAGACGATGACGGGACCTGCACCTATCCGCTGGACTGCGGAGAGGACAACGCTTTGACCTTGCACATGTACGACTCCTATGGCGACGGTTGGAATGGCAACGAACTCGACATCTCCAGCACCGACGGCACACTGATTCAAAGCTTGACTTTGAATTCTGGACCAGAAGGCATGACCGAATTCTGCCTGCCCGATGGGTGCTACACCTTTGGTGCAGGAGGCGGCAGCTACCTCTCTGAGATTTCGTGGGAACTGCTCTTGGACAGTGTGCCCGTGGCCAGTGGATCCGGAGGTTCTTCGGGGCTGTTCTCGGTCAACGGCGGTTGCGATGCGTTTTACGGATGCACCGATGAGCAGGCCTTCAATTTTGACCCCAATGCCCTCCTCGACGACGGATCCTGCTACTATCCCATTATGGGCTGCACCGATCCGTTGGCTTTGAATTTCGAGGAAGAGGCCGAAGAGGATGACGGCTCGTGCTATTTTGAAGACGATGTGCTCGGGTGCACTGACGCGTCGGCCTTGAACCACGATCCAGAGGCCACCTATGACGACGGCTCTTGCCTCTATGCGGGCTTGTCCCTGGACGATGTGGCCAGTGAATGGTGCCTGGGCGACACCCTCTGGATCTCGTGGTCTGGAGGCGACCCCAACACCAGTGTCTACCTGAGCTTGATCAACATCAATGCCAACGCCGCTGTGGCTGACTTGGGGGTTGTGGACAACACCGGCTTGCATCCATGGGCCATCGATGTGGCTGCAGCAGGTGTGGAGTACCGGATTTACCTCGCGGAACACCCCTACCCTCCGAGCAGTTGGGATTATGGAAACCCTTTCACTGTGTCTCCAGATTGTGCGCCCGTTGTGCCGGGCTGCACGGACATCCTGGCCTGCAATTATGATGCAGAGGCCTCCGAAGAAGATGGCTCGTGTCTTTACAACGTCGATGCCTTGGACGTGTGTGGTGGAGATTGTGCCGCAGATGTCAATGGCGACGGCATTTGTGACCCCACGTGTCCCCACGACTTGGACCAAGACGGCGTGGTCGCCGTGAACGACATTTTGATCATGCTCGGCGAATTTGGGTGTTCATCTGCTTGCATGGCCGACATCAACCTCGATGGCTTCGTCTCCGTAGAAGACTTCCTGATGGTCTTGGGCGAATTCGGGAACAGCTGCGACTGAACCTATCCCGTAGGATTTCGGGCTCCAGTGTCCCAAAATCGAAAGCCCCCGTTGCGACATTGCAACGAGGGCTTTCTGTAAGCTGTGGCGACCATGGAAGGATTCGAACCCTCAACCTCCTCATCCGTAGTGAGGTGCTCTATCCAGTTGAGCTACATAGTCGTTTTTCCCTTACGGGAGCGCAAATGTAGTCAGAAATTCGACCCCAACAACCCATACGGTCATCTCTGAAACTCCATGGACTATTTTCGTGATTGCCTCATGGACCACATGCTACGTTTTTTCTTTATCTGGCTGTTGCTGAACCTGTTCTGTCAGAGTGCCTCAGCCGGTGTCAATTACTCTGAATTGCGCGCACTGATCAATTCAGAGCAAGCCTCTTTGGACGATCGGCTCGAGGCCCTCGAAACCTACGCCGAGGAAATTCCCCTTGACGGAGCTCCAGATTTCCCGGAGCTCGTCGAGCAGTTTTGGGCTTACGAGTTGACCCCGAATCAATTGGCTGAACTTGCGGACTTAACTGCGAGAGGTTTTATCGCTTCGAATAAATCCGTATTGGCGCTTCAACTCCTGGACTCTGTGTTGGCCTTTGAGAAGGACGGCACCTTTTCGGAGGAATCACGATTCCGGCTCTACTACCAAAGGGCCCGTTCGCTCGTGCGCAACAATGGAGTCGAAAACGGATGGTCCAAGGCGTTGTCCGACCATGAAATGGCCTTGAGTATCGCTGAGTCCATGGGAGATATCGGGTTACAGGTGAAAGCACATGACGGCTTGGCTTACGTTCAAAATCACTTTAAGAATCGGCAAAATGCCGCTGATCATTATTCCTTCATCATGTCTTTCAGTGATGATGAAAGCCAGCGTTACCAAGCCCGGTACAACATCGCCCTCCAGTACGCCAAAAACCGACCTACACAAGACACAGCGCTCCAGTACATGTTAGAGTCCAGAGCTTATTGGACAAAGACAAAAGACCTCAATAAGCAGGCCAAATCCTCAGTCGGTATTGCCAATGTGTACAGGGACTTAAACCGCTACGACGAAGCCACTGCTGAATACAATAGAGCCCTAGACCTGGGGGTCAAATCTAAGCTTCGTGTCTCCTCCTTTGAGTATTTAGGCATGATCGCCAATGAACAAGACAGGCCGAAAGAAGCCATCAGGTTTTTAGATGAGGGATTGAAATACGATGCAGAACAGAGGAACTTGCGCCAGGTCTACCTGAATACCAAAAAGGGCCAGGCCCTTGTGAAGTTGGGAAAATATGATGAAGCCTATACCCTGTGTGACAGCATGCGCTCACAGGTCCTGAGCGACGAGAACATCAGCAATTACTCCCGTGGAACCAAATTAACGGACTGCTACAGTTGTTTGTCATTGGCCAGCTTCGAGTTGCAGATGTACAACGAAGCCCGATTGTTCCGGGACCTCATGGACAGCGCAAAAGCATCCTATGAGATGCAGGCAGAGGACGAGGTTGTCATGCTCAACATGGAACTCTTTCAATACGAAGAACTCCGCGAGAAAGAGAAACGAAAAGTGATGGACAAGCAGAAGGATGACCAGCGCACACTCCTCGTCGTGATCGTGCTGTTGCTCATCATTTTTGCCATTTTCATCACGTCGCGTTATCGGTTTACCCGGAAACAAAGCCAATTGATCTCCACGCAGCGACATCAGCTGCAGGACCGTCAAAAAGAACTCATTCGTGCCAATGCGGAATTGGAAATCGCCTTGAACCACAAAGCGGTTTTCCTATCCAATATGTCCCACGAAATCCGCACGCCGCTGAATGCCATCGTGGGCATGTCCAATCTGGCTTCCAAAGAGGACATGGCTGACGTCGCCAAGAAATACCTCCGCAACATTGTGACTGCATCATCCAATCTCATTGACATCGTCAATGACATTTTGGACTTCTCAAAGCTAGAGGCAGGAAAGCTAGAAATCATTCAAGAACCATTTTCTGTAGCGGACGCCTTGGAGGTGGCCGAAAATGTGATGCGCATCCCGGCCGAACAAAAAGGACTTCAATTTGAGGTCGTTGCCGATCAATCTTTGCCTTCGTACCTCAGCGGTGATTCAAGTCGATTGAATCAAGTGCTCATCAATCTCGTAGGCAATGCCATCAAATTCACCCTCGACGGCAGTGTTTCGATGCATGCATCGGTTGGGCCGTTGCCCGATCTGCCCTCTTGGTGCCCGGCCCCCAGCGCCCAACATTCAGAGTGGTTTGTGGTGAGGGTAAGGGATACGGGAATCGGCATCCCTGAAGACAAACTCGAGAAGATTTTTGAGAGCTTCAACCAAGGCGACCAATTGAAAACCCGCAAATTCGGAGGCACCGGATTGGGCCTGAGTATTTCCAAGCAGATTGTAGAACTCCAAGGTGGCGTCATCTGGGTCGAAAGCGTCGACGGCGAAGGATCCACCTTCGCCTTTGCCCTCCCTGCCCTGGCTTCTTCAGGCGGAATCAACATCGAAGAAAAAGTAACCGAAGAAGCTGAAATCGGCCCACTGCGCATCCTCATTGCCGAAGACAACCCCTTTAATGTCATTGTCACCGAAGACACCTTGCGCAGCGAGCTTAAGGACGTCGAAATCGGAAAGGCCGAAAATGGCCGAGTGGCCTTTGAAAAAGTCCGAGATGAAGAATGGGACCTGGTGCTCATGGACATCCATATGCCCGAAATGAGCGGTCTGGAGGCCACCACCGCCATTCGCAAGCTGGCCAGCGACAAGTCAGAGACCTTGATTGTAGCCATGACGGCGAGCGTATTGCGCGAAGAAACCGACAGCTACATGCGGCATGGCATGAACGGTTTTGTACCGAAACCCTTCCAAGTGGATCAGCTCCTCAGCGAAATCCGGCGCCTCAGAACAGAATCTCAGCAAACAAAAAAGGCCGACGCTCCCTCCTTTCCAGCTTTGCGCATCCTCATTGCAGAGGACAACCCCTTCAATGTAATTGTGGCAGAAGACACGCTTCGCTCCGAAATGCCCGATGTGACCATTGGCAAAGCTGCCAACGGAAAAGAGGCCTTGGAAGCGGTTCGCGACGGCGATTGGGACCTCGTGCTCATGGACATTGCCATGCCAGAAATGACCGGGCTTGAAGCCACTTCAGCCATCCGAAAGCTGCAAGATTCCACCAAATCTAACATCACGATCATCGCGATGACAGCGAGTGTACTCAAGGAAGAAACCGACCACTACATCCAAAAAGGCATGGACGGGTTTGTCCCTAAACCCTTTAAGGTGGAGCAGCTCCTCGGAGAAATTCAGCGGGCCCATATAAACCGCTCTTGAGCGCACTCAAGCGCAGGAATCCTTTTCAGTATTGGGCTTAGCGTCCTGCGAAATACAGAGCCACTCCAGCGATGGTCGCCATCCAGCCGATGGCCATGATCCAACTGATCCTCTGGCTGCGGCGCTCATTGAGCTTGAGGACCTGAATGTCGTAGACCTTGTCCAATGACGTCTTGACCAAAGCAAAGGCGGCGTTGGACTTTACGATGTAGTCGTCCGCTCCGTTTTTGAGGCTTTCCACAGCCACTTCGAGGCTGTCTTGTCCACTGAAGAAAATCACGTGCGTGCTGGGGCTGCGCTCTTTGACGGCCTCCAATACTTCTAGGCCATTCAACTCGCCCCCCCCACTGAGGTCAAAATCCAAAACCACAGCGCGCTCGTCAAAGCGGTCTAAGCTTTCTAGGAAACTCTCTCCATCGTGGTACTTGTCCACATGGCTGTATCCGTTGCGGATGAGAAAATCCCTCAAAACCTCTGTGTTGGGGATATCGTCGTCCACCAAAGCGACTTTCAGATGCTTGCTCATTTCAGTAATTCTTGCAGGTTCTCAATCAATTCAGCCAATTGTCGGCAGATCTCGTCCAATTGGCTTTGGTCAATTTGACCGCCGGACTTGATGTCCTGCTCTTGTTGTGCCATGATGGCATGGGTCTCGCGGGCACCGATGGTTTGAACTTGGCTCTTCAATTTGTGCAAAATGGCACGAATCGGTTCTTGGGGCTGGGTCACATCTGCAGCCTTCAGATTTTCCATTTCTGGCTCGAGCGTGTCGAGGAACAGGCGGATGTAGTACTTCTTCTTCTCCGGATCTCCGGCAGACAATCGATCGATGATTTCCATGGCGATATAGGGGCAAGATACCCCATATAATGGTGTCTTTAAATTCAGAAACTTGCTGCGGCCACCTGTGGAGGTGGGAAAAGCCACGTGAGCTGCAATCCGTGGTTGAAGACCCGGAAATCAGAAGTTCCCAAGACCACTCCGTCATAGCCCAAACGATAGCTTAACTCCAATCCTGCTCCGGCATCCATGTACGCCTCTGCACCTATGCGGACATAGCCACCGTAACCGATGCCCCACGTCAGCTCTTGCTGTGCTGGTGCTCCCACTTGTCCTCCTATGGGAACGATGAGATCGTAGGTGTTGCCTGCTACCTCGATGTAGTGCTCCTTGATGCGGCTGGCCGTCAAGTTGCCCCCGACCTCAAAAATCCAGCTCATGCTTCGGTCGATTGGACTGGCACTGCGGTACCCGAGAGAAATGGCTGTCCTTTCCTCCGAAGCGAATATTCCGAATTCCCTTAAATCGGTTGAGCCCTGCCCCTGGTCGGGCAATTCACCGGTATCCAACTGCCAAGCCCCTCTGGATTTTAGACGCCATATGTCCACATCTAAAACCAAAGAATTCTCGAGGTTAAACCGCTGCATGACCCTCAAACCGAATCCAAATCCGACGTCATAACGCTGGTCTATCGGATAGGTGGCCACCGACATGGCTCCCGCATTGGCGACACCCAGTGATTGCGCAATCTGGTTGCGCACGGTATTGCCACTTCCGCCAGCCACACTGTTCCAATCCAACCGCTCGGGAATGCTGATGACTTCCCTGAACACATCGTCCAAATCGCCCATCCCCGCGCCATTGTAGAATACGCTGGACTTCCCTCCTGCCTTTCCCATGTTGATGTTCATGCCGAAATGCAACTTCTTGGGGCGCTCGAACTCCTCCAGCAAATCGCTGTCGTCATAGGGTTCATAATTGGACACCTGCCCTTCTGCAACAAAGGGCAAACACAGAAGTGCGAATCCGTACAAGGACCTCATGGGATGTTGAATGAACATCATGCCGAAATTTAGCACCGTACGTTCATGGTGGAGCCCATGTTCTACTTCAATCCCATGACGTCATCCACATTGCAGTTTGTCATCGTCGATATCGAGACCACCGGTGGCCCCCCAAACGGGGCCAACATCACCGAAGTGGCCGCCATTTTGCACGATGGCACCCGGGAAATTGACCGATGGGTCCACTTGATTCATCCGGAAGCCCCCATCCCCATGGGCATCACTCGGCTCACGGGCATTGACGACAATATGGTGGCCGATTCGCCGCCATTCGCGGAATGCGCCCAAGACCTGCTGGACTTCTTGGGGGACGCTGTATTTGTCGCACACAACGTCGGCTTTGACCTCCGCTACCTTCAGGCTGCGTTCAAAGCCAATGGACTGCACTACAACCCCCGCCGGTTGTGTACCGTTCGGATGTCCCGTAAATGGATTGAGGGGCCCCAGCGCTACAGCCTAGGCGCACTGTGTGCTTTTTTCGGGATCGACAATGAAGCCCACCATAGGGCATGGGGAGATGCCGCCGCGACCGCCATTCTCTTTTCCAAGCTGTGGGCAGAGCGGGCCGAAGAAATTCAGGAGGAAATTGGCCGTGGAGATGGCACATCGTGGTGGCCGCCTCACCTCCCGCCCGACGCATTGGTTGACCTGCCGGCCACCCCTGGGGTGTATCGGTTCTTGGATGAATCTGGCCGCATTGCTTATATCGGCATGAGCAAAAACCTATCTTCCCGTGTCCGCCAGCACTTCAGCAACGCATCCAAGCCGGCGCGCGCTCAGGAACTGCGACGGAAAGTCCACAAAATCACGTGGGAGGAGACCGGCTCAGAACTCATGGCATTGATCCTGGAAGACGTTTTAATCCGACGCCACCATCCGCCCCTTAACGCCGCGCAAAAGGTCACAGGTAAAGGCTGGTCAGTTGAGCAGTTTACCTGTCGTGCAGGCACTGCAAGGCTGTCCTTGGTCAAGGGCAGAAAGCCAACGGCAGTGCAGCATTTTCGTTCCAAAAGTGAGGGTGAGGCCTGGCTCAGAGAAGTCGTGGAATCCTTTGACCTGAACCCTGCATGGTCCGGTCTGCCCGGCATGGCATGGTCGGGTTCCTGGGTGGACAATGCTGCTTCAAGGGCATTGCACAATAGCAGGCACGCGGCTTGGCGGGCGGCGTTGTCTTCGGCCCGCGCAAAGCAAACTGAAAGCTCTTCGGTGCGTTTACCGTCTACGCCGGATGGACAAATGCCCGAACTCCTGATGGAGCTGGGCCGGTTTCGGGCGTTTCGATTCAATACCGAAAGCGCAGCCGCAGAGTGGCAATACGACGCCGGATCAGGTAGGATCGACGCCGCACTGGAACGCTACTTTCTGGAAGAAGAAGTGGCGTAATCAGTTCAAATGAACCGACCCGCCAAGGGATGTGCTGCCTTTTGCAGTGTTGCGAACGTGGGCCAAAACATGGGCAATGGCGTGCTGAGGGGCCGACCACTGATCGACTTCAGGAGCTACAAAAAGGGCATCAGAAGGGGAATTCGGGGTAGTGTGCTTCATGCGCAGTTCAATGGAGGTCCAGTTTGTTCCGGACATGCATCAAACGCAGAAGGCCGGGTGATATTGCCCGGCCTTCTTTATTCTGTGTCGTGATGCTTCTCAGTCCAGCGTCAGGGAGACGTTTTGTTCCTCCATCATCTTCCGCAGGTTGATCAAGGCGTAGCGCATCCGCCCCAAAGCTGTGTTGATGCTCACACCGGTGGAATCTGCAATGTCCTTAAAGCTCATTTCGCGGTACATGCGCATTTGCACCACTTCTCGTTGCTCTTCGGGCAGTTGCTCCACCAGGCTGCGCACATCGTCCATGATGCGCCCTGAAATGAGTTCTTCTTCGCGGGTTGGATTGCCATCTTGCAGGCTCCCCAGCAAATCGTACTCTTCCGTGCCACGGCTCAGTGGCATCTTCTTTTGACGGCGGAAGTGATCAATGCCCGCATTGTGTGCAATGCGGAGTACCCAAGGCAGAAACTTCCCTTCTTCGTTGTACTTGCCACTTCTCAATACGTCTACCACTTTAATGAAGACGTCCTGAAAAAGGTCTGCCGCCACATCGTGGTCGCGAACGAGCAGGTACAACTTGGTGTAAACCTGATCCCGGTGGCGGGCAAACAAGGTTTCGAAGGCGCGTTGATCGCCTTGTTGGAATTGCGCAATGAGGGCGCGGTCTGGATTGGGCTGTTGGGCCATGACACTACATATTGTGCACATACCGTAGAACGGTAACCGGTCGGGAAGTACGTGCGGTGAGGGTAGTGTCTTATCGTATGGCTTTCTTCTTGACGCAGCTGAGGCTGCAGTTCATCTCTAAGATACGGACATTTTATCCCAACAGCGAACCCATGGCACACAAAGCGTGTTAACGCCGTATCGGAAGAAGTGTCCGAAATTCGCCCCATGCCCACAAAATCAGCGCCTTCCACACCCCCACCCCTTGCCAATTCGGAGGGGCCTGTCGCAGGTGACCGTGCCAGTTTCCCAAGGGAAATACGCATCCGCGGTGCGCGAATGCACAACCTCAAGGGCGTAGATGTGGATATTCCATTGGGGGGCCTTACCGTGATCACAGGCTTGAGTGGGTCGGGCAAAAGCTCGCTGGCCTTCGACACCCTTTATGCCGAAGGACAACGGCGGTATGTAGAAAGCTTAAGCGCCTACGTCCGCCAATTCGCCGGGCGCATGGAAAAGCCCGACGTCGACAGGATCGACAACCTGACGCCTGCCATTGCGGTAGAACAACGCGTGACTTCTCGCAGCAGCCGCTCAACGGTCGGAACTGTGACTGAGATCCACGACCACCTCAAATTGATGTGGGCACGCATTGGCAAAACCTACAGCCCTATCTCAGGGGAGGAAGTCAAACGCGACACCGTCACCGATGTGGTGGATGCCGTTGGACGCGCTGACTCCGGCCTGCGGTTCATGGTCTGCGCTCCTGTGAGTTTGCCCGAAGGCCGCACGCTCAAGGACCAACTCGACATTTGGCAACAACAAGGCTTTGCCCGGCTTAGGGCCGATGGCCGCCCCATTTCTCTGGCGGACATGGCCGCTGAAGTCGGAGAAGACACCCCCGTGCCTGACGCCTTGGAGTTGGTCATTGACCGGCTTGCCGTACCCGGCCCTGATGCCGATGCCGATGAATTCAGCCAGCGCCTTGCAGATTCCGTCGATACGGCTTTTTATGAAGGTCAAGGGACTTGCCTTTTGCACTGGGTCGCAGCAGATGGAAAGGCCTCTACCGACACATATAGCGACCGTTTTGAGCTTGATGGCATGGCCTTTGAATGGCCCTCGCCTGACTTGTTCAGCTTTAACAGTCCCCAAGGGGCCTGCCCCCGATGTGAAGGTTTTGGTCATGTCATCGGAATCAGTGAAGACCTGGTGATTCCCGACCCTTCGAAATCGGTGTACGGCGATGCTGTGGCCCCTTGGCGCGGTGAAAAAGCCAGCCGTTACAAGCAGAAGCTTTTGGAATATGCTCACGGGGTTGACTTCCCTGTCCACACCCCTTATGTAGAGCTCACCGCGGCGCAGCGCCGCATGCTCTGGCAAGGCAACAAATGGTGGAAAGGCATCGACGATTTCTTTTCTCGACTCGAAGCCAAGAGCTACAAAATCCAAAACCGCGTGATGCTCAGTCGCTACCGCGGGCGCACCGCTTGTGATACCTGCGGAGGAAGCCGCTTGAAGTCCGAGGCGGCCTATGTCCGGGTGGATGGCCATGCCCTCCCCGATTTGTTGTCCCGCCCCATCGATGAGGTGTTGGATGTTTTGCGCGGGTTGAACCTGACCGCCAATGAACGCACCATTGCCCACAGGCTGCTGATCGAACTCGAACACCGCTTGCAATTCCTGCTCGACGTGGGGTTGGGCTATCTGTCGCTGAACCGAGCTTCCGCCACGTTGAGCGGTGGAGAGAGCCAACGCATTCAGTTGGGCACCAGTTTGGGCAGCAGCCTTGTCGGCAGCACGTATGTCTTGGATGAGCCCAGCATTGGCCTGCATCCGTATGACACCAAGCGACTGATCAAGGTGCTCAATGGGTTGCGTGACCTGGGCAACACCGTTGTAGTGGTCGAGCACGAGGACGCGGTGATCCGCGCTGCCGACCATGTGATTGACATGGGGCCGTTGGCAGGATCAGAAGGCGGTGCCGTTGTTTTTTCGGGAAGCCAACAAGAACTGATGCGGGCCAAAGGGTCTCTGACTGCCGAATACCTCCGAGGCGAACGCAGCATTGAGATTCCGGCCAGCCGCCGCCCTGGACTGGGCCAGATTCAAGTCCTGCAAGCAAAGGAACACAACCTAAAAGCCGTCGACGCGCAATTCCTTCTCGGCGCCTTGAATGTTGTTACTGGAGTCTCTGGATCGGGCAAAAGCACCTTGGTCAAACGCATTCTGCACCCCCTGCTCAAGCGTTATTTGGACCTCGGAGGCGACAGACCCGGTGTAAGCGATGGCCTGACTGGAGATGTCGACCGCGTCGAAAATGTAGAGTTTGTGGATCAGAACCCCATTGGCAAAAGCAGCCGATCCAATCCCGCCACGTACGTCAAGGCATGGGACGATGTGCGGGCCTGTTTTGCTGCTCAACCCTTGTCGCGCAACCGGGGGTACAAGCCCTCGGTATTTAGCTTTAACACCAGCGGGGGCCGTTGTGAGACCTGCGAGGGAGAAGGACGGGTGTCCATCGGCATGCAGTTTATGGCCGACGTCACCTTGACATGCGACGCCTGCAAAGGCAAGCGGTTCACGGATGCTGTGCTCGAGGTTGAATTGGACGGCCACAACATCTACGACATCCTCGACATGACGGTAGCGGACGCCTCGGCGTTTTTCGCGGCACGACCCAAGCCGACTGCAGCCGAAAAATCCATCGTTCGCAAACTCGCTCCACTCATCGATGTGGGACTCGGATATGTGCGCATCGGCCAAAGCGCTACCACGCTCAGTGGCGGAGAGGCCCAACGCATCAAGCTCGGTGCATTTTTGGCCAAAGGTGACCGGGCTGGACATACCGTCTTCATTTTTGATGAACCCACCACTGGACTTCATTTCCACGATGTCGCCCAGCTCCTCAGCGCTTTCGATGCCCTCATCCGCCAAGGACACACGGTCATCTGCGTGGAGCACAACATCGATGTCATGGCGGCGGCTGACCACATGATTGACTTGGGGCCAGGCGGAGGAAAACACGGGGGACTTTTGGTGGCCATGGGCACACCCGAAAGTGTGGCACAGAATGTGCAATCCAACACGGCAACTTTCCTTCAGGAAAGGCTGAACCCTCAAAACACCACCTCATGAACAACTACACCCTCCCCTTCATGCTGGTACTGGTCGCCACCAGCATGCTCAGCGCTTGCTCTGCACAAGACCAAGCGACACACACCGACCCCTTGTCTGCGGTCGACACGGTAGTCCAAGTCAACAAGTCAGAGGATGAGTGGCGCGAAGCATTGCCCCACATGGCCTGTTTTGTCCTCAGAGAAAAGGGCACCGAACGCGCCTTCTCTGGAGACTATTGGGACCACCACGAAAAAGGGCACTACCAATGCGCCGGCTGCGGTCAGGCCCTGTTTGATTCGGACCACAAATTTGAGTCCGGTACAGGATGGCCCAGCTTTTTCCAACCTGCCGAAGGGTCTGCGGTACTCGAAAAGACCGATGACAGCTGGGGAATGCGCAGGGTCGAAGTGACCTGTTCGGCGTGTGGCGGCCACCTTGGCCATGTCTTCGAAGATGGTCCACGCCCAACGGGCTTGCGCTACTGCATCAATTCTGCGGCGCTGGAATTCGCACCTGACTCTACTTCAGTTCAAGGAATCCGCTATGACTAAACGCCGGTAAAAGGCAAAGAAAAAGGCACCTTCGGGTGCCTTTTTCTTTGGATGAAGAACGCCTCAAGGCGCGCCGCTCAATTCCGGATTTCGATGGGGATGTTCCGCTCGTCAATCAACCGGGGGGTCAGGCTATCCGGCTCGTTCTCCCTTGGCAGTGGACGTGTGCGTCCGTGCAGGTTGATCCGTCCTGAGATGTCGCCTTCCGTGGTCAACTGCATGATCAACAGTTTGCCGTCAGGACCCGCAGCAGCTTGCCGCATGTCGGGGGTCACAAACCAAGCACCGTTGTTGGTGTAAAGCCTTGATCCGGTCTCAAACTCACTGAAATCCATGAGGAATGCCGTCAAAGCGTTCATGTAATTGTCCTCGTACCCAATGGTCACCCAGCTGTCATACGCCAACCCTTCGATGGATTGGACGTCGGCGCGCTGGAGTTCATTGGCGGCATTGCCTCCCCTTTCGTGTTGAAAGAAGGGCGCCGTGCTTTTGACTTCGAGGTAATCCTCACCGTCGCCAAAAATGGCATCTACCACATCGCCTTCTGCCTCCATTTGGGCATACACGCGGTAGGTCTTTCCCGGGACCAATCCCTTGTTGTCGACTTCCTCTACAACGAGGCCTTTGAATTGGGCAGTAACGCTACCTGCGAGGAGAAGCGCACCGCAACACAGTGCAAAGTTCTTGAACATGTTTATTGTCAATTTCTGATGATCAGATTCCGATCGAGCAGCCTTCCTCCCAGGCCGCGGCGTGAGAATCCAGCACCCTGTCGGGGCAAGACGTAAGATACCGTGATTTCGTGGGTGTTTGGTGAAAGATTCCCAACGACGCCGGTTCCGGCATCGTACGAATAGCCCACTTGGATGTCCTGAAAAGCCGCTCCGACCGTCATCACCAGCGCATCTCCTTGCCTAAACCCGAGACCGCCCCAATAGCGGTTTTGATACAGGGCCCGGGCATAGAGGTCCAGTTGGATGGGTGTGATTTCTGTAAACCGCATCATCAATGCAGGCTGCACGGTCCAACTCGCGTCGAGTTTGTAATCGTAGCGTCCGGTCAATGCGTAGTGTCTGACCCCTCGGTTGCGGGCCGAAGTGGGCTCTGACTCCAATCCCAGTGGTGTTTGAAGCAAGTTGGACACCGCCAAACCAAACTGGTAATACTGACCAAACACCATGAGGCCGAACCGCGAATCAAAGGCGAAGCTGCTTTCTACAGCGCCTGTGATCGCGGGATCATCCATGTCCCAGAGCTGTAGGTCAGACCCATCGAACCGGGTGTTTCTTCCCATCAATCCAATGCCGAAGGCCACCGCATCCTGGTTGTTCAAGTCGATCGTGTAAGTACCCGAAAGCTCCAAACCTGTGCGCGTATATGCCCCTCCTTGGTCGTCGCGCTCCACCGCCACGCCCAGACCAAAACGGTTGGGCAAACTGGTGGTCAAGGTTACGTTGCTGGTCGATGGGGCTCCGTGAAAGCCCACCCACTGCTCACGGTGACTCAATGAGGCAAAAGTGCCCAACTCTGTGCCCGCAAATGCAGGATTCACCAAGAAGGGGTTTTGGACAAACTGGCTGTGTCGGGAAAGTTGCTGTCCCTGAACCGACCATGTCAAGAGGCAGGCGCAACTGACGATTGCCCAAGCCAACGGTTTTCTCCGGACCTTTTGTTTCGTGTGCATCGTCATCAGTACTTGATTGAAACTGTTCCTGTAATTGGATTGGACCCCGGCGCCACGGAAATCACATAATAGTAATCACTCGCTGGCAGCAATGCGCCATTGTAGGTACCATCCCACCAAGTGGTTCCAGGTTTCGAACGGAAAATGAGCTGGCCCCAGCGGTTGAAGACCTCGACCTCACTTTGTGGGTAGAACTCCAATCCGCCCACGACCCAGCGGTCGTTGATGCCGTCTCCATTGGGTGTCAATGCATCTGCAATAAAGAGGCAATCCTCTGTAGGATCAACGGTGGCCAAAAACCCGAGGGTACATCCGATGTCGTCGGTGACGGTCACGCTGTAAACATCCTCTGAGAGTCCGATGGCCGTTGCCGTGGTTTGATTCCCCTGGTCACTCCAACTGAATTGGATGGGCAATTGCCCTCCGGTCACCGCGGCGGTAGCTGTACCATCAGAAGTCTGCCAACATGTAACCGGTGTCGTGAAGATCTCGACCAGCATGTCGGTCACGATGTCTGCCTCCACAAAGAAGCTCGAGTCTGCCGTGCACCCTGCTGTATCTGCGGCTGACACAAAATATTCTCCCTCGAAGAGGTTCAGCACATCCACCGCACCACCGACAAACTCCCAGGCGCTGGGGCCTGAACCTCCAATGGTTCCAATGATCGCGACGCCATCGGCCATTCCTGTACATGTCACGTCTTGAACGGTGATGTCGAACAACAAGGGGTCGGGCTCAACGATGTCCACCGACACCGAGTCCAAACATCCATTTTCATCGCTGAGAACGAGCGTGTATGTGTCAGCGCACAGATTGACCAGACCGCTCGGCGTGACATTGGTCGAATCGCTGACATATCCATCGAAGAGGGTCAGTACTCCCGTGCCGCCGGACAAGGCGACCTCTATGCCTCCTGTGCAGTCACCTCCGCACTCAGGAAGAACAGCGGTCAACACCTCCAACCCAACTGGATCGGGCTCGGGTATGGCCACCTGCAAGCTGTCGATGCAACCGAGCGTATCGGCGACAATCAACATGAGGGAGTCCGCTCCCAGACCGACCAACGTATCTGGCAAAGAAGAGAACACGAACGGCGAAACCATCTCGAGGTCTCCGCTGCCACCCAACGCATTGACGACGAGGACACCGTCATTGGCACCCGTGCATGAAATCGGCGTAATGCTCGGGATGATTTCAATGGATGCCGGCTCTTCTACAAGGGCTGCGAAGAACTCACTCGTACATCCCAAACTGTCCAGCACGAGCACATCGTAGTTGCCTGCGGGAACATTGAAGCAATTGCCATCCTGACTTCCGGTAGGAAGTGGAACCAACTGCGCCGTCAGCGGTCCGGTTCCCCCTTCGAGGTTGTCCAGGCACACTTGACCGCTGTTGCCTCCACTGCAAGGAACGTTGGACACATTGTACGTGAAGAAAATGGAATCTGACCCTGTGATGGTCAAAGTGTCGGTCACCAGGCATTCGTTTCCGTCCTCGATGACGTGGATATACGACCCTGGACAAAGCTGACCGGGGTTGGCTGCAGCGCCATCCAAATCGGTCACCGTGATTACATAAGGCAACTCTCCGCCATTGATATCTGCGAGAATGAGTCCGTTGCAATCTCCTGCACACGCCACATCGGACAAGCCGTATTCGACCATGAGTCCTTCGGGCTCCTCGATTGAGATGGGCTCGGTATAGGTGCAACCGTTGTCGTCGGTGATGGTGAAGGTGTAGGTCCCGCTGGGCAAACTGTCCTGATCAAAGTCAATGTTGCCATCAAACTCGATGACGACGTTGAGCTCGGGTACTTCAAAGACCACTGTCCCTGTCCCCCCCGAGGCAGATGCCGAGAGGCTTGCGTCGCTGTATCCCGTGCAGCTCACTTCCGTAGAAGCGGCACTGAATCCCAAGGGTTCGGGACATGAAATCACGATGGTCGTGTCTGAAGCGCATCCTTCTTCGTCGGTTGCCACAACAGTGTACGCACCATCACCTCCGAAACACTCCAACGGTCCGAAACATCCGTCTGCATCGGGGCTGATGGCAAACCCAAGGTCGTGGGTGGCTTCGGTTGTGAGGCTGCCCGTTCCGCCTGAAGCGGTGAAGCAAATGGTGGCCAGATCTTCATCGCCGCAAATGTTGTCGGCAGTGAGGGTGGCGGCCAATTCGATTTCTGCAGGTGAGGTGAACGCAAAGACCGCTGTGGTGTCGCGGCAGGTGTTCGATGAGAAAGCGACGGTCCGGGCCGTGTCCACCAGGGACACAAAGTAGTTGCCGTTTTCAATGCCATTGAAAAGCGGGTCCCCGACCTGCTGCTGGACCAAAGTGGTGTCCGTCGCTGTGAACTGATACAGGCTGTATTCGACTGTAGGGTTGAATGCGAGTGCTGCGTTGCTGGGAAGGACCTCCATCGAAGCCGTTTCTCCAAAACAGTCAATCGTCTCCACCACAGAAACTTCAGGGTCGAGCATGGGCAGACACAGGTCCTCCACCGTCACGGTGCCATCGGTGCACTTGGTGATGACATTTCCCCCCACTCCGTTTTCCTGCATGGTGACACACACCTGGAAGGAAAAGGTCTCGCAGGTTGTGATTTGGCCAATCAAGGCACGGTTGTTCGTCACCGTGCCGTGGATGGGGTCAGAACCTGTTACCAGAAGGCCGCCTTGGTTCACAATGTCAGAGCAGCTGTTGTAACCCGGCAGAAACGTGGGCAGCGGGATGGGCGTTGTGGTCGACGTGGTTTGATCGAGGTGGGTCGTCCACCAAGTGTCAAAATTGAGCGAAGGGAAGGCTGAGATGTAAGCCGGGTTGATGTTGTATCCCGCATGGTAACTCTCGCTGCCCGGAATCAAAGGGTTCACCCAGTTGTAGCAGCCGCAGTCCGCGGTGTATCCAAATCCGGGAATAAGCGGATCCGATGCATCGTCGGCTGAAATCCCCAACATCAATGTGTTTTCAGGAAGCACCGCGTACAACCTGTATTTGCGATAACCATCTGGCACCTCGTCAAATCCACCGTACAATACAGTGTCCATCACGACGTCAACCTCCAAGTCAAAAGTGGGCTGGGCATCTGCCTCCTTGCTCAAAAAGCAACCCAAAACGAGGGTAGCTAAAAGAATTGCTCGTTGTGTAATCATAGAAAATGGTCCGGTACTTTGCGCCGAGTTGTGATTCCTAAACGCCCCCAGCGGGTCGCGCAAATTAAAGCATGGATGGCTGCAGTCCCTATTGGAATATCGCGTAACGGAGAGATTCGGTTGCTTTTCGAAGATGACCGATACATGGCGGTCCTCAAACCGGCGGGTTTACTCGTGCACAAAACCCCCATCGATGCGCACGAAGATGAGAACCTTCGCGACATCCTGCGCAGCTACTATACCGGGCGATTGGACCCCGTTCACCGGCTCGACAAACCGACCAGTGGGGTCATCATTTTTGGCAAGGACACGCCGGCCATCAACGCGTGCAAGACTCAATTTGAATCGCGTCAGACGGCCAAAGAATATTTGGCGTTGGTCCGGGGCCACGTGCATCACGCAGGCTGCATCGTCAAACCCCTCCCCAAAGGCATGGATGGACCGCCCAAGCAGGCGCGCACCGAATTTGAGCCGTTAGAGCGCTGCGAATTGGGCTATCAAGTGTCACGCTATGATTCCGCCCGCTTTAGCCTCGTGCGGTGCGTGCCGCATACCGGCCGGTACCATCAAATCCGATTGCACATGCGGCATTTCAGGCACCCCATCATCGGAGACTCACAACACGGAGACAAGCATCAAAACAGGGCCTTTGCAGCGCATGTGGGTGTAAAAGGGTTGATGCTTCATGCGCGCCGCTTCGCATTTGCCCACCCCGACGGCGGCACTTTGGACATCACCGCCTCTCTTCCCGAAAGGTGGCAACCCATTCAAGGTGCAACTGCATGGGACCTTGGCCCGTATGGTGAAGACACCGCATTGCGCATCAACGAACCCCTTTCGCCCCTATGATTTTTGGAAACGACCACCGAGACAAGACTGAACATCCCGGCCCGTTTGCACATTTTCCGCCGCCGCCGCCGCCGGACTACACCCTCTCTAAAGCGTGGGCTGCCCGCCCCACCTCTGCTCCCATTCGGCACTGGCCTTCGCGTGTTCCAGCCCTCCCAGTTTCTCCAGACCAGCTGGAAAACCCGGTTCACACCTTTTTCATCCACCCCACGACATTTCGTGGATTGGAGGTCGGTTGGAATGCCGCTTGGGACGACCCCGACATTTCGGACATCACCGACCAATGGCCATTGCGGCATCAAGCGAGCGTATTTCGCTCCGTTGGACGCGTCACGGCACCGCGCTACCGCCAGGCCCACCTGCGGACATTTTTTCTGAGGGGAGCCGACAGCCAAGCGGCCCTCGAGCTCGCTTATTCTGACATCCGAAGGGCGTTCATCCACTTTTTGCAGGGCATCGGCGACGAGACCCCCATCATCATCGCCGGCCACAGCCAAGGTTCCCACCACGGATGGCGCATTCTGCAAGAATTTTTTGATGGTACAGGGCTTCAACCGCGCTTGGTGGCAGCCTACTTGCCGGGGTATCCCATTCCAGGAAGCAGCCTCCACAACATCCCTTTTGCCGATCGGGAAGCCCACGTGGGTGCCGTGCACGGCTGGATGACTTTTTCGGAGTCCTTCGTCCCCGAATTTCACGCAACCCACATGCAGGACACCAAAATGGTGCACCCTGTTTTGTGGACGCCAGAAGAAGGACAATGGAACCATTGGGATGCCCACGAAGGCATCGTCACCCGGAGCTTTAAACTCCGCCACAAAGGCTCGCTGTCCGGGGCGCTGCAGCAGGGCATGCTTTGGATCAAACCCCTTCGGGTCCTCGGCGCAGGCATGTTTGCCATGAAGAACTGGCACGTGGCCGACTACAACCTGTTTTGGGACAACATCAGGCTGAATTTGCAGAAACAGGTGGAGCTTTTCCGCTTTGCGACCAACAGGCCCAAGGAATTGCCCTAAACGCCGTAAATTCCATGTGATGAACCGAATGTCCTCTTATCCGCGCCCCTTCCCTGCGTTTATTGGTGTGCTGGCTTGCCTTTTTGTGGCCGGCATGGCCCAAGGTCAGGACACGCTGAGCACCACATGGGCTGGAAGCTTGGGCGGTGGAGCATCCGAAGGGTTTCAGCTGACGGCAGGCTGCGGGCTTCAAGCATTTGACATTGTCCTCGACATCACAGCACCCGGGAGCAACTGGGCTGGAGATATGGCCATGGCCATCACAGCGCCCAATGGGAACCGCATAGAAATCGGCGGTTACAACACGGGCTTTGGCTACGTAGAAGCAGGCCCTTGGCCCTCTGCTTGGAACACTTCTGCCGATGGCATTTTTACTGCATCGATTGGAGATCTGGATCAATATGAACTGTCTGGAGCCGGATGTTGGCTCATAGAAGTCATGAATGCATGGACCACAGGAGCGGTCAGCGAATACGCCTTGGCCCTTGACTTGATTGGATTGTGCGACCAGGGCGATGCCCTTGGCTGCATCGATCCGGGCGCGCTCAATTATGACGCATGCGCCATGTCAGACGATGGCAGCTGCATCTACCCTCCGCTTGCCGCAGGGTTTACATGGACTTCGGCTTGTGGATTGCCCGAGGTGGCCACATTCGAGGACATCAGCCTTGGCAATGTGATGACCTATTCTTGGTCTTTTGAATCGGGGGAACCTGCTTCAAGCGAATCCGCAGCTCCCACGGTCACTTGGGATGCACCGGGCAGCCATGAAGTCACGCTCACCGTGGGAGATGGAACCGGATCCACTTCGACTTTTATGGATGTGATCACGGTGGGAGAAAACCTCCACCGATTGGAGATCGACATCACCCCAGACGCCTTCCCCCAAGAGACTTCTTTTGCCGTGTTGAACGCTGCGGGTGACACCCTGTATGCGGGCGGCGTAGAAGGTCTAGACGGCTGCGTACCCGACGGCTGCCTCTCCGTCTGGTTGATGGACAGCGGCGCCGATGGTTTTTCTGTAGGCGGCACCTATCAAATTCGTTATGACGGGAACCTGCTCCGCGATGGAGAGCACTTTGATGCCGCCCAACTGACTTTGACTGGATGCCCCGTGGGCAGCAGTTGTGACGACCCGCTGTCCTTGGTATTGGACCCAGAGCAAGAAGGTCCGCAGGACTTTCTCGCCCCCCTCTCAGACAGCTGGTATGTTTTTGAAGTGGACACCACCGGACAGTTTCGGTTTGCCACTTGCGGTGTGACCGGATGCGATACCCGCATCCACCTCTACGACTACTGTGACATGGCCATTTTTGAGACGTCATCAGAGGCCTTCATCACCATGTCCGACGACGACTGTGACTTGCAGAGCATTGTCACTCCAGTCCTCATTGCTGGTGAAACCATTTACATGCGGCTTGAAGGCGAGGGCGGGTGTACAGCGGGCGGCGATGGTGTCCCCTTTCAGGCTGAATTCCTCGGAGGCATTCCAGGCTGCATGAACATCGAAGCCTGCAACTACCTCCCCATTGCTACATCACCGGACACTTGCTTCTTGGCGGGTGACCCCGAATGTCCAAACATCGGGCCCGACCTCATCATCAATGGTCTGCGAGCATACAGCACATTGGAGATGACCACGGAAAACAATACCGATGCTTGCATGATCGAGGAAGGGTGCATCCAAGGCTACGGCACCCGGGAAATCGTGCGCTTTGACACAGAGATCGCCAACATTGGTACGGAGGACTACTTCATCGGCGCCCCTTCCGCTCAACCGGACCAGTTTGAATGGGATGCTTGTCACAACCACTACCATTACGAAGGCTACGCGGACTACGCCCTGTATTCTTCAGGCGGGTCTCCCCTGCCCACAGTGGGTTTCAAAAACGGCTTTTGCATTTTGGACCTTGGAAGCTGCAACTATGGCGGTGGCCCGCAGAAGTACACTTGCTCCAACATGGGCATCACGGCAGGATGCCAAGACATTTATTCTCGGTATTTGGATTGCCAGTGGATCGACATCACCGATTTGAGCGCCGGAGATTACACCCTGGTCATCCGCGTCAATTGGGATTACAGTCCCGATGCCAACGGAAGCTACGAACTCAATTATGCCAACAATGCTGTGGCGGTCTGCTTCTCCTTTGAGCGCGACGCCAGCGGCAACGCCATCAACTTTGAGAAATACGAGGACTGCGACGTCCCGGTGGACTGCTTGGGCCATCCCTTTGGAACCGAAGAGCCCGATTGTTCTGGCAACTGCCCCGGATTCCTGGTCAAGGGAGACTTGGATCAAGATGGGGAAGTCGATGCCGACGACCCTTTGATGTACGCGGACTTGCTGGCGGACGGGGTAGAAACCTCTGCCCCTTGCGTTGACCTCAACAGCGACGGTGCATTGAGCATTACCGACGTGGCCTTGGCTGCAGACTGCGCCCACCTCGGTCACAATCACCTCGGCGCCAACGGGGTCGAAGACCACTGTGATTGGAATGGAAGCCTGTTGGTCCCCGATCAGGAGGTGTTCTTTTCTCTGGTGTATCCCCATGAAGACTCCAGCTTTGTCGATGTCTATCTGCACAACCCTCAAACTTGGCTGAGCGGATGGTCCATTCAACTCGAAGGCGCCACATTCACCGACATGGAGCCCCTCTTTGATACCACGGGCTACGCTCACCTCTTCCACATGAATCCCTCGGGTATGGCCTTTGGTGTGGCTTTGGAAGACAGCCTCATTCACAAGAGCACCTTCCCTCAGCCCTTGGTCCGCTTCAGTTTCACGGATGCTGTGGGCGACATCTGCTTGCTGGACGTGGCCGAAGTCACCAATGAGGATCGGCACAATGTGGCCGCCAACGCCACGGGATGTGTCACGCCTGGAACCTTTTGTCTCGGCGACGTCAACGACAACGGCATCCGCGATGTAGGTGACCTGCTGGAAGCGCTCGGCGTCTTCGGATGCATGCTGGAATGCGGCCCTGCCGATGTAGACAACGATGGCATTGTGGGGGTCAACGACCTCCTCATCATGCTCGGCCTCTTTGGGGACCCCTGCGAATAATCGCGGTTCGGTTTTGCGATTCTCGGCGTGACCTGATGGTGCGGGCTTAAGTTTGCAATGCTCCATTGAAACGCGCATGGAATCCTCTAAGCCTCAAGACGCCTCCTCTCCCGCTGCCACGCAATCCGGCCATCCCATTCGGATTGTCACCGCAGCCTCTCTCTTTGATGGCCATGACGCCGCCATCAACATCATGCGTCGCATCCTACAACGTTCCGGTTGTGAGATCATACACCTCGGCCATGACCGCTCGGTAGACGAAGTCGTGAATTGCGCCATAGAAGAGGATGTACAGGCCATTGCCATGACGTCTTACCAAGGCGGGCACATGGAGTACTTCAAATACATGAAGGACCTCCTCGACGAGCGAAACGCTGGACACATCCGGATTTTTGGTGGTGGTGGAGGCACCATTTTGCCCGAAGAGATTCAGGAACTGCACGACTACGGCATCGAGCGGATTTATCATCCCGACGATGGCCGTGAGATGGGCCTGCAGGGCATGATCGACGACCTCATTCGGCGGTGTGACTTCCCCGTAGTGGGCGATCCTTCCGGAGAGGCCGACCGCCTGTCCGAAAAGCGCCCTGGTGATTTGGCGCGACTCATCACTGCTGCAGAAGTGGGTGCCCCGCAATATGCCGACATCATCGAAGGCATTCGGGAAGGTGCTGTGCAGGCCAAAGTGCCCGTATTGGGCATAACGGGGACGGGTGGTGCTGGAAAAAGTTCGATGGTCGATGAGCTGGTCCGCCGGTTTTTGCTCGACTTCTCTGACAAGCGCATGGCCATTGTATCGGTGGATCCGTCCAAACGCAAAACGGGGGGTGCCCTGCTGGGTGACCGGATCCGCATGAACGCCATCGCATCGGGCCGCGTGTACATGCGTTCATTGGCCACACGCCAGTCCAACCTCGCTCTGAGCCGTCATGTGGGCGATGCTTTGAGCATCCTCAAAGAGGCGGGATTCGACCTCATCGTTTTAGAGACTTCTGGCATCGGCCAGAGCGACACAGAAATCATGGACCACAGCGATGTGGCGCTTTATGTCATGACGCCTGAGTTCGGAGCGGCCACCCAGCTCGAGAAGATTGACATGCTCGACTTCGCTGATGTCGTCGCAATCAACAAGTTTGACAAACGCGGTGGAGCAGATGCCTTGCGCGATGTGCGCAAACAATACAAGCGCAACCACGAATTGTGGGACGCCGAAGACGACAGCCTCCCCATTTTTGGATCCATCGCTTCGCAATTCAACGACCCTGGCACCCACCGCCTCTACCGGACGTTGATGAACACCTTGGCCAAACAAACCGGTGCCGATTTGGCCAGCACTTTTGGCTCGGCTGCTGGCGACAGCGAAAAGGTGCACGTCATCCCTCCCAAACGAACGCGCTACCTCAGCGAAATCGCCGATTCGGTGCGCGGCTACAACGATTGGGCCGATGCACAATCCGCAGTGGCGGGCCGACTTCAAGCTGTCAACCGCGCTGCAGCGGAAGTGCAAGACGCGCCCGAAGCCCTCAAGGCCTTAGAAGAGAAGTCTGCCGCCTTGACCCGAGAATTGGACCCCAAGAACCTTCATTGGCTCGAATCTTGGGCCGCCGAGGCAGACCGGTATAAGCAAGACGAATACGCTTTTGAAGTTCGGGGCCGTGAAATCCGCATCCCCACCACCACCCAAAGCCTGAGTCACCAGGCCATTCCCAAGGTGAGCGTCCCAAGGCTCCAGGGCTGGCAGGACTTGCTGCGCTGGGGGTTGCAGGAAAATGTTCCTGGCGCTTTCCCATTCACGGCGGGGATTTACCCCTTCAAACGTGAGGGTGAAGACCCCACGCGGATGTTTGCGGGTGAAGGCGGACCGGAGCGGACCAACCGGCGTTTTCACTATGTCAGCTCAGACATGCCTGCCAAAAGGCTGTCAACTGCTTTTGACTCGGTCACCCTCTACGGCCGAGACCCTGACCTGCGCCCGGACATTCACGGCAAAGTTGGCAATTCTGGTGTGAGCGTCTCGTGCCTCGACGACGCCAAAAGGCTGTACAGCGGCTTCGACCTCTGCGACCCTTCGACCAGCGTTTCTATGACCATCAATGGCCCCGCCCCCATGGTGCTGGCCTTCTTCCTGAATGCCGCGATAGACCAACGTTGTGAGAAGTACATCCGCGAGCACCAACTCGAGGCCAACGTCGAGAAACTGCTCAAGGAACGTTGGGACGGTCAAGGATTGTCCCGCCCCGTGTATCGAGGAGACTTGCCCGAGGGCAATGACGGACTGGGCCTCATGCTGCTCGGTTGCACTGGCGACGAAGTGCTGGACCCAGAGACCTACTCCCAACTGGCTGCCGAGGCCCTCTCTCAAGTCAGGGGTACGGTTCAGGCGGACATTCTCAAAGAGGATCAAGCCCAGAACACTTGCATCTTTTCTACGGAGTTTGCACTGCGCCTGATGGGCGACGTTCAGGCCTACTTCATCGACCATAAAGTCCGCAACTTCTACTCGGTTTCCATCAGCGGCTACCACATTGCGGAGGCCGGTGCCAACCCCATCACACAGCTGGCCTTCACCCTGGCCAACGGTTTCACCTATGTGGAATATTACTTGAGCCGGGGCATGGACATCAATGCTTTTGGCCCCAACCTGAGCTTCTTCTTTAGCAACGGCATCGATCCGGAGTATGCGGTCATTGGCCGCGTGGCACGGCGGATTTGGGCCAAGGCATTGGACCGCAAATACGGCGCCGATGAGCGGGCCCAGAAATTGAAGTACCACATCCAGACCAGCGGACGTTCTCTGCACGCCCAGGAGATTGACTTCA
Organism: uncultured Flavobacteriales bacterium; assembly: GCA_965659115.1. Taxonomy (GTDB): domain Bacteria; phylum Bacteroidota; class Bacteroidia; order Flavobacteriales_D; family Sanyastnellaceae; genus UBA8752. The sequence continues at coordinate 11,688 of CBFHUP010000018.1, read as the reverse complement.
ACGACATCCGCACCACGTTGCAGGCGTTGTATGCCATCTATGACAACTGCAACTCGCTGCATACGAACGCCTTCGACGAAGCCATCACCACGCCCACAGAAGGCAGTGTGCGCAGGGCCATTGCCATCCAGCTCATCATCAACCGCGAGCTGGGCCTTGCCAAGAATGAAAATCCGCTGCAAGGCTCCTTTATCATCGAGGAACTCACGGACCTGGTCGAAGAAGCCGTCATGGTAGAATTCGACCGTTTAACCGAACGTGGCGGCGTTTTGGGCGCCATGGAAACGATGTACCAGCGCAGCCGGATTCAGGAGGAATCTCTGCACTATGAAACCCTCAAGCACACTGGCGAATACCCCATCATTGGCGTGAACACCTTTCTATCCAAAGAAGGCTCGCCCACCCTGGTTCCCGGAGAAGTCATCCGTGCCACCCAAGAAGAGAAGCAATCTCAAATCGATGGTTTGGCCTCCTTGCACAGCGCCTTTGAAGGGCCATCGGAAGCGTCCATCCAAAAGGTCAAGGAGACTGCTGTGGCCCATGGCAACCTCTTCGTGGAATTGATGGAAGCTGTGAAATGCTCTTCTCTTGGACAACTTACAGACGCCTTGTTTGAGGTTGGCGGAGCCTACCGCCGCAACATGTAACGCGTGGTCATTCACCTCTGGTCAGGCCCCCGTTCCATGAGCACAGCGCTCATGTATAGCTTCGCCCAAAGGGATGACACCCGGGTGCTGGACGAGCCCTTGTACGGATACTTCCTGGTCCGCACTGGTGCCGATCGACCGGATCGAGAAGCGACCCTTGCCGCATGGCCCACCAGCCGTGATGGCGCCCTCAACGCCATGGAACCGTCTGCTGAGGAGCGCGACGGAAAGCGTGTGCTGTTCTGCAAGCACATGGCCAATCACTTTGAGGGATTGCCCTGGACCGCCTTTAAAAAGGACCGGCACGTTCTGTTGTTCCGCAACCCTGCTGCCGTCATGTCTTCGTACCGGGCGCACATCGACCACCCCACCATGCACGATGTCGGATATGCGCTGCAATGCGGTCTTCTGGAGCGGCTCACGGCTGAAGGAAATCCCCCCATCGTCGTTTGCAGTGACCACCTGCAAGCCGCTCCAGAAAAGGTCCTCGGACAGCTTTGTGCCTCCTTGGACTTGAAATGGGACCCTGCCATGATGCGTTGGACTCCGGGACCGAGGGCGGAGGATGGCCCCTGGGCACCTTGGTGGTATAAAGGGGTGCATGCTTCCTCGGGGTGGGAAGGACGCCCCCCAACTGCGCACGTTGCTCCTGCCCATTTGTTCGAACTTCACCACCAATGCAAGGCCCACTATGGCACCTTGCTCCAACACGCGATTTGATGGCCAAATTCAACCAACCCGATACCCGCAACGAAGGCACACAATGTTGGGTCGATGGACTTGTAGCGCGGACAGACGCCAAAGTCCACGTGCTTGACAGCGTGGTCCAAGGCGGCGATGCCGTGTGGGAAGGGCTGCGCATTACCGATGGAAAGGCGATTCAACTGGAGGAGCACCTCGATCGCCTGCTCGCTTCGGCCCACGCCTTGGCCTTTGCCGATATTCCAGGGCGCGGTGATGTGCGCCAAGCGATATTCAAAACCCTTGAAGCCAATGGCATGCGGGATGGGGTGCATTGCCGCATCACCCTGAGCCGCGGACTAAAGTCCACAAGTGGCATGGACCCTCGGCTCAATGTGCACGGTCCCACCCTCATTGTGGTGCCCGAATACAAAGGCATGGTATACGGAGACGCAGGCATTCGGCTGATCACCAGTGCCATTCGCCGGAACAGCCCGCAATTTCTCGACAGCCACATCCACCACAACAACCTACTCAACAACATCTTGGCCAAAATCGAGGCCAACGTGGCCGGCATGGATGATGCCGTGATGCTCGATGACCGCGGCTTCCTTGCAGAAACCAATGCAACGAACCTGTTTTTGGTGCGCAATGGCGAATTGCTCACTCCATTTGCCCACGCCTGCCTTCCGGGATTGACCCGAAAATTCGTGATGGACACCGCTGAAGAGGCTGGAATCCCGGTTCGGGAAGCCGACTTGACCTTGACGGAACTTTACACCGCAGACGAGGCGTTTACCACCGGCACCATGGGCGCCCTCGCCCACATCGTAGAGGTGGATGGCCGTCACATTTCCTCTGGGGTCAAGGGGGCACTGACACTCCAACTTCAGCAACGCTACACAGACCACATCTTGGACACGGCTGTTGTGCTGCCTTTTTGAGCACCACCCTGGGCCCTTTATATTGAACTTCCACTCCATGAATCCCACCCTTCGCAACATCCTTGCAGGCGTTACCGGCGCGATGGTCAGCATGCCTGCCAATATGCTTCTGCTTGGCCCATTGGGCCGTTTGACAGGCGCCCCTGTCGCTCCACTCTATGACCCTACAGCCGACCCTGAATCGGTACAAATGGTGTGGCGGGCTTACTTCGACAGCCTCGATGCCATTCACATGGTAGGCCCCCTGTTGTCGCATTGGAACGGCGCGTTTTGCGGCGCATTGGTAGCGGGACTTGTCGCCGCGCACAGGGGCATGCTCATCCCGCTCATCGTGGCAGGATTTGTGCTCCTCGGTGGCATTGCCAATGCCTTTGTTCTGCCTGGCCAGCCCCCCGCATTTCTGGTATTGGATATTCTGGGATACCTGCCCGTTGGATGGGTGGGTTGGAAATTGGCCTTGCGCATTCGGCCGGTGGCCTGAAGCCCTATCAGGGCCAAGTTTTCCCGACCGACCTTCGCGGCAATGTCACGAGGGTTGGTTTTCATGTTGCAGTCGGTGGTGCTCTACACCTCCGCCAACCTCTTGGTAAAAGCGTTGGCCATTCTGCCGACGCCCCAACTGGTGTTTCTGCGCAGTGCCATCAGTCTGTTTTTCTGCGCCTTGTGGATTTGGCGCAAAGGCGATCCACTCTTGGGTCACAACAGGAAATGGCTCGTCTTACGCGGCGTTTCGGGCATGATCGCTTTGACGCTGTTTTTTCATACCATCCGTCACATCCCTTTGGCGAGTGCCACGGTCATCCAATACCTCTCCCCCATTTTCACAGTGCTGCTGGCCATTCTCTTTGATGGTCAGCGCATCAGGCCGCACCGGTGGCTGTATTTCGCGGCGGCCTTTGGCGGCGTTCTTGTGGTCAAGGGGTTCGACCCCCGGGTGTCTTGGCTGTACCTCGGCATGGGCTTGGGCAGCGCCCTGCTCGCTGCGGTCGCTTATTTGGCGACCATCAAATGCAGGGAAACAGACAGCCCTGTGGGCATTGTCGCTTATTTCCACTTGATTGCGACCCCCGTTATGGGTTCATGGAGCGCGTCCATGTGGCACCCCATGACCAGTACGCAATGGTGCATGGCGGTGGGAATTGGTGTGCTTTCCCTGTTGGCTCAGGTCGCCATGACCAAAGCCCTACACCTCGAAGACGCCGCGCGTGTGATGCCGTTCAAGTACTTCGGTGCCATTTTGGCCTTGGGCATGGCGTGGCTCATCTTCGACGAAAAGATCACAGGCTGGGCCTTGGTGGGCATCGGCATCGTCCTGGCGGCCGTCACCGCCAATGCGATCGCAGGAAGAAAAAAGATCAGCGCACTGTGATCCGGCGCGTGTGCAGGATGTCGCCTCCTCGTGTCGTCTGAACCACTTGGATGAAGTAACTGCCCGCGGCGCGTCCATCGGTTCCCAGCACAAATTGTTCCGCGCCGGCCCAACGCGTTTGCTCCAAAACCCGACCGGTGAGGTCCATCCAACGCACTTCAGCGCCAGAGAGTGAGCCTCCCGCAAAATTGAGGATGAGCGCTTCTCCAGATTGCACAGGGTTGGGATTGACTTGCAACACAGACCCGGCGAGCACGCCGCCAAGACCATTGACCGTAGCGCAGGGGTCCACCAAATGCGGCAGCGTGTTCTGGTACATGGCGTTGACCACTTCTGTGATGCCGTTGATGCAGAGTTCAGCGGTAGGAGCCTGGGTCCAATACACCCGACACAATGGAGACCATTGGTAATGCTTGGGCATAGAACTGTTGTCGTAGCTCAGTCCGATGATGGTGCCGCCGCCGAGGGCAAACTCAGGCTGAATCATATACTCGAGTGGATCGATCAGGCTGACCACTTGCTGTATTCCACAGCTCACATCGAATTGATAACCGAGAATGCGGTTGTGCGGGTTCAACACGTGCACATCGAAGAATCCCTGCTCCCAATTGACCTCGCCGAGGGTGAACCAAACGCTGTCGAATGGATTGACCACATGGGGGGCGGGAAACTGACATTTGTCGTGAAAACCGGTGCTGTCCGGGTGATCGTGGGCCACGTCCCAATATTGGCACTGCGCCATCAACGCCGCGTCCGACACTGTCAATTCTCCGTCTTGATCGAGGTCGTTGCACGGCATGGCCGAGAGGTCATCGCCCAAGATGCCATCGACATAGGCTTCGGCATCGGTCAAATCCTGGTCCGCATCGGCATCGAGGTCGCCCATCAATGCGGTCCCCCCGCATTCGCCCATGCAGTCCATCTGGGCCGTCCCGTAAGCCTCGCCGGTGCAGTCTACCAGCTCGTTGCAATCGTCCCACAAGTCCACCGCCAGCTCTCCGGAAGACCGGTCCATGTTGATACAGACCACCCCCCAGTTGTTCTCATAGCTGTTTTCTTGGCGCCCCAAGGCATCTGGACTGTAGTCCCAATTCACGCGCACCACCAAGTGGTACACGCCGTCCGGAATGTTGGTCACGTCGATCCACTGGCAAGAAAGTCCTGCCCCGTATATGTCGCCGCAATGCGCTGAGATGCCCATGTTGCTGCATCCGTATTGAAAGGTGCCACCATCGCTGCATTCGAGGTCCATAACGCAGAACCCGTTTTTGAAACCAATCGGCAGCATCTGCCCCTCCATGGTAAAGAGGTCATACTTCGCGTAGCCTTTGTAGTGCCAGTGGTTGTGGCAGTCCCCCCACTCGAATTGTTGTGTAGAGTCAGACTCAGCCGTGGTGCCGATGTAGTAATCAAGGTCACCAATGTTCTTGATGTGCGTGGTAAACCTTACCAAATCGCGCGCACCATACCCATTCAAACACCCCTCGACGATGTAACAATTGTCCTCGTCGACCATCATGGTCTCGGCTTGAAGGCTGTTTTCGATGGCGCTTTCGACCACCATGAGGTCGGGGCCTGTGCACAGTGGATCTCCAGGGTAGATGCAACTCCCGTTATCGACCTCGGCCGCGGGGTTGTAATTGCAGGCGACTTCATCGGTGCAGCCCTCCGCAGGGCCTCCATAGGCGAGGGTCCAATCAAAGCCACAATCTCCCGAGAGGTTGGCAAAACGGACCCAATAGGTCACCCCCTCCTCCAACAAAACGTACAACTGGGCACTTTCGGCATTGTCTTCACAGCCCCCCTGGTTGTCATCAAAATAGATGGACCCCTCGTTGGTGTCGTCGAAGTTGTTCATGTTGCAGTAGTCGTAGATCCAAAGCCGTGTATCGCAACCCGATCCGCAGCTCGATAAGCTGTACATGCCATCTTGATTTGGAGTGAAGGTCCACCACTCGACTTGTCCCCCCGAACTGAGGGTCAGGGGGCCGTCTTGCACCTCCACGGAAACCGCTTCATCGCATGTCCAACCTGGCGGACAATCGATGCCATGGTCTTGTCCAAAACCGTAATTGCCGCTGCCCTCGATGAGCAGTTCACCATCGAGCCAGACTTGGTAGTAAGCGTCTCCAACAAGCCCGTCTCCGTAGCTGTCATTCATAGTAAACAGCATGCACGGCGCCCAATCTGCAGTGTCCACGCAAAAGGCAAACAAGGTGTCTTCCCCACTGGTCACCGATTGCTCAAGGAGCACATTTCCTGCTCCATCGGACAAGGACCAATCCATTTCTTGGGGCCAAGCGTCGGGGGAAATGACCACGGCGAAGGAGTGCTGGTCTTCCGCACATGGATCCTGTGCCACGGCCGTTACCACCATGAGAGACAGGAACAAAGACACACATTTGGCTGGAATCGTCATGTGGTGAATTTAACGCCAAACTTGGTCCGATGCCGCGAGGCTGCGCCGTGTCCAGCGAAGGCAAGCGCTACCGGCACGCTGTACTATTTTTGTGCCGCACCATTCGCATCCAACATGTCCCACGACCATCACGACCACTCAGAAGCCGAGCAGAACGAAATCGGAGGCCCCGTAGTCTTGGCCGTCTTCTTGTTCGCCATTGTGATCACCGTCCTCTATTTCTTGAGCTGACGGGTCGCGGAGGGTTTACTGCCCTCCTGACTCCATCTTCTCTCGGCGTTCCTGCAACCGTTCCAACGAACGCTTGCGGAAATTGTCTTTGACCTCTTCTTCGCTCTGGCGGTAACCCCGGCCGATTCCTGTGCCTGGGCCAAATGGGCGCCAGTTTGGGCTCAAATTGTCGGGGTCCCGTTCAGTCAATGTCATTTCCTGCACCAAGTGCGTGGCTCCTGCGTACACATCGGTCACCCACAAGACATAGCGGATGTCTACCATGATGTTGCGGCACCGGTCTGCATCGAAGCGCACGTCGCTCATGGTGCTTTCCCAAGTGCGGTCAAAGTTGAGCCCCACAAGGTCCCCTGTACCATTAATGGCTGGGGATCCTGAATTTCCGCCGGTCGTATGGTTGGAGCCCAAAAAGCACACCCGCAGGTTCCCTTCTGAATCGGCATAGGGCCCGTACTCTTGGGCTCTTAGCTTAGACACCAGTCCTTCGGGAAGGTCAAACTCCGCATCACCGGGAACGTATTTATCGAGCACACCACGGGCCGTAGAAAACGGCTTGTAGCTCACCGCATCTCTGGGCTCGCTGCCCTCCATCAGTCCGTATGTCAGGCGCAAGGTGCTGTTGGCATCCGGCCAGAAAGTGCTGTCGGGATACACTTGACCCAAGGCCTGCAAATAGCGCCCCATGTCCACCTCCATAGCCGATTGCAGGCGGCTGTATTCTCCCCTCACCTTGACCCAATAGCTGTCGCTGGTCTGTTGCGCCCACTCGATCAACAGGTCCTTTGAGTGCTTTTTTAAGGCCTTTCGATCGCGGGCCTCGAGCAGGGCGGTAAACGCTTCACCATCGTCCAGGATGCTGCCGTCAAAAAGGCCGTCGGCGATGGTCTGGGCATCCTTGTCCTTGGACAGCGCCCAATTGCTCGCGGCGACATCCGGTGCAAACCCTTCGGGCAATGCCTTCATGTAAAGCGGGAAAACTGCGCCAAAGACCTTGCGGTCGACCTCAGCCCTGTAGTCGGGATAAAAGCCCGCTGCAGCTGCAAGCACCTCATCGGCCCGTGCATCAAATGCGCTGTCAGAAACCGTTTTGTCGGCCGCCATGGTCATCACATCGCCTACTTCAGAGGCCCACCTCAAAATTTCAGGGCCGTAGTAGAACCACTCGATGAACAACGAGCGCGCTTCCAAATAAGGCCGGAGCGCTTCAAAGTCCTTGGACAAATCGCCCACCACTGTGCCGTATTCATCCAAACCTTGCGCACGAATCGCCTTGGCCACCTCAATTTGACTGCGGCGCTTTTCCGAAACCGCTCCAAAGTCGATGAGCCCTTCATTTTGTCCGATCCATTTCTTCCAAGCGTTGGCAATGCGGCTTTGCTTGGCGGCATAGGCGATGCGCGTGCCATCGTCTGCGCGCATGGCCGTGTTGATCACCTCGAGGCTCGCGGTACGCATGGCAATCCGAGTGGGGTTGAGCGTATTGATCAGGTGTTCCACTTGGACGGCGGGTATGTACCGTTCGGTGCGCCCGGGAAACCCAAAGATCATGGTGAAGTCGCCTTCCTCGATGCCGTGCATGGATACGGGCAAATGGTGGTCAGGATCCAGCGGAATGTTCTCTTCACTGGGCTCGGCTGGTGCACCATCTGGGCCACTGTAAATCCGAAACAACGAGAAATCTCCTGTGTGTCTCGGCCACACCCAATTGTCGGTGTCCCCTCCGAACTTGCCAATGGAACTTGGCGGCGCGCCCACGAGGCGCACATCTTTGAAGGTGCGCGTGACGATGAGAAATTGCTGGTTTCCATAGAGGAAGTCCCGCACTACCGCGTCGTAATCCGTGCCTTCTGTGGCCTCAGCCACCAATGTTTCTCGGAGCGCGTCCTCGCCTTCATCGCCTGCCGCTTGAAACCGACTGGTCACATCTTCAATGCGCACAATGAACATGGCCGTCAAGCCAGGATTGGTCAGTTCCTCTTCTTTGGACATGGCCCAGAATCCATCCTTGAGGATGTCGCGCTCTAAACTGCTGTGAGATTGAATCTGGCCGTATCCGCAATGGTGGTTCGTGAGGAGCAAGCCTTGGTCCGAAATCACGCTGGCCGTGCAGCCCCCTCCGAATTGAACAATGGCGTCCTTGAGGGAACTCCGGTTGATGGAGTAAATGTCTTCGGCAGTCAACTTGAGCCCCATGTCCTGCATGTCACCTTCTACGGCCTTGAGCAAAGCCGGGATCCACATGCCCTCAGTGGCTTGGGCCGAGAAACTCAGAGCCAATGCCAACGCCATCCATGTGCCTTTTCGCCAGGCACTGGCGGCGGTCTTCCAAATTGCAATCATGCCGGCAAATTAATGCCCGGTGCTCAGCCTCGGACGCCCGCGGTGCGACAACATTTCACTTCCAACCCTCGAGGGACTCAAGAACCGTGTTCAAGCTGTCATCGCCGAAGTCCAAGTGGGTCACCCAACGGACCTTGTCCGGACCGAAAGCCGAACACAAAATGCCCTGTTTGTGTTGGGCTTCGACCAGCTCAGATGCGGGCCTGTCCCCGGACAGCTGGGCAATGACAATGTTGGTTTCTACCGGCGCCACCTCGGACACCGCAGGATGCTCAGACAACAAGGCTCCAATTTGAGATGCCCTGTCATGGTCTTCCTGCAACCGGTCAAAATGGTGTTCAATGGCATGCAATCCTGCGGCAGCAAGGATGCCGACCTGCCGCATACCTCCGCCCATGACTTTGCGGCTGCGGTGGGCTTCGGCAATGAAATCCCGTGTCCCCAACAACACCGAACCCGCCGGTGTACCCAGCCCCTTGGACAAGCACAATGAGATGCTGTCAAACAGGGTGCCGTAGCGCTTCCAATCCTCACCGGTTTTGCGCAATGCATTCCATGCTCGGGCTCCATCCAAGTGAAAAGGCAGACCCAATTCTCGGCTCGCTGCGCTGCCTTCGGCCAGCATCGCCAGAGACTGAACGGCACCTCCCCCTTTGTTGACCGTGTCCTCAACGCACACCAGACTGGTTCTGGCAAAATGACTGTCCGCCGGATTCACCTCTGATCGGATGACAGCCGCAGGCATGGCGCCATGGGGTGCGTCCACCAGCCTGACACTCGCTCCAGAATTCCGTGCGATGCCCCCGCCCTCATAATTGTAGACATGGCTCAACCGGTGACACAACACCTCATCTCCAGGCGCAACATGGACGTTGATGGCAATCTGGTTGGCCATGGTGCCCGATGGACAAAACAGCCCGGCTTCATGACCAAACTGCGCAGCCAACTCCTCCTGAAGGCGATTCACCGTTGGGTCTTCGGCATACACGTCGTCCCCAGTGGGAGCCGACATCATGGCCTTCAACATTGCTTCTGTCGGTCGGGTGACCGTATCACTCCTCAAATCAATCATGGGGTCTTTTGCTGTGGCTTGCGGACAATCAATGGAGTTGCAGGCGCACTGACACCTCTGTTCCCGAGGCATGCCAGACGTAATGGCCTGGGGCCAAGCCCGAAGACGGCACCAAAATGCGTGCCTTGTCGACCATGCCCGGCTCGCGGCCACTGTGGACGGTTCTTCCAGCCGAATCCATCAACTCCCATTCACCGCTCCATGCGTCTGCCCGGGCGCTCCATTCAATGGTCCATGACGCCCCGCCACACAATGGATTGGGGAACACACGGACGGCGCTTGATGCAGGTTCTGCCTCTTCCACATTGTTGGTACAATCAAACACCGTGATAAAAATGGCATCGGCGTGTGAGCACCCCACGGGATTGGACGCCTGCACTGTAAAGGGATAAGTTCCAGGGCCCAAATCGGCTCCACTGACCAACACAAACTGATCCACGCTGCCATTGCTCCAGAGATACTCCAGTCCTGGTGGCGCCGAAAGAATGAGCTCTTGATCCTCACAGATGGTCGTGTCTGCCCCGAGACTGAATGCAATCGCGTCGTCAGAGGCCTCCAAATTGAAGGTCAGTTCTTGAACGCATCCATTGTCATCCTCCATGGTGACTCCATATGGTCCTTGTTCGAGCGCTGTCACCGATTCACCTGTTCCAAATTCTCCCAATTCGTTGGACCAAGAAATGCTGTACGGAGCTGTGCCGCCTTCAACAGTGACACTGGCACTGCCGTTGGACAATTCTGGGCAGTCTGGCTGCACCACATCCAAATCGATAAAAATGGGCGACGGCTGGGTCAAGGTGACGGAATGCGTCAAAGCCGTTCCACAACTCGACACAATCACTGCGGAATAGGTTCCGCCAGCAAGTCCCGTTATCTGCTGTCCTTCTCCCGAGAATCCATCGGGACCAATCCATGCTGCGGTAAAGTCTGACCCCATACCAGAGGGGTTCAACAGGATCGTGCCGTTGGGATTTTCTTCCTTACCCAAGGGACAGTCCAAGCCCCCGGTCAAACTGGAGATGGCCTCTTCTTGGCTGTCGGTTTCAATCATCACCCCCACCGTCCCCGTAGCATTGTTCCATCCGTCTACCTGAATCAGATATGTGGCTCCGCTGTCCAAGCAACCTGTTGCCATGGTGCTGGCATACACATTGCCGCCGCCGCATCCGCCGGGCATGTCGTCATTGGCACTGATGAGCGTGTAACTGGAGAAATCGGAGCAATCATCGGCTTTCCACAGGGCCAATTGTGTGTCAAAATCCGTGGTGTCATTGCATGCCGAAATCCTGCAGTTTCCAGAGGTGGCCTCAAACAAAAGCCACGCCGAAGCGGTGACTTGTCCCTCACACCAACCGCCGCCGACCTGACAGGAATAAATGCCTGGGAAATTTGGGGCTCCTTGTTCACCATAGGCTGCAGCGCAACTGTCAGTAGACAAGACCACCATTGGGCCGTCGACTGCTATGGTCGCCGCTCCACAAGGAGAATCATATGCCGGACCTGACGCACTGAATGGGTCGAAATTCCAAACATTCCCATCTCCTGTCCCTGCAAAACTGTGGTTGAGCACCCCCTCTACAAACACCTCAAAGAAAGTTCCTCCATCCCCGTAACTGTCCACGTGATGCAGGGAAAGCACTTCGCCAGGCGTGCCACACAGGGTGTCGAGGATAAAACTCGTGTAAGAGTCGTAATCGCCCTCGGGAGCTTCGGGAATGCCCTCTCCATCACAGCCCACGTCAGCGGCATTGCCCCCCCAATACAGGGCGCCTTCTCCGCAAGGCACTCCTTCAGGACTCAATTCCCAATACAACTCATACCCCCACGCATCGGTGTGAATGCGCATTTCGAATGGGCTTTGGCCATCAGGACACTCTTGTGAAAGCGCACAAAAAGAGGACACAATGGCGATTAGGCCGCACAATTTGTGAATGGCTGACAATTTCATGGGGGCAAAATAAGACACACGCCACATGGCATGCCGT
>CBFHUP010000017.1:0-40703 GCA_965659115.1 uncultured Flavobacteriales bacterium | reverse complement strand
CAGCCATACCGGCGAAAAGCAGAGGCTCAAACTCTGCCTCCAGCCAAGCGCCCAGCGGTCCGCCCAATTTATCGGGTTGGGTGGTGATCAGGGTCAACGTTGCGGGGTAGTCCGCGCCATTTGAAGTGTGCGTATCCACAAAAACGTCAGGCAAAAAGCTGGAGAACATTTTGTTGAATGACAGTGCGTTGCGGCTGTCGCACTTGATGAAGTCACGGTTGAGATCGAGGTTGCGGGCATTGCCGCGGAACCCATACTCTTCTGGTCCATTTTGGTTGGCGCGCGTGCAGCAATTGCGCCGAAGCCCCCCGCCAATATTGTACATCGGTACGATGCCTATGTGCACCCCTGCTGGCAAACTTTCAGGAGAGGACAGCAGGGATTTGGCCCATTGGAGGCTGGCATTTACGCCGCAAGGTTCTCCAGGATGAATCGCGTTGTTGATGAGGATGCGCAGCGCTGCCGAGTCGGGGCCGAGTGTGAAGAGGTGCAAGGGACGCCCCACATCGGATGTCCCGAACTGCTTCAAGGCAGCCTGTTCCGGATGGTCTTGCGCCAGAGCCGCATAAGCTGCAATGGCAGCTTCCCATGTGGGGGTGCTGTTGGATTCAGAAACGGATTGAGCTTGCAGATGCAGGCCGTTAAAAGGCCAGCCCATTAGACCCAAAGCACAGATGAGGGTGCAACGCAAACGAATTGGATCACCGAGAAACAGGTTCATGAGGTCAAATGTGAGAAATTGCAACATGGAATTCGTGCCTCCTGCAGACGCAAAGCCAAGAACAGGACAATTTTTGTTGTCCGAGCCCTTTATGTCCGACGCTTGGTTTGGCAGGAAAGTGGTGTTTTTGTGCGACCACGATGGCGATGGATCACTGGGCTTTGTGCTCGACAATTATACCGATCGGCCTCTGAAGGCGGTGATGGGCGATGCAGAAAATTGGCCCTTGAAGCAATCGGTCTCTGTGGGCGGCCCTGTTCACGATGACAGCCTGTTTTATCTGCACCGCATGGGCGATGTGGTGTCGGGAGGCATGCCCGTGTTGCCTGGCTTGTGGCTCGGGGGCGATTTCGATGAGCTCAAGGCCGGCTTGGCTTCGGGGCGTTATGGAGATCAGGATGTCCGGTTTTTTGTGGGCTACAGTGGCTGGACTCCGGGCCAATTGGACGCGGAAATGCGCGAGCGCAGCTGGTACGTCCACGATGCTCCACTGGAGATGAAGTTGAATGCTATTTTCGACCCCCCGGAGGAAGGGCTTTGGCGTTCGATGCTGGCCTCAAAAGGGCCTGGCCATGCCCGGGCGACCATGTTGCCGTTGGACCCGAGCTTGAATTGACGCACTGAGGATTACCCAAAATCCCATCGGATCCTGTATCCAGAATGGCGGCGCACATTGAACACGCGGCCACCATCCAACAGGAGATATTGACCTTTAATGGCCATTAATTTTCCCTCAATGACCGGTGCTTTGTCGAGGGTGACTGAGGCTACTTTTTCTGGAAAAGCGACGCTCGGGAATTGGATGTGGTGCACCTGATCGTCATCGGACATAAAGTCTTCGAAGGCCGGTGGACATTGTTCAAAAGCCTCGTCTTTGGCGGAAAGGAGGGCGTCTTTGATGGCCGCTAACTCTGGGTTTCCTGCGGTGAGCATGGCCCGCCATTGGGTCTTGTCTGCGAAGTGTTCTTTCATGGCCACTTCGATGAGTCCTGCCAATTGCCGGTAAGGGGTTTCTGCCAGCAATACCGCACCAGAAGCACCTTGGTCGATCCAGCGGTAGGGCACCTGTGTGGTTCTGGTCACGCCGACTTTGACGCCGCCGGTATAGCTCAAGTAAACCACATGGGGTTGGTTGTGGTGCGCTTCTTCCCAAGCGGCGTCCCTCAGTGCAACACCTTCGTGGATGCGGCTGAGTTCAGGTCGAATGATGCTTTCAACGGCCAATGGTGAGGATTGGAAGGCATCGAAGGACATGCCGTCTCCGTATGTTTTGCGGATGGATTTACCAGAAACCGTGCAATGGATCTTTCCCAAGTGCTCCAACCGAATGTCCCGTCCGACTGCTGCATTGACCTCAAAGTCCTCCAGTGGGTCTAAAATATCCCGAGAGGCCCAGCTGTATTGTACTGTTCCTGAAGGGCCCAATGTGCTCTTCAACTTTCGAATGTTCCCTTCTCCTCTCATTGTCATGTGGTTATTGTGCGATGTTCCTCTAATTTTCCGCAAATCAAAACAAAGCATGAAGAAACTTGTACTCCCGGTCGTTTTGTTTGCGACCACATCAGCCTTTGCTCAGTTTGAGGAGGGCTTCGAATCCTTCACCGCAGGTGATTTTATTTGTGTCGAAAGTGAGCTGTTTGATCCTTGGCCAGGTGGTACCGCGGGCAGTGATTGGGACGCCCTCGTTTCCGATGAATACTCCTCAGAGGGTGAGAAATCCTTGAAGCTCGAGGCAGCAGCCGTTGCCGGTGGCCCCATGGACGTCATTTTGAACATTGGAAAGTCAGAAGGCAATTGGAGTTTGGATTGGGACATGTTTGTGCCTGATGGAAACTCAGCTTACATCAACGTACAAGGCACGGATGTCGCAGGCGAAACCACCAACAGCTGGCAATGCAATGTCTTTGTCAATACCGACGGAAGTGTGACCGCTGATGGCCCTTGGGGCATGTCAGATGTGTCTTATGTCCCGTTGAGCGAATGGTTCAATATCCGTTATGTGGTGGACCTCGACCAGGGCATTTTCAAAATGTGGATTGATGGCGAGGAGCTGTTCCAGGCCCCTTACGACGGCAATTTTAGTAGCATCAATTTCTATGCTTTGGGCGATGGCCAAACCATCGGTCTCTATTACGTCGACAACTTCACCCTTGCAGAAAGTGACGTTGAGTTGGTTGGCGTGGAGGATGTCGCCTTGGTTCCTTTTGGATTTTCACCAAACCCGACCACGGGTTCGCTGAACTTGAGCGGTGTGCTCGAAGCCCAAGACTTGGTGGTTATGGACCTCATGGGACGCGAAGTTTTGCGTGTGGCCATTGAAGCAGGTCAGAAGTCTGTTTCGATTGATGTGCCAGACGGGGTGTACCTCTTTGGACCAGAAAACGGGCGTGGTTTGCGCAAATTGGTGGTCCGCCACTAAGGCCTTCCCTTTCAATTTTGAACGGCCCTGCCTTCCTCTAGGAAGCGCAGGGTCGTTTGCGTTAAAGCCTCTGTGGATTCCGGCAGGAAAGCGTCTGTCCAAGGCTCTTTGGCGCCAAAGGTGTGTCCCATCTCCTCTCCCATCATCAATGTGGGATGTTGTGCCCATTTGGCCAACCGTTCTGCGTGACTGAGATCGACCGCTTGGTCCGACGTCCCATGCGCAATCAAGGTTCTCCCAGAGAATTGTCGTACGGCGTGTTCAATGTCAAGTTTGGCCTTTTGCGCTTCGAAATCTTCCCAGAAGTTCCAATTGTGCCACAGCCGTTGGCGGGTTCTGTGATTGATGACTTCGAGTTGCCCGGTTTGCTGCCAGTTTTTGAGGGCGTCTCCGCTTGGGAACCTGGAGCCGAAATCGGCGACAGATGCCCAAGTGATCAACGATTGTATGCCCTTTTTTCCTTGGGCTTTGAGCGCGGCGTCGGCGGAAGCAGCGGCCAGGCATGCAATGCCACCACCACGGCTGTGTCCGATGACTGCGATGGGGTGAGCTGTTGTGGTTGGATCGGCCAAGGCTCCTTCATCCCTCAGGGATCGTAACACCGCTGTGGCTTCTTCCATTTCTCGAGAATGGGTGTTCGCAGCAAACCCCTCTAAGTCTACAAACGTGTTGGGCTGAGCTGTTGTGGTGCCGTTGTGCGTGAAATTGATGCGCAGAAACCGCCAACCATTCTGGGCAAAAGTGTCGCCCACCATAGGCCATGCTCCCCAATCCATGTAGCCCTTGTAGCCGTGAAGAAACAAGACGGTGCCTTTGGATCCGTTGGCAGGGAGGTGCCAACACCCATGGATGGGGCGGTCGTGCGTCCTCTCCAACAAAAATGGCAAGCGCTTCATTGAATCTGTTTTAGGATGAAGGGGCCGGAAAGAATGCCGGATCTGGATGTTGAAAGGAGAACCCGGTGTCCAACAGCCGCTGACTCGAAACAAGCCTTGATTCATGCGGTTTGGGCGATTCGGACTGGGCCATTGTACTGGTGCCCAATGCGATGGCTTCACATTCTTGTCGGGTGCGGTGCTTGGGACAAACCAGGTTGAAAGCTCCAGAGAGCTGATGGTCAACGGTGTGTTGGATGGCGCCAATCACGTCATCGATGTGGATCACATTGAGCAATGTGTCAGAAGGAGCTGAGCGGCGGGGCCGAAGCAAGGGGCGCTCAGGACCTATGAGGCCGCCGGCGCGAAGATGGGCTGTGGTGGGGCCTTCTGTGGCCCTTTCAATGTCGAGCACACACACGCCCGAATGCGGACTGATGCGGCGCTCGGCCATGTTCTCAGTATAGATGGCGGGCTCCTTTGGGTATACGCTGGTAGAAGAGATGGCCACCGTCCAAAGTGTGTGCTCCGTTTGGCATCTTTTTATGGCGCGGGCGGCATCTTCGGCACCCACTTTGGGAGGCCAAGCCACCAGGAGGTGTTGGCATGGCGGAAATCCGATGGGATGATCGGCATGGGCGTCAAAGGGCACCGCTTTGGCCCCGGTTTCCGCAATGGAAGCCAGTGAGGCCTCACTTTTTGCACTGCCCCATACGGTGCCTCCGTCGCTCAGTATGCGGCGCGCAAAGGCCTGTCCGAGCCAACCGCAGCCCAAGATTCCCCATTCGTAGCACTCTTTCACACTGAGAGACATAGTCGTCGGCTAAATTAGCGGTCGACTCTACCACCATGACGTCTTTTTTCTGCGCTTCCTTTTCTCGTTGGGCCCCGACCTGCATCTCATTCAGTGTTGTTCTGTCCTTTGTCGCTGGAGGGCCTGCCGTATTCGCTCAATCTGACGCCATGCTGCGTTTCGAGATTGAAGGGCTCACAGAAGGAGATACCATCTATTTGGCCAATTACTACGGCAACAAAATGTACTATGCCGACACTGCTGTTGTGGGAGCAAAAGGGCGGTTTGACTACCCATCGCCACCTGCAGATAAAGGAGGCAAATACGGTTTGGTGCTTCCCGAGAATGGATTTGTAGAGATGGTCCTCACGGGCGGCCCGGTATCATTGACGGCAGATGTTGCCAATCTGCCTGCCAGCGTAGAGGTGGAAGAAGGACTGGATACACAACTGTTTTACGAATACCTCGCTTTCATTCAGAAAATGCGTGAGCAGCGGGCCCCCATTGATTCCCGTGCCCAAGACTCGACCATTACTGAAGCAGAAATGGCACAGCTCAAGCAGGACATGGCGGTGTTGAATTTGCAGGTCGAAGCTGAGCAAGACCGGATCCAAGAGGAGCACGGAAGTACCCTCTTTGCGAAAATGATCAAGATGGTGCGTGAGCCTGACGTACCAGATGCGCCCTTGGATGCTGCCAATCCGCAGTTGTGGCGCTATTACAAATTTCGGGACATGTACTGGAACCGTGTTGATTTTGCCGACGGCAGATTGGTGCGAGACCCCGCCCTGCACAACCTGCTTGAGCAATACTGGAACAGTGTGATGCCCCAGCTGCCCGATACGGCCATGGTGGAGGTCCATAAGCTCATCGCTAGGGCTTCGGTGGATCCGGATATGTTCAAATATTTGGTCCATTTTTTCACCTTCTCAGCAGAGAAGAGCCAAGTGATGTGCATGGACAAAGTGTTTGTTGACCTCGTGGACAAATACTATTCCTCCGGACGCGCAGACTGGCTCAATGAAGAGCAACTCAAGAAGGTGACGGACCGGGCGGAAGACCTTCGCTATTCCCTGTGTGGCAACCGGATTCCCAACATCATTTTGCCGGATACTTCTCAGCAGAATTGGGTCAGCTTGTATGACGTTGAAGCGGAATACACTTTGGTGTCCATTTGGGAGTCTACCTGTGGTCATTGCAAGAAGGAAATGCCCAAGTTGAAAGAGCTCTACGACGAGTGGCATCCGAAGGGCCTGGAGATTTATGCGATTGGCAATGACTTTGAGCCTGAGCCTTGGCTGAAGTTTCTGCGGGAGAAGGACATTTCCGATTGGATTCATGTTTCGGACAATCCGTCGATCAATGCAGCAGACAGTGCCACAGCCCTGATCATGGCGGGAACCACCACTTTGCAGAGCCTCAATTTCAGAACCACATTTGATGTGTTTGCAACGCCCAAGATGTTTTTGCTGGACAAGGACAAGCGCGTCATTGCAAAGCAAGTGGGGGCCGAGCAAATCGCAGAGATTCTGGCCCGTGAGGCCCAGATGAAATCCAATCCGTGATGAGCGGGGGCTGCCCCCCTGCCCTGCTCAATTCCCGTTCTTTTCTCGACGCGTTGGCCAAAGGTCCTTCCCGTGAGCTTGTTGGGCATTGGGTCCAGCATTGGGATGGCTTGGACGCGGTATGCGGAGTCGGTCATGTCCTAAAGTTGGAAGAGGCATTGTTTCAAGCCGTGGCATTGAATCAGGAGGGGGCGTTTCGGGCGGCTTGGACGCTCGCATTGTTGACGGAATCTGGATCGGTTCAATCGCCGGATCTCGGCGACCGTCTTTTTACGCTGCTCAATGCCGCGGAGACTTTGCCCCTTCAAAGGGAGTTGTTGCGGGCTCTTCTGATGCTGACGTGGTCAGATGTTCAGTTGGATGAATTGACGCAGTGGGCATTGCATGTGGTTTTTTTGGACGACATGCCATTGTCTGCGCTTCACCAGAGCTTAAAGGTGATCGAACGGCGCTTGGAGGCAACAACTGCTCCTGTTGGACCTGAATTGCGGCGTGAAATGTTGGAGTCGCTTGCCCATGTGGGTCGGAACGCGGCTTCGGCCCATGCCAAAAAGAAAGCCGCGCTTTTGACGGCGCGGCTTTCTGATTAAAGGAAAGTAAAGGGTTTATTCATCACACGTGGCCTCCCAATATTGGAGCAAGATGAGCAGGTCGGGTGTATTGACTACGCCATCATTGGTGATGTCGAAGTAGCATGGGCCAATGTCGGTCAAGACCTCCAAGAAGATGCAAGAGCCATTGTCAAGGTCTGCCGCTGCACTGAAGTTAATGGCTTCAGAGTAAGTGCATCCGTAGAAGAGCTCTGAGGTGTTGAGGTCGTTGCCTTGACAGTCGAAGCCGGGCAATGCATAGACGCAAGAGCCATTGTCCGATGTGGCGGCTTCGTCGTAGTTGCACGCCTCCATGTACGTGCAGCCAAGAATTTCGTCTCCGTCACAAATGCCGTTGTCGTTAAAGTCAGGACAAGCGAGCTCCTCTCCGTCGCAAATGCCGTTGTCGTTTTGGTCACAGGGGCAGTCTCCTCCGCAAACACCAATGGCGTCTTCCACTGTGCAAGAACCATCTTCTTCCGTGGCTTCGGCATCGAAGTTGCAGGCGGTTTCGTCTGTACATCCATAGATTTCCGTGCTGTCGCATACCCCGTCTCCATCGATGTCTGCGGTGCAGTCTCCATTGCAAACGCCGATCGCATCCAATGAACCGACGCAGGGGTCGATGTCATCACAGATTCCATCGCTGTCGGCATCGGCGGCGCAGTCGCCTCCGCAGTCGTTTAAGGCGTCCAAAGTGGCGCAGCTTCCGTCGTCCTCAGTGGCCGTTGGGTCGAAGTTGCAGGCCGTGGGATCATCACAACCCAGAACCTCTGCATTGTCGCACACTCCATCTCCGTCTTCGTCAGAAGTGCAATCTCCGTTGCAGACGCCCAGGGCGTCGTATGATCCGATGCAAGGATCTTCGCTGTCGCAAATGCCGTCATCGTCTACGTCAGCTGCGCACCCTCCGTTGCAATCGCCCAAAGCGTCGTAGGATCCCACACAGGCGTCGACATCATCGCAGATTCCATCGTTGTCGTCGTCCGCTGTGCATGTTCCGCCGCATTCATCGAGTACATCGAGGTAGTCGCAAGAATTGTCTTCTTCTGTAGCACTGCTGTCGTAGTTGCAGGCATTGGAATCGGTGCACCCCAAGATTTCCGCATTGTCGCAGACGCCGTCTCCGTCTTCGTCAGCTGGACAGTCTCCATTGCAAACATTCAGTGCATCCAATGTGCCTACACATGGGTCTACGTCATCGCAAATGCCATCTTGGTCCGCATCGGCTGTGCAATCTCCGTTACAGACGCCCAGTACGTCATATTCGCCGACACAAGGGTCTTCAGTATCGCAGATGTCATCGTTGTCGAGGTCCGCGGGACAGTCGCCGTTGCAAATGCCCAGGGCATCGTACAACCCGACACAGGCGTCTTCATTGTCACAGATTCCGTCGTTGTCCAGGTCAGAGAGGCAAATTCCGCCGCATATGCCTAGGGCATCATCATATTGGCAACTCTCATCTTCTTCGGTCGCAGTGGAATCGAAGTTGCAGGCGGTTTCGTCTGTGCAGCCGTCAACTTCGTTGGCATCACACACGCCGTCGTCGTCGCTGTCGTTGTCGACGATGAGTCCGCCCTCACAGGTCTCACACACGCCGTCCACGAAGGTGCAGAGCGCGGGATCGCTGTCTGTGGTGGGATCGCTGTCGTAGTTGCAGGCCGCAGGGTCTGTACAACCGGTGACTTCGTTGGCATCACACACGCCGTCGTCGTCGCTGTCGTTGTCCACGATAAGCCCAGCTTCACAGGTTTCGCACACGCCGTCCACGAAGGTGCAGAGCGTGGGGTCGCTGTCTGTGGTGGGATCGCTGTCGTAGTTGCAGGCTGTGGGGTCTGTACAGCCGGTGACTTCGTTGGCGTCACACACGCCGTCGTCGTCGCTGTCGTTGTCTACGATGAGCCCAGCCTCACAAGTCTCACACACGCCGTCCACGAACGTGCAGAGCGTGGGGTCGCTGTCGGTGGTGGGATCGCTGTCGTAGTTGCAGGCCGCAGGGTCAGTACAACCTGTGACTTCGTTGGCATCACACACGCCGTCGTCGTCGCTGTCGTTGTCTATGACAGATCCCGTGCCGTCAGACTCTCCTGAGCAAGTTTCACAGCCGGCAGCAAAAACACATGTTCCGTCATCGTCTGTAGCAGAGGTGTTGTAGTTGCAAGCATTTTCATCGCGACACCCAGGAATTTCATTGGCATCACAAATTCCATCGTTGTCACTGTCGTTGTCTACAATTAGGCCACTTTCACAGCTTTCACAGATGCCATCGACGAAGGTGCACAGCGTGTTGTCGCTGTCTGTGGTGGGATTGTTGTCATAATTGCATGCCGTTGGATCGGTACAGCCTGTGATTTCGGCCGAGTCACAGACACCATCATTGTCTGCATCATTGTCCACAACGGTTCCAGAACCGTCGGATTCACCTGAACAGGTTTGGCAACCGCTGGCTTCGACACAGCTGCCGTCATCATCTGTCGCTGATGCATTGTAATTGCAGGCATCGGCATTGATGCAGCCGGAGACTTCATTGGCATCGCAGACTCCATCTCCGTCGCTGTCATTGTCGATGACCTCGCCGTTAACGCAGGTGTCACAAACACCATCGACATAGGTGCACTGTGTGTTGTCAGAATCGGTGGTGGGGTCATCATCGTAATTGCAGGCGGTGGGGTCTGTGCAGCCGGTGATTTCGTTCTCATTACAGACGCCATCATCGTCGGCATCATTATCTATGACTGTGCCAGTGCCGTCGGAGCTGCCAGAGCATGTGTCGCAGCCTGTTGCAAATGCACACTCTACGCCGTCAACGTTGGCGTTCTGATTGTAGTTACAAGCTGTCTCTTCTTGGCATCCTGGGACCTCGTCAGTGTCGCAAATGCCATTGTTGTTGTCGTCTGCTTCACAATCACCGCCGCATTCGTTTAAAGCGTCGAGCGTGTTTCCAAAGCAATCGCACCAAGTAGGCTGTTGGTCATAACATCCACAACTGTAAATGGCACCTGGGCCGTTACATTCTCCACAATCGTCAACTTGTCCAACGCAACTGTCAACATCATCACAAATGCCATCCTGATCTGCATCAGCGGTACAAGACCCGCCGCATACACCAATCACATCTAAGGCTTGACATTCCCCATTTTCAGGGCTGTTGTAGTTGCAGGCACTGGTGTCGGAGCAGTTGTCTGCCGAGTCACAAATGCCATCGTTGTCTGAGTCATTGAGGCAGCCACACAATTCTTGGTTGATGGGTGTGCCATTGACGGAGAGCAACTCTTGACCTAAGTCTTCTGAGGTAAATGAAAACGTGAGTCGATACTCATCGTCTCCCTCTGGCAATGTTTGAGGAAGTATTTGAACAGCAATGCTTCCTGAGACAATACCGCTGGTGGTGAATTGTCCAATGAGGACCCTTTGGTCGTCGTTTGGAATGCCATTTTGGACCGTAGGGTTGGTAATGGACCAAATTCCCCCGACGTTGGTGTTGGCCAAAATATTGCCTCCTGGATTTCCACTTCCCGGGTCAAAAACTGCCATCCAGGACGTGCTAACGTTGGGGTCAGATGCTGTAAAAACAGACGAATATCCTGTTCCAAATTCACTTGGAGAACGATCAATACCAATGGTGACCCAACTGTCATAAATGACGGAAGGTTGAATGGGATAGTAAAACGCTTGAATATTGCTTGGGGTTACCGCTCCGAGAGAATTCTGGAAAAACGGTGCAGTTGACTGAATGTCTAAAGGCGTTTGGTCGTTTCCATATACCGCGGTGAGGGTATCGTGAGGCTCTGCAGTAGCGACATACATGCGGTACGTCTTCATGCCTTCTAGTTCGGTGAGGCCTGTCGTATCGTGGTTTGCGATCAATTCAATGTCTAGAAAATAACCGGGTACCGAATCACTGGGGAAGGATGCACTGTTTATGATGGTCGTGTCTGCGCAGCTGCAGAAATCGCAACTTCCGTCATCGACAAAGGCGGTGGCATCAAAGTTGCAGGCAAGGGAATCTGTGCATCCGGCTTGCGCCAAAGGGTTGATGGACAAATATGGTCTGAGACAGTTTTCGCCATTCTGAGTGCCGTTGCGGTACACTTGAAATTGAATGTTGCCGCTGACATCGCCATCTGTGGTAACCTGTGCGAAAAGGATTTTGAGGTCTTCTCCAGCAGCACAATTGCTCGCCGTTTCTGCGTTTGCGACATACCAGGAACTGCCGGTGTTGGAATCAATGATCAAATCTCCGCCTTCTTCAAAACCGCCAGAAATGGGGTTTACATCACTGTCTTCGATGATTTGGGTGGACGACTCTCCATCCCCATTGACTGCGGTTGTTTCAAGGCCAATGGTTACAAAACTGTCATACTGGACTTGAGGCATGAAGGCGAACAGGCTGGGGTTGGGTTCAATGGAAGAGCCGAGTTCTGCCTGGTAAAAAGATGTCGTGGATTGAATGGTAACGGGATTGTTGATGTCTCCTCCTACCGCACCGAGTAAGTCATCAATAGACTCACATTGTAGATAAAGGTGGTAAGTGTTGAATCCAGTGAGATTGGTGTCTTGTCCACTCAGGTCGGTGACCACACCGATGTTGGAATAGATGGTATCAATGACAATGGAAAAGTCTCCATTTTCACCAGATCCTGAACAACTGCTGGAAAGTTGAGCCAAGGTGCAGTGGCTGGTCGCAAGGATCAAAACCGCACTTACAAAGACTCGATATACGGACAGGTTAATTTTTGGCATGGCGCAAGCGTGATTGTATCAGGCGACAATTTGGAATCATAAATATACATATATAATACTTGCCGACACAAATATTTACATATTAGACACGATAAAACGTGTTTTTGTCGATTAATTGAATGGATTTCACTCGCAGGCGTCTCCAAAAAAGATGAGGAACTCCAACAAGTCTGCCGCTCCTACCCCTCCATCTCCATTAAAATCGAAGAAACAGCTGCCTTGTGGGTTGTCAGGGCTGAAGGTGCAGCTTCCATCATCCCAATTGGCGAAGGTGTTGTAATTATCGGCAGATGGATATGTGCAGCCCAGAATTTCTGTGTTATCACATATGCCGTTGGCATTGTTATCGGCTGGGCAATCCCCTCCGCAGACGCCGAGGGCGTCGGTCTGGTTGCCATCGCAGTCGCAGTCTCCAGCGGGGATGTCGGAGCACCCGCAGTCGTATGCCTCTCCCGGTCCGTTGCAGACGCCGCAGGCGTCGAGGGAACCGACGCAGCTGTCTTCGGTGTCGCAAATGCCATCGCCATCGGCGTCGGCTGTGCAACTGCCTCCGCAGTCTCCCAGGACGTCTGCCGTGAGGCAAGAGCCGTCGTCGTCGGTGGCTGCGGGATCATAGTTGCACGCAAAGTTGTTGGTGCAGCCTTGGGTTTCTGCGTTGTCACAGACGCCGTCGCCATCTGTATCGGCTGGGCAGTCCCCTCCGCAGACGCCGAGGGCGTCTTCATAGAGGCAGCTGTTATCGTCGGTTGAGGCACATTCAGAATAGTTGCAGGCGCTGCTGTCAGTGCAGCCTTCGACGTCCTGTAGGTCCTCAAAAGTGTCGCAAACCCCATTGTTGTTTTGGTCTGACTCACAAGTACCTCCGCAAACGCCAATGGCATCGAGTTGGTTTCCATTGCAGTCGCAGTCGCCAACGGGAATATTGGCACAACCACATTGGTATATGAGGCCGGGGCCATTGCAAACCCCACAGGAATCCAAAGCTCCAATGCAGCTGTCAACATCGTCGCAGACGCCGTCATTGTCTGTGTCTTCTGTGCACGACCCGCCGCATTGTCCAACTGCGTCGGTCATATTGCCGTTGCAGTCACAATCGCCATCGGGAATGTCTGCACACCCGCATTCATAGGTGGCTCCAGGGCCATTGCAAATGCCGCATTCATCATAGTAGCCGATGCAAGGGTCTTCATCATCGCAAACTCCATCTGCATCGGTGTCAGCGGTGCAGTCTCCTCCACAGACGCCGATGGCATCGAATGTCGAGCAGCTGCCATCATCGTCGGTGGCCTCTTCATTGTAGTTGCAGGCCTCTTCGTTCATACAGCCTGGAATTTCTGCGTTGTCGCACACATTGTCGCCGTCAACATCCGAAGGGCAATCGCCATTGCATACGCCCAAAGCGTCATAAGCGCCTACGCAGGGGTCGACGTCGTCACAGATGCCATCATTGTCCTCATCAGCTTCACAGGTTCCATTGCAGACGTTCAAGGCGTCATAAGAACCAATGCAAGGGTCATTGTCGTCGCAAATGCCATCGTTGTCAGCATCTGCTTCGCAGGTGCCGCCGCAGACGCCCAAGGCATCGGATTGGTTGCCATTGCAGTCACAGTCGCCTGGGGGATAATCTGAACATCCGCAGTTGTGCACTGCGCCTGGTCCATTGCAAATGCCGCATTCGTCGAATGCACCGACGCAAGGGTCGATGTCGTCGCAAATGCCATCGCTGTCTGCATCCGCAGCACAGTCACCCCCGCAAACATTGAGGGCGTCCAATTGATTGCCATTGCAATCGCAGTCTCCTGAGGGGATGCCAGTGCACCCGCAGGCGTAAATGTCACCAGGGCCATTGCAAACGTTGCAGGCGTCATAATTGCCGACGCAGGGGTCATTTTCATCGCAAATTCCATCGGCATCGGCATCGTTGAGGCAGTTGCCATCACAGTCGAGGTTGCTTTCAGCGTATTCGCAACCGGCATTGGGGTCATCGGTGCAGTTTGAACTGATGTCGCTGATGAACAAAATGCTGGATGTTCCGTCGGCTTCTCCATTGGCGCCCGTTCCGTAATTGGGGAAGTATTGCCCTGAGACTTGGACATCCACCGTGCCGCTGGTGGTGAGCTGGGCGATGAGCACTTTACCGTCTTCATCGGGCACGCCTTGATCGTTTCCATCGTTGAAGATGTACCACAGTCCGCCAATGAGGTCGTCCATGATCAGGTCGCCGCCCGCTTCAAAATCGGCCACCCAGTTCTGGTTTGGACTGGCAATTGTGCTCACCGTTGCACCGGGCGTTCCATCTTCTGGAGCATACCCGATGGTGACCCAGCTGTCATAGACCAAGGTGGGAAAAAAACCGAACAAACTTGTCATGACACCATCAGCGGTAGAGTTACCGACCTCGTCTTGATAGAAGGATGTGGTTGAGGTGATGCGAATGATGGATGGCGTTGCCGCTTCATCCGCCTGCGGCGAGCCAGGAGGGCAGCTTGAAAATTCACAGGTCCCATCGTCATAAGTGGCAGACGGGGCATAATTGCAAGCGCCATTGTCGGTGCAGCCCATAAGAATGGTGCTGATGGCAGAAAGGAAATTGTCGGATTCGGGCAAGTTGATATACACCCGATAGGTGGTCATGCCTGCCAGATCACCAGAATTGTGAACGGTTACGGTTTCTAATGAGACACAAGCTGATGAGCTTTCTGCGCTCGTACTGTTCGGGTCATAATTGCAGGCAGCAGTGTCTGAACATTGAGCCTGAACCATGTTCAAACCCATCATAATGGAAAAGGACAGCAATAAGAAGCGCATGAGGTCAGGTAAGTTGGTAAAGATACCAATACGCCTCAATATTTACTCAATTGGTCTATGTATAAAATTGTTTCGTCTAATAAAATTTGTTGGTGGGGCATAAAAAAAGCCCGGAAGAACCGGGCTTTCTTTGGTAGCGAGAGAGAGACTTGAACTCTCGACCTCAGGATTATGAATCCTGCGCTCTAACCAGCTGAGCTACCTCGCCGTTTGAATTCTTGAATTGGAAACGGGCGGCAAATGTAGCAAGAAGGATGAATTCAAATGCGCGTTTTTGTGATTCTTGACATACTTCATGGGGATTCAGCCCTTCCTAAATTGTATCTTTGCCGCATTCCTATTTAAGCATGGACCTTGTTGAATTTCAAGTAGAGGTGCCGATTCAGGCGAGCAAGGGTTCGATTTTTAGTCGGCTCAACAATCCCAGTGGCCTTTCAGAATGGTTTGCGGATGACGTCAATATCAAGAAGGACGTCTTTACGTTTTTCTGGGACGGCTCGGAGGAATCTGCGCGGTTGATTTCTCAAAAGCGCGAAGAATTTGTGAAGTACCGTTGGATGGAGCACGAGGAAGAAGGCGAAAAGTCCTTCTTCGAAATGCGCATTAAAATTGATCCACTGACTGGAGACACAGCCTTGTTGGTGACCGACTTTGCAGAGGACGATGAAATTGAAGAAGCTAAGCTGTTGTGGACCAAGCAACTCGGTGACCTCAAGCGCGTGCTCGGAGGCTGAACCAATGTTCAAGTCCCTTTTAGATAGGGCCGCACAATAACCAAGTATTCATCCGTAAAGTCCAACGTGGCTTTGCCTTCGAGCGTCAGTGTGCTGTCTTCTGAGGGGATGGCACGTTCAGTCTTGATCCATTCTGTTACGACCCTTTTGGCAGGCAAATGACGCATGGTATGAATGTGGACCGTCTGCTTGATGGCGAATCCATAACCTGAAGCCCACTGGTTCCATTCTTGGAGTCGGTCAGAAGGCCAAATGGTACAGAGCCTCCCTCCTGTTTTGAGGAGCTCGGAAGCGGCCTTGACCAAGTCTCCCATCGACAGAGTATCGTCATGCCGGGCCAGGTTTCGCGCAGCATTGGGTGACTTGGGTTTGCTCTTAAAGAAGGGGGGATTTGACACTATCAAATCGAAAGAGTCCTTCCATTCAGGTTGAGCGTCAGTGGCTTTTTGGATGGCTCCGTGCCAAGCTTTGGCGCGTGCAGGAAAGGGCTGGTTCAAGTAGTTCTCGGCGCATTGCGCGGCGGCATCGGGTTCTAGTTCCACCCCAATGAGCTCTGCCCCAGGTTGCATGCGCTGAAGCAACATGATTCCAACATAACCGTTTCCGGCGCCGATGTCCATCACTTTGCGTGCCCCTTCTATGGGACTCCAACATCCCAACACGATGCCGTCTGTTCCCACTTTCATGGCGGCGCCGTCTTGTCCTACGGTGAAGGTCTTGAAGTGAAAAGGGCCTTTGGCCATGACGTGGAATTAGCCGCGTTTTCTGCGTTTCTGCCAGGTCTCGAACGTCGGGAATGTCTCAGGCCGGTTGGAGGGAACCTCTGTCAATGGCTCTGTTTCCATTAATGCCGAGTGACAATCGGCGGGTAGGCCTTGATAAATGCCAGTGCCTTCCACCTTGTGGGCGTGCATGGCATCTGAGACTGGGCCGACGTCTTGGGCGGGATTCCCCGCAATGATGCGGCGTTCTGGCCATTCGCTGCCCGCTTTGATGAAGGACAGCGCGCCGACGATGCACCCTTCTCCGACGTGCACATCGTCCATGACCACAGCATTCATGCCGATGAGGCATTGACTCCCCAAATGGGCCCCGTGTATGACGGCTCCATGCCCGACGTGGGCCCCTTCTTCGAGCTTTACAGTCGTACCGGGAAACATGTGGACTACGCAGTTTTCCTGAACGTTGCATCCCTCTGCGAGCTCAATCCGCCCCCAATCGCCTCGGAGCACAGCTCCCGCGCCAATGAAACAATGCGCACCAATGGTGACATGCCCTATGACCGTGGCTTGTGGGTGGACAAACGCAGTCGGATGCACCACGGGCACCATGCCTTTGAATGACTGGATCATGCGGCGTTGGGATTCTCCAAAATGGTCGCGTACCCCTGTCCTACTCCGATGCATAGGGTGACGAGGGCATACCTGCCTCCTGTTTTGTTGAGCTGTCGGGCTGCTGTGAGGAGGAGCCTAGCGCCCGTCATGCCCAGCGGGTGGCCTATGGCGATGGCGCCCCCTTGGGGGTTGATGCGTGGGTCATCGTCGCGGAGGCCTAAGGAGCGGGTGCAGGCGAGTGCTTGGGCTGCAAAGGCTTCGTTGAGCTCGATGTGGTTCATCTCCTCCAATTGGAGTCCTGCCTTGTGCAGTGCTTTTTTGGAGGCCTCCACTGGACCTATGCCCATGATGCGAGGCTCCACCCCTACGACTGCACTGGAGACAATGCGGGCGAGTGGTTGGAGGTCCCATTGTTGGATACCGGCTTCACTGGCGAGCAGCAACGCACAGGCGCCGTCGTTTAATCCGCTGCTGTTTCCTGCCGTGACGGAACCGCCTTCTTTTCGGAATGCGGGCCTGAGTTTGGACAGGATTTCTGCAGTGGTGCCTGCCCTGATGAACTCGTCTTCAGCAAAGACGAGGTCTTCTTGCTTGCGGCGTGGAATGTGCACGGGGGCGATTTCTTCTTCAAAGTTTCCGGCCTCTTGGGCGGCCTGTGCTTTGTTCTGTGACCAGGCAGCAAAACGGTCTTGGTCAGCCCTGCTGATGCTGTGAAGGTCCACGAGATTTTCTGCAGTGGAACCCATCCCCTCGGTTCCATAGAGCGCATCCAGTTTAGGGTTGATGAAACGCCATCCAAAACTGGTGTCGTGCATCTGTGAGTCGCGGCCAAATGCAGTACTGGCCTTGCTCATGACCCATGGGCCGCGTGTCATGTGTTCTACGCCTCCAGCGACCATCACTTGAGCGTCCCCCATGTGAAGTGCCCTTGCAGCATGGACGGTGGCGGCCATGCCCGAAGCGCACAGACGGTTGATGGTTTCGCCTGGAACCGTATGGGGCAGGCCTGCCAAGAGCAGCGCCATGCGGGCGACGTTGCGGTTGTCTTCGCCGGCTTGGTTGGCGCATCCCAGTAAGACGTCATCGACGTGCGCAGCATCCAGTTCGGGGTGTCGCGCCATCAAGGATCGAATGACGTGTGCTGCGAGGTCGTCGGCCCTGATGGGAGCCAGTGTCCCTCCGAACTTGCCGATGGGGGTTCGAATGCCGTCGATCAGAAAAGCGTTCATGGGTTGGAGGATTGCATTCCCAGCTGGGGCAGAGCGCGCCAGAAGTCCAGAATCGGATTAAAAACAAAGGTCTGTACCAAAGCACATTCGCCTTTATGGACCGCATACATGCGGCTTCCATCGTGGGGCAACAGGCGTCCTTCGGTGTCGTACTCTTCCATGATGGGGGCCTTCCAATGCAAGTCGAGGTTGGCTTCACGTCCGTCTTTGTAATGGACATTGATTTGCCAGGCCTTGGGGCTGGAACGGAGGCTGTCTTGGGCTTCTGCGCTCAGGTGGCTGTTCCATGTTTCGACGTGGACTTTTTTGAACCGCAGCCATTGGTCCCTGAGCATGCGTTGAGGCAGTGCCAACTTTTGGCCATTGTGCTCGGCGATAACCTGGTCGCCTTGCTCGTTCCAACGGAGGGTTGCAGACGCACCGATGTCGTCGAGTGGAATGGCGGTGATGGTTTCTATTTCATCGGCGTTGGACTCGTAGACTCCGGTGTAGCGCCATTCGTTTTCGTCGGTGAAGAATCGCGTGGACAGGAATCCTGTAAATCCTTCTATATGAGTTATGTACGGCGTTTCTGCGCGCCCGGTTTCTGGCAGCTCCAAGAGCATGTGTGTGCCCGTGTGGCTTTGGGTGGGGGTTCCTATGAACCATGTTTTGACAGGCGTGTTGCTGTCTTCGGTGAAAATGTCGACCCTTTTGCCTGCTGCGGCCATCATCTTGAGCACGCCAGCTTTGGCAGAGGCCCTGACCGGTTGACGCACTGAAATGCGCTTAAAAGTCTTGAGTAACAGGTCGGTGGCGTCCTTACGCGCCGGGTACCGGCCATTTAAGCTCCACAGCCCTAAGGGGTGCTCGGGCACCCTTTCCACGACAGCTACGCGTCCATTGATGTCGGCGATCCGGACCTTGACAACGGCAGCGGTATCGGCTACCGCGAAATGGGTGCTGTTGTCGGCATCGAGGCTCCCAGACTCCGGAGAAAAGGCCGTGTAAGCGCCAATGGCAAAGAGCACCATGACCACGGTGGGAAAGGCTATGCGTTTCATGTGCTTGCGGGGGAATGGGAATGCGTCCAACGGCGCTTTCTCAGAATGGAAAGCAACCAACCTAAGGCCAATACAGAAGCGATGGGCCCTCCGACGGCCAACATGGACCATCCGTTTTCGTTGCCCCTGATTCGGGCTTCATCCAATGGTCTGAAGGCAATGCTTCTGGAGCGGAGGCTGATTTGCGCGGCATCGTCCAACAAATAGCTCACAGCATTGAGAAGCCACTCCTTGTTGTCGTAGATGACCTGACCTGACAAGCGATCGAACCCCAGTGGCATGGGGGTGACGCCTTGTTCTGTATAGCGGACATCATTGCGGATGAAGTCAGCATCGGCGACCACGATGAGTTGTCCGTTGTCTGTCGAGGAGTTAAAGGCAAAATCGGGGTCTTCTCGCATCGCCTCTCCCAGACGGAGGGCATAAAAGCTGTCGAACTGTCCCTCTAGCAAGACGGCGAGGGGAAAGCCTTCCGTGCGGCCGGTTTCAAAGTGTTCTGGAGGCAATTCAACCACACTGGCCCCTACCCGAACGGGGGCGTTGTAAGCCAAAGAACGCCGTGAAGTGGACAGCAATACAGTAGCCTCTAAGCCTTGGCGTGCATTGACAGGGTCGATTGATCCTGCAAAGTCGAAGTGGACCGGATCGAGGTTGGCACAAATCGGATGGGCGTCGGGAGTGGACAGGGCTACAGGGGCAAAGTACCAGCTGAACATCTGCATGTTTCTGTGGTCTCCCATGGGCCCTGCATTGAGCATAATGGGGGCGCACTGTGCGTCGAGTACCATGTTCCGATTGAGCCGCGCTCCATAGTGGAAGAGCATGTCAAACACTCCGATTTCTCGGGTTGTGGCCATGGTGAATTGTTGGGATGCGATGCTGTCTCTGTTGGTGACTAGGGGGTCCATCAACCACAGCATGCGTCCGCCGTTCATGAGGTACTGATCCAACAGCAGTTTGTCGCGCTGGCTGAATGTCGAATCCGGACCCGCTACAATCAGGGCGTCGAATTTGGGTTGGCGCAGCGGCCGACCTTCAATCTTTTCGCACAGGGCGTCGACGCTGCCGTCGAGCTGTACGTCGATGACGTCGGCAGTCTCGGCAAGTGTGTTGGTGAAGTCGGCGGTTTCCGCCGGTTTCCAGCAGCCATGCCCTTGGAGAATGCCGACCACAGGCCGCCGTTGGCGCATGCCAAGTCGGATGGCCTGGCCCAATGTGAATTCCACTTGGTTGATGGCATTCTGCACCATGACTTCGTCGGGCTCCATGGTTTCGGACCGAAGAAATTGAACCGGGTAGTCCACCCCTTGCACGGTGACCATGGCGCAGGGCCAGACGTTTTGGAACGCAGTGATCCCGTTTTCGCGATAAGCCACACGGGTAAACCTGAGGCCTTGTTTGTACAAGGCAAGTTCAGTTTCGCCTATGGTTTTTTCGTCCCCACTGGCGGCCACATCGATGAAGTCCCAGCGCACCTTGCCCCCGCTTTGCTTAGCGAACGTTCGCAGTTTGCTTTTGATTTCGTCGGAAAGACGCCGGTAGCGGGCCGGAAAATCGCCCTCGAGGTAACAGCGAATGAGCACTTCATCTTCGCCTGCTTCGATGGTTTGAAGCATGCTTTCGGTGGCGCTGGTCAGACTGTGGCGCCGGTCCTCGGTCACATCGAAGCGCCAGCCCCATTGGCCTATGGTGGCCAAAAGTCCGACAGCGATCAAAGCTGAGCGCCACCCGCCGCGGTTGAGCTTTTGGAGGAATGTAGCCGTGCTCATGACTTTCCGGGTTGAATTTGGAACTGTGCGATGGCCAATGCGATGGCCATGTAGGCACAGAACCACAGCAGATCTGATACCACGACAACACCTGTACCAATGGACCTGAAGTGGGTTTCCATGGCGCACCATTGGATGACATGGTCCCATTGTCCAAACAGGTCATACGAGCCCAATGCTGCGGGG
This sequence comes from uncultured Flavobacteriales bacterium, assembly GCA_965659115.1. Taxonomy (GTDB): domain Bacteria; phylum Bacteroidota; class Bacteroidia; order Flavobacteriales_D; family Sanyastnellaceae; genus UBA8752. Next base: position 19,894 of record CBFHUP010000017.1, on the reverse strand, counting down.
CCGTAATACATGATGAGGCAGGCCAAGGCTGTGGTGAGGAAGGCGACAATTTGACTCTCGGTGCGCGCTGATGCGGCCAACCCTGTTGCGACAAAGGCGCCGCCAAGAAGGACCAGCCCCAAATAGCCCGCCACCACAGCTCCGCTGTCGATGTTGCCTGGAGGATTCCCTAACTCATGCAGAATGGCAAAACCAAACAGCGTGGGGACGAGGGCGATGCAGACCAAGGTGAGTCCGGCGAAAAACTTGGCCAGTATGATGCGGCGAGGATCCAGCGGATGCGTGAGCAACAATTCTAAAGTTCCTTGGCTGCGTTCCTCGGGAATCGACCTCATGGTAACGGCCGGGATCAGAAACATCAAGATCCATGGCGTGAAAAGGAAAAACGCGTTCATTTCTGCGATGCCGTTGGATAAGAGGTTCCATTGACCTGGAAAGACCCAATGAAACAATCCTCCCATCAGCAGGAAGACCCCGAGGACCACCGTTCCAATGGTGGAAGACAGAAAGGCGCGAAGTTCTTTTTTATAAAGGGCGGTCATGAATGCAGTTCGAAATTATGAAGCCCAGAGCACGGTATGACTGTGTGCGGTGGGAGGTGCTGCAAAAAGGGCTTTAGTGGCAGGCCAAACCTCTGCAAACAATGCGCTCTTGCGGTAGGCGTCAAGGTCTTCTTGGGCGTCCCACATGCTCACCGTGCTGATGCATGCAGGTTGCGTTTCATCTTGGACGAGTTTCAAATCGCGACAGCCTGGTTGCGACGCAATGTCCGCTTTGTGCCGTTCAAAGAGCATCAAAAACTCCGATTTCTTCTCGGGGAGAAATTCCATGTGGACGATGCGGACAATCACAGGGTAGGATTTGGAAGCAAGGGGTCAAACTCAATCCGAACAATGGAGCCTGCTTTGAGTCCAAAGAGCTGACTGGCGCCTCCTCCACCTGCAGTATTGCCGTGGTTGATGGCGATTTCGAGGAGCCCCATGTGATTGAACAAAGCCACGCGTTCTCCATCGGGAACAGCGCTGTATTGGCGGTGAATGCGGTTCACATCCATTCTGGAAGACCGCAATGGGATTTTGAATGTGCGGTCCTTCCCCACTTCTTTGAAGGTGCGCTGGTCAATGTTGGTAATGAGGTTGCCAAAGGTGTCTACATTCAGGACAATGCCTTGGACGTAGTCTTGACCGATCAATGGGCGCTGCCATGCGCTTTCGACCCACCCCTCTGCCGGACGGCCAATGACAGCGGGGACACCACCCTGGACCAAATGGCAGGCTACTTGGACGAATATGTGGCGTTCCGGAAAGGTCAGAACATCGCTTTCGGAGGTCACAGTGATGTCGTGGATGGCATCTGGTGCGCGGTCCGCGATCAAGGAGAACACACCGTCATCCAACCCGACATAAAACTGTCCTTCGAGTTCCATGACCCGGTGCAAGTAATCACCGGTTTGGTTGGTGTTCATGGCAATGATGTGCACCGTACCCCTCGGGAAATGCTCAGCTGTGGCGCGCAACGCAAAGGCCGCTTGGTTGGTGTCAAATGGACGGATGCCATGAGAAATGTCCACGATACGAATGGTGGGGTCCTGAGAAATGATGGCGCCTCGCAGTGCAGCAGCGTACAAACTGTCCGTTCCATAATCGGAAGTCAGGGTGACAATGCGGGGGACGGCAGAGGTGTGCTCCATTCTTCTTCAAAAATCAGCATCTTGAACGAGTAGATTTGCAGTTCCGCTGCGAGATATCCCACAACCTCCCCACAGTTTCCATTGACAACGTGAGTTCAGAACGACGATTTGTACTTCCAGACGTGCCCCCGCTCGAAGTTTTCGGGGCCGGCCATAGAAAATTTGCCTTGCTCAAGGCCCACTTCCCCAAGCTCAAATTGGTAGGGCGCGGCCATGAGGTCAAGGCCTTTGGTGCCAAGGGAGACCTCGATGCTTTTGCTGCCAAATGGGAGCTGCTGGTTTGGCATTTGGACCGCTATGGAACTTTGCCCGAAGATGATTTGGAGCGGCTGATGCGCGACGATGGCGTCGCCATGAAAAAGGCCGCCTCCGAGGATGATACGTTGGTTTATGGCCCCGGCGGCTTGAGGGTGGCGGCCCGGACACCCAACCAACGGAAATTGGTGGATGCAGTGCGGAACAATGACATGGTGTTCGCCATTGGGCCCGCAGGATCGGGCAAGACATACACTGCAGTGGCCTTGGCGGTTCAGGCCTTAAAGGAAAAGAAGGTGCGCCGGATCATCCTGACCCGTCCTGCTGTTGAAGCAGGAGAAAACCTCGGTTTTTTGCCTGGCGACCTCAAAGAGAAGCTCGACCCCTACATGCAGCCACTCTACGACGCGCTGACGGACATGCTTCCCTACGAGCGGGTGGCAGACCACCTCGACAAAGGGGTGATTGAAATTGCGCCTTTGGCCTTTATGCGGGGGCGCACCTTGGACAAGGCTTTTGTGATTTTGGATGAGGCCCAAAATTCCACGGTGGCCCAAATGAAGATGTTCCTGACCCGGATGGGCCGCTCTGCCACATTTGTGGTCACAGGGGATGCGTCTCAAGTGGACTTGCCCCGCCGTCAAGAGAGTGGATTGCGTTTTGCCCGCCGTGTGCTCCATGACGTAGAAGGGCTTCAATTTGTGACGCTCACCGGAGACGATGTGGTGCGGCACAACCTGGTCAAAAAGGTCATCAAAGCATTTGAACAGGCCGAAGGTCAAGGGGATTCCGGAGGTATGGGGCCGTCCATTGGGCAGGTTCCTGCCAAAAAGTGGATCCGTGATGAAGAGGGTGATGACGCGCCCCATGATGACGATATTGCAGGCCCAGAAGCATGATGACGACAACCGCCCCCGAGCCCTTGTTTGACCAGCGGATGCACTTTGCGGATGAACAAGAATTCTACCGAGGCAAAGTGCGCGACGTCCATACCCTTGAGGATGGAAGGTTGCTGATGGTCGCTAGTGACCGCATTTCCGCATTTGATGTTGTCCTTCCCCGCCCTATCCCGTTCAAAGGCCAGGTGCTGAACCAGCTCGCAGGCCACATGTTGGATGCGGTTTCAGACCTGGTTCCCGTTTGGCTGGAGGCGACCCCCGATCCGAATGTGGCGGTGGGGAAATGCTGCGAACCCATTCGGTTGGAGATGGTCATCAGGGGGCATTTGACGGGACATGCATGGCGTACCTATCGGGATGGAGGGCGTATGTTGTGTGGGGTGCCTTTGCCTGAGGGCATGCGCGAACACGATGCCTTTGATGTGCCCATCATCACTCCGGCCACCAAGGCTGAGGAGGGCCATGATGAGGACATTTCAGAAGCCGAGATTTTGGCGTCGGGTTTGGTAGATGCTGAACTGTATGCTGAAATGGAACGGGTGACTCGGGCCTTATTTGCTCGGGGCCAAGCCATGGCGTCCAGCCGCGGTTTAATCTTGGTCGACACGAAGTATGAATTTGGCCTCTACGAAGGCGAATTGATGTTGATGGATGAGGTGCACACCCCTGACAGCAGCAGATACTTTCATGCCGATGGTTTTGAGGGGCGTCAAGCCCGGGGTGAACAGCAGGCTCAACTCAGTAAGGAGTTTGTGAGGGAGTGGTTGATCGCTGGAGGTTTTATGGGCCGTGAAGGAGATCAAATTCCGGAGATGACAGATGCCTTTTTGGCGGAGGTCAGCCAGCGTTACATCGCTTTGTATGAACAAATGACCGGCATGACGTTTTCAAAACCTGAAGAGGTCAACACCGTGACTCGAATCAACCGAAACATAGAAAATTGGCGCCGCGCTCATTAAAAAACGCCCCGTGGAGGGACGATGCGATTGCCGCTGTCCGCACCTTGAAGGCCGGAGGCGTGATTCTATATCCCACCGATACAGTTTGGGGGCTGGGGTGCCGAGCGGATGACGCCGAGGCACTCGAGAAACTTTACGCGCTCAAGGGGCGCGAAGGGGCGCAGCCTTCGCTGGTGTTGGTGGATGCCGATGGTTTGCTCGAAGAATACGCCCACCCCGTGCCCGAAATTGCCTGGGACCTTTTAAGAGAGAGCGCGCCAGAATCGAGGCCGATGACATTGGTGTTGCCCGGCGGACGAGATGTGACCCCTGCCCTTTTGGCCGAAGATGGGAGTTTGGCCATTCGGGTGGTCAACGAGCCTTTTTTGCAGTTCATTCTGCGCGGAATTGATGTGCCGTTGGTCTCTACTTCAGCCAACCTCAGTGGTCACCCTACGCCGGGTCACTTCTCTGAAATCAATGGAGCCCTGAGGAACGGTGTGGATTACGTCTGTGCAACAGGCCGAGACCGCAGCGGCAACATGACATCGAGTATGGTCAAGTTGGATGCCTCAGGTCGCATCGAAATACTGAGGCCGTGAACTTCGCAGATCAACTGAAGCACCCCGTGTTCAAGGCTGTTGGCGCGGCCGCAGATGCCAAGGGTCAGCAGGCCTTTGCCATTGGCGGATTCGTGCGGGACTTGTTGTTGGGCCGTCCGAGTAAGGACATCGACATCGTGGTCGAAGGCAGCGGCATTGAGTTGGCCCGTAATGTGGCCCAAAGTTTGGGCGCGGGTAAAGTGGCGGTATTCAAGAATTTTGGTACAGCCATGTTCCGGCACGGAGGATGTGAGGTTGAATTTGTTGGGGCTAGAAGGGAATCTTACCAGCGAGACAGCCGCAAGCCCATTGTAGAAGACGGTTCAATTGCCGATGATCAGCAGCGCAGGGACTTCACCATCAATGCGCTGGCTCTGCGCCTCAATGCGGACGGCTACGGAGAATTGGTGGACCCGTTTGAAGGTCTGGCCGATCTCGAACGCAAGATGATCCGCACCCCTTTGGATCCTGACGTAACGTTCAGTGATGATCCATTGCGGATGATGCGGGCGGTCCGTTTTGCTTCGCAGTTGGGATTCCGAATAGACAGTGCTGCACTTGACGCCATTGGGCGCAACAGCCAACGGCTTCAGATTATTTCTTCTGAGCGCATTCATGTGGAACTGAATAAGATCTTGCTCAGTCGGCGACCTAGCATGGGTTTCAAGCTCATGTACAAGACGGGGTTGTTGCATGAGTTCTTTCCTGAAATGGTCGCCCTGCAAGGGGTTGAGCGTCGGAATGGCATCGGACACAAAGACAATTTCTACCACACGTTGGAGGTGGTAGACAATGTGGCTCAGGTCAGCGACAGTTTGTGGCTGAGGTGGGCCGCCCTGCTCCATGACATTGCAAAGCCTCCTACGAAGCGGTTTCATCCGGATCACGGTTGGACGTTCCATGGACATGAAGACCGCGGAGCCCGTATGGTTCCCAAGATTTTTAAGAGGCTCAAGCTGCCCTTGGACCATCAAATGAAGTATGTGCAGAAGCTGGTTCTGCTGCATTTGCGCCCCATTGCCCTCACCAAGGAGGAAGTGACAGACAGTGCAGTCAGGCGCCTGTTGTTTGAGGCCGGGGACGATGTAGATGACCTGATGGTACTCGCACGGGCTGACATCACTTCAAAGAATGAGGCGAAAGTGGAGCGGTACCTGCGCAACTATGAAGTGGTGGTGCGAAAGCTGGTGGAAGTCGAGGAAAAAGACCGGGTGCGCAATTTTGAGCCTCCTGTAAGCGGAGAGGACATCATGTCGGCATTTTCGATACCGCCGTGCCGGCCGATAGGCGCGATCAAAAACGTCATCAAGGACGCCATCATGGATGGGGCCATTCCCAATGCTCCTGATGCTGCGCGGGCTTTAATGATGCAGGTTGGACCAGAAGTCTTGGATCAATGGCGCGCCTTCCAGACCGAAGTTTCGTCTGGAAAGCGATCAGAAAAAGAAGCGAGGGATGCCTTTGACGCCTGGCTGGCCGCATTAAAAGTCAGCCCTTCCAGCCATCCTTGAGGGTCACGGATCGGTTCCAAACCATGTGTCCAGCCTCTGCGGTGCGCTCTGCATCGAGGGCGAAATAGCCGAGCCTGGTGAATTGTACTGGATGGTCCGCATTGGCCTGGGCCAGAGCGGGTTCGAGTTTGCAGCCCTGGCGGATTTCCAAACTCTGTGGATTCAGAAACTCGCTGAAATCCCGATCGGCATGACCGTCTGGTGTCGGGTCTGAAAACAACCGGTCATAGAGCCTGACTTCAGCATCCAAAGCGGTTGCAGCATTGACCCAATGCAGGGTGCCTTTGGCTTTGATTCCGCTGGTGTCTGATCCACTTCTGCTGTCTGGGAAATATTCGACGTGCACTTCTTCGATGCTTCCGTCGGACCCCTTGACATGGTCGACATAGCGCACGATAAAGGCAGATTTGAGGCGCACAGTTTTGCCGGGTGCCAACCGGAACCACTTCTTGTTGGCCTCTTCCTTGAAATCGCCGCGCTCCATCCACAGGGTCTTGGAAAAGGGCATTTCCCTGGTGCCGTCCTCGGGATTTTCAGGATTGTTTTCAGAAGGAAGCCATTCGGTTTGGTCCTCGGGATAGTTCACAACGACCAGCTTGATGGGGTCCAAGACGGCCATTGCACGGTGGGCGACCTTATTTAAGTGGTCCCTGAGGGCCCATTCCAATAGGCTGAAATCGATCACGTTTTCGCGCTTAGCAATGCCGACGCGATCACAAAACGTGCGGATGCTTTGCGGGGTGAACCCCCGTCGACGCAACCCGCTGATGGTGGGCATTCTGGGGTCGTCCCAGCCGTCCACCACTCCCTCTTCTACGAGCTTGAGCAGTTTGCGCTTGGACATCACGGTGTGATCGAGATTGAGCCTTGCAAATTCAATCTGTCGGCTTGGAAAAATCTCCAGCGCGTTGATGAACCAATCATATAGGGGACGGTGCACTTCGAATTCGAGGGTGCAAAGGGAATGCGTGATTTCCTCCAAAGAATCACACTGCCCATGTGCAAAGTCGTACATGGGGTAAATGCACCACTGGTCTCCTGTCCGCTGGTGGTGGGCCCGTTTGATTCTGTATATGATGGGGTCACGCATGTGCATGTTGGCATGCCCCATGTCAATTTTGGCGCGCAGCACGCAGTGTCCGTCAGGGTGCATGCCGTTGCGCATTTCAGAGAATAGCCGCAGGTTTTCTTCTACCGTGCGGGTGCGGAAAGGACTGTGTGTTCCGGGTTGTGTGGGCGTCCCCTTCCCTTTGGCAATGTCCTCTGCACTTTGATGGTCCACATAGGCCAGTCCTTTTTCGATGAGCCGGACTGCAAATCCAAAGAGCTGTTCGAAGTAATCGCTGGTGTAATACTCACCGCCAGACCAGTTGTATCCGAGCCATGTCACATCTCTGCGGATGGCATCCACGTATTCTTGGCTTTCCTTTTCCGGATTCGTATCGTCAAAGCGGAGGTTGACAAGCCCGTCATATTTGTCTGCAATGCCAAAGGAGAGGCAGATGGCTTTGGCATGACCGATGTGCAAGTACCCATTCGGTTCAGGAGGAAACCTTGTGTGGATTTTTCTGTGCTTCTCGCTGTGCAGATCGTCTTGAACAATCTGCTCAATAAAGTGGACCGATTCGGACGTAGTGCCGTCGTTGTTCTCCGTGGGCCTTTGGGCTGAATGATCAGACATGGGTGCAAATTTATCCCTGTGAGAGGTGGCTTGTTCTTTTTTCAGTGGAATTGATGCACAAATGAGAACAGTCTCGGTACAAGGGTGTTGCACTCATGTGAAGCCTCAGGTCATGACCCCCGTTGATGAAGTCGTTCGCTTTCGCTTGCGGCGTGGTGGTAGAATCGTAGGATGGATGCGAGAAGAGCAGACAGGCCAGCGTTTCTATAGCCGAGAAGGCATGTGGTGGTCCGGGCGCCAGATTAAATGGACCCACCGCGATCGCTGCAGTGGTCTAAAGGACGCGGACGACCGTTGGTTGCACGAAGGTGACTTTGTAAAAGACGTCAAGGCTCCCTGGTGGTCCAAGAACCGTCAATGGTTGATTCTCTGCGATGAGAAAAACGGATGGTCGTTGGTGCGCAGTGGATTGGGCGGTCAGTTGCTCGCTTTGAGCGAGCCAGACGTGTGCAACAGGCTCTGGCGCTGGTCAGGCTTTGCTTGGCTCCCGTCCTAAGCGGAACAATTCGCAGGTCCATGCAGCCCGCCCTGAGCGGTGATTTTTTGGTGCCTTCTATTTTGTGAGGCTCTGAGTAAAGTCCATTGGACAACATGAAAAAAGCACAGCCTCCATGGGGGGCTGTGCTTTCAAATACACCTTGACTTCGGAGTAAGGTGCTGTCGGTTTACAAGAGTTGAATGCGCTTCATCAATTCATCCTTGTACGTCCGTGAGATTGGAATCTCGTCGTTGTCAATTTTGATGATGAATTGAAAGGTGTCAATGTGGGTGACACGGTCAATGTTGATGACATAATTTCTGCTGACCCTCACAAAGTCTTCAAGGGGCAATTTCAGCAACAGGTCTTTCAAGCTGGCTTTGACATTGTACTTGCGTTCGCCAACATGGATGGCGCTGTATTTGCCTTCCACCTCTATAAACCGCACATCTTGAAGGTGAATGCGGCGAAGTTTGTTGCCCACCTTGGTGAAGAAGTGCTTGGCGCGCACTTTCGACTCGGCCAGTTCCTGCAAGGCTCCTTCCACAGCATCGGCGATGGAGGAAGGTCCTTCTGTGTCGTCTTCGCCATTGGCGTTGACTGCTGCGTATTCCAGCAGAAGGATCTTGTCTTGGATTTTGAGCTGCTCGATGAATTCGACCATACCGTTCTTCTGCTCGAGTACCACCACCAAATCTGGTGGAGCAAAGAGGCAGATGCCGGCGGCTTCGGAGACTTTGCTCGCTGTGCGGACATCACAACCGAACTCGGTCAAGTCCACAGAGGGTGTTCGGGTGCTGCCGTCCGAACCGAGTAAGAGGATGCTGGGTTTTCGTACCATGTTATGTGTAGAACACGTTAAGTTTCAGTTTGTTCCGATATCCCTAAATGAAAGTTTAAGCCGACTATCGGAGGGTACCGAATGTCGTATTTCGGCATGTAATCCCAAACGACTGCGCTTTAAATTGCACCATGATTCAGTCTCATTTTTATGAATTCCCGCAGGAGGAGACCCTGGTTGAGGAAGCTGTGGGATTGGAAGAGGCTGTGGCCGATGGTTGGCACATTGTCCTGTACAATGACGACCACAATACTTTCGACCACGTGATTGAATGCCTGGTGGCCTATTGTGGTCACGAGTTGCTGCAAGCAGAGCAGTGTGCCTTGATCGTTCATACTAAGGGCAAGTGTTCGGTTAAAAATGGAGACTTTGACGAGCTAGAGCCCATTTGTACTGCTCTGTTAGAGCGGGACTTATCTGCCGAAGTAGAGCCCTCTTGAGGGATTTCGATTACATTGGAGATGCGTACACCCGACCTTGTCTCCTGAGGACATGCTAAAGACATTCAGATTTTGGACTGCTGTTGCTGTGATTCTGCCTTTGCAGGTCCGGGCGCAGTGGACGGATGTCTCGGAACTGTACACTCTGGTTGGAAGCACTCAGGCCTCCTACCTCGGCACGGGTTTGAGCTTGGCTGATTTTGACCGTGATGGTCTCGATGACATCACCGTTGCCAACAGTGATGGAACTGTTTTGGCATACAGGCAGCTGGCCGAAGGGGGATTTGAATTGGAGCACTTCATCGATGGTGTTCAACAAGGACAAGGATTGGCTTGGTTTGATGCCGATGGGGACGATGATTTGGATTTGATGTTAATGCGGAGGTATGCCTCCATGCAGTTCTTCATCAACGACGAAGGTGTTTTGACGGACTTGGCCCAGTCCAGGGGGCTTCCAATGGACGAAACTTGGGAGTCTCGGGGAATTTCAGTGGCAGATTACGATGCCGATGGAGATTTGGACTTCTATGTCAGTATGTATCACGATGGAACGACGGGCCTGTCCGAAAACTTGCTGTTCAACAACGATGGTGCAGGCTTCTTCACGGATGTGTCAGAGACTGCGGGGGTGGGCAACGGATTGCAGCACACCTTTCAAAGCTCATGGGTTGACTATGATGCGGATGGTGATTTGGACCTTTGGGTGATCAATGACCGCATCGTTTTTGCCAATGCCCTTTACGCCAACAATGGGGATGGAACCTTTGAAGATGTTGCGCCATTGGTAGGACTTGACCAACATGTTTTCGCCATGACGGCTACCGTGGGTGATCCCGACAACGACGGGGACTATGAGTTCTTCTGCACCAATGTCGAGTTCAACGACAACATCTATTTGGACAATAACGGTTCTGAACTGTACCAAGAAGTGGGTGCAGACTTGGGGTTAAATGGTGAGCGGTACAGCTGGGGTGGATGTTGGGTCGACGTGGATGGCGATATGAGCAGCGACCTCATGGTGGCGACGTATCGGTTTCCAAATACCTCTCCGTACAAAAACTACTATTACCAAAATCACGATGGTGGCAGCGTCTTCACAGACCAAACGAACAATTATTGGCCCAATAACCTGACCCAATTGTACAGTTTGGCGGCTTGTGATTTCAACCAAGATCTGGCTCCGGATGTCATCGCCTTGGGCAACAGCCCCTATTTGCAGATGTTGCAAAATGCCACCGTTGACGGTTCATCTTCCAATGAGCGACTCGCGGTGCAATTGTGTGGAACCCATTCAAACCGCTGGGCCATTGGCGCTGAGGTGCGGGTCCATGTGCAGGGTGTGAGCCAATTGCAACTTGTGAGTTGTGGGACAGACTACGTGACCCAGCATTCTTGGAAACAGTATTTTGGACTGGGTACATCACAGGTCGTCGACTCCATTGAGGTGGATTGGCCCAGTGGCCTTCACGAAGTGTGGTATGACATTCCTTCTGGAACGGACTTGCGTTTGATTGAGGGGTCCACCACAGCGGAACTGTCTGCCTCCGGATCAGGTTGCGCTGGAGATTCGGCATGGCTGAATTTCCCCATGCCTTGCCCAGATATCTCTGTCAATGGACTGCCCGCCACAGGGGACTCATTGGCCATCTACGAACCTGGCACCTATATCGTTGATTGCCGTTGGATGGGCGGGCTGTTTCAATGGTCTGACACGGTGGTTTGGACTTCGCAGCCGCCGCATGCATTGACCATCCAGTGGACGGAGCCTCAGTGCTTCAACGAAATGGGAAGTTTGGGATGGTCGGCCGACTCCGTGCTGACAGTAGATTACGGAGACGTCAATTTCCCTTTCTTCGTCCAGGGCTTACAGGTGCAAGGAGGCCCGCTGACCTTGACCACCTTGGACAGTTCTGGTGTTTGTGCCGAACTACACGAGTTTAACTTGGTCCAGCCCGCACAATTGGAACTGTACATCGAGTACACCCCTGCCCTGTGTCACGAGGACTCAGCCCAAGCCTTTGCGGCGGGTTATGGGGGAACGCCGAATTATGTGCTCAACTGGGGTGGCGTGAACCCCTCTATGTTGCCAGAAGGAGAAGTTCCTTTGCAACTCCAGGATGCCAATGGATGTACAGTTGACTCCTCCCTCATGGTGGTCATTCCTCCTCCCCTGACGTGTGGTGTGGTGGTCACCCATGAAGATGTTGGAAATGACGGTAGTCTGGAATTGAACCCGGCCGGTGGCACACCGCCTTATGATGTCCTCTGGAACACGGGGGCTGACAGCGATACGGTCATCACCGGCTTGTCTGCAGGCTTGTACAGTTGGGTGTTGATGGACGCCCATGGATGTTTGCTGTTGGGGCTGCAGGACCTGGTGAACTTAGGCGTGGATGAAGACGACTGGAATCCAAGTTCCCACTTGAGTCATGGCCCTGAAGGGTTGTGGTTGACCCCAGGCCCATCGGACTGGGGTCAGGTTCAGCTGGATTTTTATGACCTCCAAGGACGCATGGTGTACACGGCAGTTGCGGAAGGGGGCCAGGCCCAACAATGGTCATGGGATGTCTTGCCACGTCATGGCGTTGTCTGGGGGCACGACGCCAAAGGCACGACCTACTTCAGGTCGGCTTACTGATCCACTGCAGGCCTTTTAGGCGCTTTCTTTCGTGCAACGTTTGAGCCTAGCAACGGCGTCTGTCGGGTTTTCCGCCTTGAATACGGATGAGCCTGCCACCAACACATCGGCTCCAGCTTCTATAAGTTGGGTGGCATTGCCCTCTCCAACTCCCCCGTCGACTTCAATGAAAAAGTCATGCTGGTGTTGTTGGCGCAGAGCGTCTAATCGCCGCACCTTGTCGAAGGTGCCCGCGATGAATTTCTGGCCCCCGAACCCAGGATTCACGCTCATGATGCACACCAAATCCAGTTCTCCGAGCACTTCTTCAATGGCCGACAGTGGGGTGTGTGGATTCAAAGCGACTCCTGGACGCATGCCGGCTTCTCTTATGGCACCAAGGGTTCTGTGCAAATGCACACAAGCTTCTGCGTGTACGGTGAGCACATGAGCGCCCAGAGCGGCGAAGTGGCTGATGTATCGGTCTGGCGCCTCAATCATGAGGTGCACATCCAAAGGCTTCTTGGCGTGCTTGCCGATAGCGGCAATGACAGGCATTCCGTAACTGATGTTGGGAACAAACATGCCGTCCATCACATCTATGTGGTGCCAATCTGCGTCACTGTTGTCGACCATCGCAACGTCACGGGCGAGGTTTCCGAAGTCAGCAGCAAGCAGCGAAGGGGCGATGAGGTGGGCCATGGTGTAAATGTCGCGAGGCTCAATCGAATGCCCGAATATTGCGGTATGTCTTTTTCGACACCTGAGGACAAAATTTTGGACAGCGCAGGCGCATTGGTCGTTGGATTGACCGGCGGCATCGGTGCTGGCAAGTCTGTGGTGTCTCAGATATTGAGGTCGTTGGGCCATCCCGTGTTCGATGCAGATGCTGTGGCCCGCAGTTTATATGATCAGGACGCGACATTGTTGCAGTCCGTTGTAGACCGATTTGGACCGAGGGTGCTGGCAGTTGATGGTACGTTGAACCGGCTGGCCTTGGCGGAGGTCGTGTTTTCTGACGCGGTCGCTTTGGCTGATTTAAACGCCATGGTTCACCCTGCTGTCTCTCGGGTGTTTGCGCAATGGAAGGCTTTGGAGGAAAAGGCGGGCGCTGTTGTGGTGTTCAGGGAAGCTGCGATTTTGTTTGAGTCGGGCAGTCATGTCGACTGTGATGAGGTTTGGGCAGTATCGGCGCCATGGCCTTTGCGCCTGCAACGTGTTCGGGACCGCAATGGCTGGAGTGTGGCCGAAGTGGAAGCCCGTTTGGCACATCAATGGCCCGCCGAAAAGGTCAATGCCATGTCCGACAAGGTGATTTTGAATGACGGCTCGGATGCACTTGTGCCACTTGTGCTGTCCTTGGTAGATGATTTGCTGTAAAACCGGGCAACGTTTGCGGACTTTGTCCGTCAGTACTCTGTCTTGTTCACCATAAATCGAAACGCCCTTGCATCCCGCTTGTTCGGTTTGGCCGTTTTCTTCAGCCTTGCGGCTGAAAGTCGGGGTCAAATTGAAGATGTAACGCTGGATTACCTCATGCAAAGCAGCACCTTTGGAAGTCTGTTTGGTTGCGGTATTTCAACGGTTGACTTCAATGGCGATGGCTGGGACGATGTAACGGTTGCTGGCGCCAATGGAATCGTGAAGCTTTACACAGGTGGAGAATCTGGTTTTTCATTGTACCATGAGCTGGACTTGCTTGCAGAAGCCAAGGCCTTGCTTTGGGTAGACATCGAAAACGATGGTGATCTGGATTTGTTTGCTGGTGCAGCGGGTGTAGGGGTCTATTTGTTTGTCCAACAATCCAACGGGACATTGATTGAAGAAGGGGTCGACAGAGGATTCCCCTTGGCCTCAGGTTGGAACAACCGAGGAATTTCTGCCAGGGATTTCAATCGCGACGGTTTTCTGGACATTTACATCGCCAGTTACCATGACCCTTGGGAACAAGTCAAATACCAAAACAAGCTGTTCCAAAACTCAGGAACGGGGTACTTCGAAGAGGTCACGTTGATGACCTTTGTAGGGGATGGATTCCGCAATTCTTTCCAAGGCGCATGGTTTGATTATGACGGCAATGGTTTTGACGATCTCTGGGTGATCAATGACCGCGATGATTATCCAAACTCGCTCTACACCAATTTTGGAGATGGCCCATTTGTAGACCAATCTGAATCTTCAGGGGCCAACATCGCGATTAGTGCCATGTCAGCAACACTGTTCGACCCTGACAATGATGGCGATTGGGACCAATACGTGACCAACATTGAGGCTTATCCCAATGCGTTTATGTTGAACAACGACGGGGTATTCCAAGATGTGGCAGAATCTGCCGGTGTAGCGAGCACGCAATATGGTTGGGGAACCTGCGCCATTGATGTGGACGGAGACCGTTGGGACGATATGATGGTGGCCACCTACAGGTTTCCCATTTCCCTTCCGCATGACAACCACCTGTACATGAACGACGGTACGGGTTTGGTCTTCGAAGAGGCCACAGAACAGTGGCCCAACGAGCAGTTTCAATTGTATTGTTTGGGCCGTTTGGACCTCGACCAAGACCGGGTGCCAGACATTGTAGGTCACGGCAATGCACAAGCGCCGCAAGTATTGAGGTTGACCAACGAAGACGACAACATGCGCTTGACAGTGGATTTGGTGGGAACCATATCCAATACCCGCGGCATTGGGGCCTTGATCCAGGTGCATGCAGATGGCTTGACACAAATGAGCCAGGTGAGTGCGGGTGAAGACTTTATGACCCAGCACAACTACACCCAGTTTTTTGGGCTCGGTACGACAGCGTTGATCGATTCATTGGTGGTGTCTTGGCCCAGTGGAGAGCGTGACGTACTGTTTGATGTGGAATCGAACAGCGCCTTGCTCATTGTAGAAAACGTGGGGAACACAGGGCTGGAGCCGATCGATTCTGATTGTCCATGGCAGCAATCGAGTTGGACGGTCCCCTTTGACCCTTCCATCACCAACATGACCTGGAACGGGGCCCCGGTGAACTCATCGATTGTGGTGGCCGATGCGCCTGGCGAATGGACATTGGAGGCGGTTTGGTGGGGCACTGGATACACTTGGAGTCAGACGGTGGAGTGGGCTCCTGAAGTCGCTCCAGAAATTGCTTTAGAAGTCACACCTCCCTCCTGTTTTGGTGATTCAGGTTTGGTTTCTTGGAATTTGCCAGATTCGTCCATGGTCACGTTGAACGGTGTCCTTACTTCTCCGTTGATCGAGGACCTGCCCATTGGAGAGGGTGAATTCGTTTTGAACTTGGGGTTGTCCAACGGTTGTGGCGTGGACACCGTGTTTAGTGTCGCCAGTCCCGCGGAGTTGTATGCGGAAGTTGACTTGGCCCCTCCCCCTTGTGCTGGAGATTTTGGGGCCGCAGAAATTGCCTCAGGCGGCGGTACTGGAACCCTTGCCCTCGATGTTGGAGGTGCTGATTTGACGGCGCTTTCACCCGGTGTAGTGCCTTTTAGTATTACCGATGAGCAAGGCTGTATCCTGATGGACTCCTTGGTCATTGTGAGTCCTGATAGCCTGTTTGGGGACTTCGTTTTCAATTACTTGGGGAGTTCGGATTCTGTTCAAGTGGAAACAGTGGTCTCGGGTGGGACCCCACCTTATTCTTGGAATTGGAATGGGCCTCTCGATGAGAATGGCTTAGCGCTGGCCCCTGTGAATTTGGGCTGGTATGTCCAGGACTCCAATGGTTGCCTTGACTTGGGAGCACTGTTCATAGGCCTGAATCCTTTGTCAAGTGCACCGGGTCTAAATGTCAAGGCGCCTTGGAACTGTTTCAGGATGGAGGGAGCGCTGCAATGGAGCGGGCCTGAAGGGCAGCATTTGGATGTGTCGGTGTTTGACTTGTCTGGAAAATTGGTCTTGGAGGGCATCAATGTGTCTTCTTCCTCCTTCATTACGCTGCCGACTTCTGCACCGGTTCTGGTTACCGCCATCGGTGGCTCTGGTGAATTGTACCGATGGCTGAGATAAAGCAGCGCCGTTCGGGGGCAATCCACCAAGGAGGCTGGCTGTTGTGGATGTTGTTGTGGTCTGCTCCCACCTTGGCCCAGTGGGAGGACGTCTCCATTGATTACTTGCTTTCTGCCTCTTGCACAGGGAGTTACTTGGGGTGCGGCATCAGCTGCGCAGACTTCAACGGAGATGGAAGGGATGACTTGACCGTTTCTCAAACGTCGGGCAGCGTCAGTCTTTATTTGAGAACAGACAGCGGGTTTGTTTTGGACCAAGAGTTGGTCAGCGAAGGCCAGTCTACCGGAGTGTTGTGGGTGGACATCGATGGCGATGGGGACTTGGACTTGTTTGCTGGGCGCCAAGAAAATGGGGTTAAACTCTACGTGAGGCACGGGGACGGGAGCCTCGTGGATGAAACTGCCGCCCGGGGGATTCCAGATTGGATGGATTGGAATCCACGGGGCATCTCTGCGGCTGACTTTGACCAGGATCAAGACCTCGACGTGTACATCGCCTCCTATCACATCAGCGTCACGGAGTACTTCCACCCCAATGCCTTCTTGATCAACGATGGGGCTGGATACTTCAGTTTGGCCGATGACTCAGTCGGTGTCCATAATGGAATCCAAACCTCTTTTCATGGAGGTTGGCTCGACTATGATGGAGACGGTTGGCAGGATTTGTGGGTCATCAATGACCGTCCAAGCTTTAAGAATGCGATGTACCGCAACCAGGGAGATGGAACGTTTGTGGACGAGGCGTTGGAGTTGGGCTTGTTGTCGGTGGTGGATCCCATGACGGCTACGGTGTTTGACCCAGATCAAGACGGGGATTGGGACTTGTTCTGCACGGATGTAAGCAACGTGCCCCATTCCTTGTATGAACAGACAGATTCTGGGTTTGTAGATGTGGCCTTTGAAGCCGGCCTTGAAGGAGTTCAAGATTTTGGTTGGGGCGGTTGTGTGATTGACATCGACGGCGATGCCCGCGAAGACTTGATGGTGGCGACCTTGAATTGGCCCTCTAAGTCTCCAGTTGACAACCGGATTTATATGGCGGCGGATTCAGGATTGACCTTTGAGGCAGATTCTCTGGGTTGGCCCAACGAGCAGTTCCCTCTGTATCACCTCGGGCGTTTCGACTTGGATGGTGACCGCGCTCCAGACATCATTGGACACGGCACCATTCCCATTGCGCAAATGCTGCTCAATACCAATGAAAATGGGGCGTCTCGCATGACGGTGCAACTGGTTGGAACCACCTCCAACTCTCATGCTGTTGGCGCGCTCATTGAGGTGTATGCCGATGGCCGCAGGCAGATGCAACAAGTCGATGCAGGCGCGGACTATGCGACACAGCATTCGTACACCCGATTTTTTGGAATGGGCTCGGTTCAAACACTGGACTCATTGGTGGTGAGTTGGCCAGGTGCAGCTACAGAAACGTGGTACGGTTTGCACGCCGATACGGCCCATGTGCTCATACAGGGCACCGCTGGTGCGGTGCCATTGAGCCTCGACCGCGATTGTACTTGGGAGGACCAGGGCTGGGTGTTGCCCGCATTGAGCGGTGACTTCGAAGTCTCTTGGGATGGCATGGTGCTGAACTCGGATACGGTCTGGACCTCCATTCCGGGCGGGCATGTGTTGCAAGCATCATGGTGGAATGGTGCACATTCCATTGAGTGGACATTGAATGCGGATATCGCCCCAGTGGGAAACCCGAATTTTGTGTGCGCTCCACCGGCCTGTTTTGGAGACAGCACCGCCTTGTCTTGGTCGGCTGCGGGCGCTGAGAATGTGATGTGGATGGACACATTGTCACTGCCGCTGGACGTGGACATGATGGTGGCGATGGACACCATTGCCATAGCATGGCAATATGGGCCTCAGTGTGTGTTGGATACAGTGGTGATCATAGAAATGCCAGAGGCATTGACCTTGACCTTAGAGGTAGGGCCTCCCAGTTGTTTTGGTGGTGTGGCGGACGTGGTTTTGGAGGCTGCAGGAGGCACTCCTCCATTACAAGTGAACTGGAATGGTGCGGATCTTGAAGCCCTCACAGACGGCGACTGGCCGGTGGTGGTCCTTGACGCTCTGGGTTGTGCGGCTTCGGATACGGCCACGGTAGTGTCACCACCGGCGTTGAATGTGGTCTTGGATTGGGACTTTCAGGGCAGTTCAGATACGGTCTGGGTTGAACTCGATGTGTCAGGAGGTACGCCGCCGTATTCGGTGGAGTGGACAGGCGGATTGGACACAGCGGGTTGGGCATTGGCTCCAACGACGATAGAATGGACCGTGCAAGATTCAGCAGGCTGTGGGCAAGCCGGGACATTGGATTTAGAAGTCAATGCTCTGTTCCCCCACCCTGCTGGCGAGAATGGCCAACTGCTGTGTTGGCGTTCAGGTGGGTTTATCGGTTTTGTGGGGCCTCCAATGCGCGGTCGCATTGAGTTGTTTGACCTCACCGGAAGGTTGTGGTGGTCTGGATCATGGTCTGCTTCGGATTTGATTCCCTGTGGCATGAATGCGCCTATGATCATCCGCGCCTTGCCTGAAGGTGAAAAGGTTCAGGTTTTCCTTCGTTGATTCGGAATTCTGAGGTTGACGCACAGATTGCGCCGTTCTACGCTATTTTGACCTCATGATGGAGCAATGGCATTGGTGGACCTTGGCTTTTCTAATGTTGCTGATTGGTGAGGCATTTGTCCCAGGTTTGGTCTTGGGCTCATTGGCCGTTGGCGCTTTTGCAGGAGGATTGGCCAGCATGTTCACGGATTGGTGGGAATACCAATTCGTAGCGGCTTCTGCTGGTGCTGTGCTGTCGCTGGTGTTCCTCAGGCCTTTGGCCATGCGTGTGTGGTTCAGCGGAGATTCTGTCGCCACAGGCGTGGACGCCCTTCCAGGAAGGACCGTTCGCATGACCACCGCCATTGACCCCCATTCTGGACGGGGGCGTGGACGCATCGATGGAGACGATTGGTTGATTGAATTCCCTCCAAATTGGAAGGGCATGCGTGCAGAAGGCGGGGCCTCAATTAACACCCCCTCCGACTATGCAGTAGGTGACCAATTGCGCATTGTGGGTGTAGAGTCCAATGTGCTCATCGTTGAACCCCTGAATTAATCTGAATATCCTGTTAAACATGGAAGGTTTTTCTTTTATATCCATTGCCCTTTTGGTGCTCTCTATGGTGGTCGTGATCCGTGGATTGCGCATCGTCAAGCAAAGCGAAGCCCTGGTCATTGAGCGGCTGGGACGTTACCGCACGACGATGACGGCGGGCATCAACATCTTGATCCCCTTCGTGGATCGGCCCCGTGCAAGTGTCTGGCGCTATGCCAAAGAGGATGCCATGGGCGAGCGCGTTGTGGCCTACAAAATGCTCGAACGCATCGACATGCGGGAAACGGTGTTTGATTTTCCCCGTCAGAGTGTCATCACCCGCGACAATGTGGTCACGGAGATCAACGCCCTGATTTATTTCCAGATCACAGACCCTGTCAAAAGCGTGTATGAGATCAGCAACCTGCCCAATGCCATCGAAAAGCTGACCCAAACCACACTTCGAAACGTTCTGGGTGAATTGGACCTCGATGAATGCTTGTCGAGTCGGGATACCATCAATACCAAGTTGCGCGCCATTCTGGATGAGGCGACCAACAAATGGGGCGTCAAGGTTAATCGGGTGGAGCTTCAAGACATCAATCCGCCGCAAGACATCAAGGAGGCGATGGAGAAGCAGATGAGGGCCGAAAGAAGCCGCCGTGCGCAGATCATTGAAGCCGAAGGAACCAAGACTGCAGCCATTTTGCAGGCAGAGGGTCAAAAAGGCGCGGACATCAACCAGGCAGAGGGTGAGCGGCAAGCGGCCATTTTAGAAGCCGAAGGCCGGGCCAATGCGCGCCTTCAAGTGGCCGAAGCAGAGGCAAAGGCCATCCGCATGGTG